>JAKSSB010000024.1 GCA_024403285.1 Lachnospiraceae bacterium | reverse complement strand
CATCTTCGCGGCATCCTCCGCGCCCTCATAATGCGTGTCGTAAATATGCTGAATTATCGTCTTTCCGCTTCGCAAAACATGGGTATATTCCGCTCTGTGGAAGAAAAGGAGAAGATTGTCCGGACAAGTTTCAACATTCCCGTACAAGTCCGAATTGGGTTGTCTGTACTGTGTCGTAAAGCCCGTTCCTCTCTCCGACCTCTCAACGCCGATCGCATGACAGTCAGCCTTGTGGTAAGTACCCCACGGCGAATACTCGTATCCGTCAACATCCGGTCCGTAATGATAATGCGGCGTAACCATCCATCCGATTCCGAGCGGCGATGTATACTTTTCGTACACCGGCCATGAGCGCATGAGAATCGAAAGAACCGTATCGGTAATTCTTTTACCGGGACCGTCATTGTAATATGTATCGGAAGCCGACTGAGCAAGATACAGCTTAATCCACTCAAGCGCAATCTCCTCCGCGGACAGATTCGTGGTAAAAGAAAGTCTGCCGAAGCCGTAGAGATTTGCTCCCGCCAGGTCGTGACCTGTCCAGTTGAAATCGTTGCCGGTGTTGCACACTGCAGTCATTCCCCCGTAAGGATTCGACAAAGCACGCGTCGAAACTATATCGGCAACCGTCGCGTTTCCGTTTAGGTATGTGTTAAAAGATAAGATTTCCTTGAACCAGGGAATCAGGTAGCAGACATGCTTCTGCTGGCCGGTATATTCCTGTGCAATCTGGACTTCAAGCATTTCGTTGGTGTGCTCCATGCCGCCGAAAAGCGGTGAAACCGGTTCGCGCACCTGGAAATCCATCGGGCCGTTTTTAATCTGAAGAATGACATTGTCGGCAAATTTACCGTCGAGATCGTGGAAATAATCGTAACCCGCTCTCGCACGGTCGGTCTTTAAATCGCGCCAGTCCTGTTTGCAGTTGTAGACAAAGCAGCGCCAGATAATCAGGCCGCCGTATGGCTTAATCGCCTCGGCAAGCATATTGGCGCCGTCAGCCTGATTGCGTCCGTAGGTAAAAGGACCGGGTCTGCCTTCAGAATCGGCCTTAATCAGAAAGCCCCCGAGAAGCGGAACGTTTCTGTAAATTTCCGCACATTTGTCTTTCCACCATGCAGAGACAATTTCGTCACACGGGTCGGCGCAGTTCAGACCGTACTCCATGGGAAGGGCAAAGTTTACGCTTAAGAAAAGTCTGATTCCGTAAGATGCGAAAAGTTCCGAAAGTTTGCGTACTTCTCTGTAATGCGAATCGGAAATAAGGAATGATGCCTCACCTTTGACATTGACGTTATTGATGACAACTCCGTTGATGCCGACGCTTGCAACGGCTCTGGCGAAAACTTTGGTACGATCGTTCACGACAAGTCTGTTGCCTTCAAAATAGAAAGAATCTCCGGAATATCCGCGCTCGATCGAGCCGTCGAAATTGTCCCAGTGATTGAGCATTCTTAAGGGATTGTCGGGTATCTCGGAAATTGAAACATCCCCGGAAAGACCGCCCGAACGTATAAGCGCAATAAGCCTGAACGTACCGTAGAGAAGGCCTTCCGAGCTGCCGGCACTTACACTGATGCCGTTATCGTCCGAAACGATTTCATAACTTCCGACTGGCAAATTCTTCGAAGGAATTAAAACAAGCTCTGTATGCGGTCCGTTCTTGGTTTCTTTGGACTTATTAATGTCACTCCCTTTACCGGAAGCCCCGCCTGTTGCGATTTCGGCGAAAAGACTAAGTTCGCTGACCGCGCTTGCAACGATACTGTCATGAATGTCAACATCCCGGGTTTGGACATTTAAAAGACAGTCGCTTAAGAATTCGCCTCTTTTACCAGTAAAATCAAGTTTTTCGTAGCTTACCCATAAATTATTGTACATATGCTTCACACTTTTCTTTTTATGTAGGATACTTGTATATCAGTACAGGATTATATTACAAAAATACTTTTATTTTGTCCATATATTTATTTAATTCAATACATTTATTATAATGTATTCTGAGGGTAAGTAAATATATAAGACACTCGATTCATCAAGGATTTTCGTTATTTTGCCCGCTTGTGAATTTTCCTGTTTCACCGGGCGGATTATTAAATATGATAGCAAAGGAGTATCATGGGTATATTCGATTACAACGGTAAACTTTATAAGTTTCTTGTCGTTTTCTGGAACATCGTTTTGGTCGGTGTTCTCTGGATTGTCTGCTCGATTCCGGTTTTCACAATCGGGCCGGCCTCCTGCGCGGCTTACTATGCGATGGTTAAGTCGGTACGAAACGGTGAAGACCGCGTTTTTAAAGACTTTTTTAAATCTTTTAAGGACAATTTCAAACAGGGCGTCATCATGGGACTTGTTTATCTTGCAGTTTCAGCGCTTTTCACTTTTGCCACGGTGTTCTATTACAGACAGGGTTCCGCCGGTCTCGGAATGAGATGGTTTTTCTATATTCTGATTCTGCTTCTTTTATGCACCGTCACCTATGCGTTTGCATGGCTTTCAAGATTTGTGATGAGCACGAAGCACGCACTCTTTTACCCTGTAATGATTACGCTTCTGCATTTCAAGGAATCACTCGGGCTGATTGTGTTCTGGGCGGCTGCAATTGTCGGACTGTACTGGGCTTACAATACTTTCCTTTTCCCGATTCTGATTGTGCTGATTCCGGGATTCAAATGCCTGCTCGATTCTTTTATGATTGAAAATGTCATGAAAAAATACGAGCCGATTGCGCAGGCGAACGAAGCTAAGCTTACGGGTGAAGATAAAATTACAGATGATACAAAGCTTGAGAACGATGATAAACTTACAGACATAGATAAACCTACAGACGAGACAAAACTTACGAATGAAGATAATTAAGGGAGGCTGCCATGAATTTTCTTACGGAAGATTTTCTTTTATCAAATGATATTGCGAAGAAGCTTTATCACGAATATGCCGAAACGATGCCGATAATCGACTATCACTGTCACATCCCGGCGGAAGCGATTGCGCTCAACCGTCCGTTTAAGAACATCACAGAACTGTGGCTCGGCGGCGATCACTACAAATGGCGCTACATGCGTTCCTGCGGAGTCGATGAAAAGTACATTACCGGCGACGCATCCGACAAAGAAAAGTTTACGGCCTGGATTCGTGTTCTCGAAACGGCAGTCGGCAACCCGCTCTACCACTGGAGTCATCTCGAGCTTAATCGATACTTCGGTTTCGACGGATACGTCAAAAAATCGGATGCCGACGCACTCTGGGATATGTGCAACGAAAAGCTGGCAGGAATGACTCCGAGAAGTATTATTGAAAGTTCAGATGTGAAACTGCTCTGCACCACGGACGATCCCGCGGACAGTCTTGAATTTCATGAAGTCCTTGGGGGTGACGATTCTTTTACGGTCAAAGTTCTTCCCGCATTCCGCCCCGACAACGCGATGAATCTTCTCTCGCCGACGTACACGGATTATATAGTTGCACTTGAATCCGCATCCGGCCGGACAATCGATTCTTTCAAATCGCTGTGCGATGTGCTTTCAAATCGTATGGATTATTTCAACGACCACGGCTGCGTTCTTGCCGACCACGGTCTTGTTACTGTCGTTTCGGCTCCTGCCGGTGAAGATGAAATTGAGAATATTTTCGGTAAAAGACTTGCCGGCGAAATCCCGTCGCAGTCCGACTTCGCAAAGTTCCAGACAGCCTTTTTACGCTTTGTTCATAAGGAATATGTCCGTCTTGACTGGACAAGTCAACTTCACTACGGATGTAAAAGAGACAACAATTCCGCGATGTTTGCTTCAATCGGAGCCAATACCGGTTTCGACTGTATAGAAGGAAGCACCTCCGCTTCAGCACTTGCCGATTTCCTCAATATGCTTAACAGCGACAACGCTCTTCCGAGAATGATTGTCTACAGTCTCAACCCCGTAGAGAACGCCGCAATCGACACCGTCATCGGATGCTTCCAGGATTCATCGGCCGCCGGCAGACTTCAGCACGGAAGTGCATGGTGGTTTAACGACAACAAACCGGGAATGCTCGCCCAGCTTACTTCACTTGCATCTCTCGGCAACTTAAGTGTTTTCGTCGGAATGCTTACCGACTCCAGAAGTTTTGTTTCGTACACAAGGCATGAATATTTCAGAAGAATTCTCTGTGATTTCCTCGGAAAACTTGTATCGGACGGCGAATTCCCCGAAGATTATGAGATTCTCGGAAAGATTGTCAGAGGGGTTTCATACGAAAATGCGAAGAATTATTTCGGATTTGATATCTGATTTATTTAAAACGGCGAAGTAAAATGCGTCAAACCGGCATTATACTTCGCCATTATTATTTCTATTCATATTCAAAACTACATTCGTAACAGCAGTTCTCTTTCTACAACTTCCCCGTTCCTGATATACGATCTCGGTACACGCTTGCTTACCGCGCATGTGAGTTCGTAGGGAATTGTTCCTGCAATCTGTGCCATTACATTTATCGAATTATTACGGCCGAAAATCTCGACTTCCGAACCGACCTCAACGCCGGGCATTCCCGTGATATCGATCATACACATATCCATGCATATTTTACCGCGCTGGGGGGCCAATCCCTCATCTGTCATAAGGCTGCATTTATTCGAAAGAGCCCTGAAAAATCCGTCCGCATATCCATACGGAAGAACCGCGATTCGCGTCGTCTTGTCCGTCTCGTAAATTCCGCCGTAACTTATCAGCGTACCGGCAGGGTACGTCTTGATAGTGCTTACGTTCGTTTTAAGCGTCATAACCGGCTTCAGACCAAGTTCTTCGGCAAATTCTCCGTAGCCGTACAGAAGAAGTCCCGGTCTTACCATATCGAGGTAAGTTTGCGGATATCTTGCGACCGCACCCGTATTCGCGCAGTGCCTTATGGCAAATTTGATTCCCGTCGACTTTTCTACGGCTTCGATAACCGAGGTAAAAAGCCCGAACTGCTTCTTTGTATATTCCACAGCGGCTTCTCCCGGTTCATCAGACATTGCAAAGTGGGTAAAAATACCTTCCGATTTGAGCCCGGGCATACTGATTGCCTCAGCTATGCCTTTTACCCCGTTTTCGAAGAAATCTCCGTTTACGAGGTACCCGAGCCTTGACATTCCCGTATCGACCTTGATGTGAATTTTAAGTTCGCGACCGAGTCTCGTTGCCTCCGCCGAGTACTCAACAGCCTTGGCGCGGCATGTGACCGCCTGTGTGATATTATTTTCGATTAAGTTCTCAACCTGCTCCTTCGGAGTATGTCCGAGAATCAGAATCGGCATGTTAATTCCGTTTACGCGGAGTTCAACCGCTTCATCAATACTGCTGACTGCAAGATAGTCCGCGCCGGCTTCTTCAAGGGCTCTGGATACCATGACGGAACCGTGTCCGTATGCATCCGCTTTTACTACGCCTAAGAATTTAACGCCTTCTCCGACTCTTGCCTTCAGTGTTCTGTAATTATGCACAAGTGCATCGAGATCGATTTCCGACCAGGTCCTTTTAAGTGTGGAATTACAATGAAGAGATTCTTTTTCAGTATCCATTTCACGCCTCCGGTAATGCGCTTTTGTCAAACGCTTTTACGGACCGAATCTGCTGTCCGCCCGCTTTTTATGGTAAAAACTACTGAGCCGCAGCTCCGTTTGAAACGCTTCCGAAATCAATGATTGTGCCGCCTTCGGAGCCTGTAACCGAAGGAAGTTTGCCGTCCCATTTCTCGATTTTCTTGTTCTCAAGTACGTTGGGTGTAAGTGATTTCTCGAGAAGTTCGTTCGCATCGGCCTGAGCCTGTGCTTCAATTAAAAGAGCCTGTGCTTCTGCCTCGGCTGCGGTTTTCTTAACGGTTGCATCGGCAATGGCCTTGTCAATTGCCTTCTGGTTCTCAATCTGCTGTTTCTCGTACTCAATCTGTGCAGACTGTTTCTCAGCGATAACCTGATTGTAGCTTTCTTCGAATTCGGCTTCGTTTACTACAACTTTGATAATTGTAAGTGTATCGGCACCGTACTTTGAATCAACAGAAGTCTGAAGAACCTTCGCGATTTCCGGCTCGATGATTCCACGGTTCGTTGCATCGATACTGGTCTTAAGTTTGGATGCCGATTTGACAGCCGAAGAAACAAGTGAAGGTGAAATCAGTGTTGCTTCGTAATTCGAAACATTTGCAAGAATCCATGCGGAACGTCCTGCGGAAATCTGATATGTGATTGTTACACCTTCATAATAAAGGGCTGTACGCTCAGCAGTCTCCGACCAGATCTGTCCGTCGATTGTTACATCCTGCTGTTTGTTGTTAACAAGTTTAATCGAATCGATAAAAGGAATCTTGAAAGTGATTCCGGGTGAAATTGTATTCTGGGAAATCTGTCCCATTCTTGCACGTACGCCGGTATATCCGGTCGGTACAACCTTAATTGACGTCACAATAACAAGCAAACAAACTAATACAATAAATACTCCTGTTATTACTGCTCCTGTTTTTTTAGCATTCATTTAAAAATCCTCCGAAAAAATAATTTAAGTCCCCAACATTATACTTTTTATGAATCGTTTTCGCAATCCGTATTCCGTGCTTTATCGTACATAATGCACGATATCACCGGATTTTCACGGATTATTAACGATTATTTAAACATCTCCGACGAAAGATATCTTTCTCCCGTATCGGTAAAAAGAGCAACGACATTTTTGCCTTCGCTGTCAGCTCGCCTGCAAACTTCTATGGCTGCCCAAAGCGTCGCTCCCGATGAAATTCCCGCAAGAATTCCGCACTCGCGTCCTATCTGACCTCCTGTCGTGAAAGCGTCCTCGTCTTTGACATCTATTACCTCATCAAGAATATCACGGTTTAATACATCCGGAATGAAATTTGCTCCGATTCCCTGAATTCCGTGCGGTGCAGCACTTCCGCCCGTTAAAAGATTACTCTTTAACGGTTCGACACCGATAACCTTAATCTCACTGTTTCTTGATTTAAGATACTCACCGACACCGGTAATCGTTCCACCCGTTCCGACTGACGCCACGAAAATATCGACTTTACCGTCCATATCCTCATAAATCTCCGGCCCGGTTGTCTCTCTGTGTGCAGCAGAATTGGAAGGATTCGAGAACTGATCCGGAATAAAACTTCCGGGATTTGCCGCCTGAATTTCACGCGCTTTCTCAATTGAGCCCTGCATTCCCTTTGCACCTTCGGTAAGCACCAGCTCGGCTCCGTATGCTTTCATAAGAAGCTGTCTTTCTACAGACATCGAATCCGGCATAACAATAATTACACGGTAACCTTTCGATACACCGACTGCCGCAAGTCCGATTCCGGTATTTCCGCTCGTCGGTTCGATTATCGTTCCGCCGGGTTTGAGTGCGCCTGTTCTCTCGGCATCCTCAATCATGTTCTTGGCAACCCTGTCTTTGGCTGAACCCGTCACATTCATAAACTCAAGCTTCGCAAAAAGCCTGCACTTCAAATCATATTTCTTTTCGATTGCGGTAAGCTCAAGAATCGGAGTTCTTCCGATAAGTTCTTCCGCAGAAGTATATACTCTCATAATACCCGCCTTTCTGTAGGTTTACATAATATTTCATATCGATTTACGGCATTACGCAGTAACCGTGCCGACGCGTTGGTTTACATAACTTCATTCAATCCAGTCATAATTGTCGGATACATACTGCTCAAAATCAGCATCGCCGTCGGTAATGTCCGCCGTAATTCCTTTTACCGAAAAGGCAATCGAAAGCACGACAATCAGTAAAAGCGCACAGAATACGTAGAAATTCTTCTTGACCCTGTCGATAAGTCTGACATGGAGTTTCTGCTCTTTCTCCTTCTTCGACCTGCGTTTGCCCGAATCCTCTCCGTTATCGTCTTCATCCTCCGACTCTTCCTCATAATCGTCCGTTTTCGGAAGAATCAGCGACCAGCCTTCCACAGCGGTCGGAAGTAAGCATATGAAATAAAGAATCGAATACTGCGCCTTCGCTTCCCAGAATAACAGGAAAACAAATCCCCCGACGAAAATCATCGGTAAAAGAAGTCTTTCATACATCCGCACGTCGTTTCGTCCGAACAAAAGGAAAAGCAAAACTCCGAGAAGAATGAACATATACATAAAATCCGCCACCGGTATCTGCTTGGCATATCCGGCAATCGAATCGAAATTTCTGATATTTTTCGGAATCTCAATATCGCTTCCGCGGAGAATCCAGACCGACTGGAATGTCGGCTCGTTCCAGGATGAAGCGATTTTGCGTAAGAAAAACGAAGCCGCATAGACTTTATTTCCGGTAAAAGATTCGATTCTCTCGCCGATATTCTCCTTCGCCATTTCCGCCTGTGCATCCGTGTTGTATCCGGACTGCGCGTAGCTTTCGGCATTGTACTCGTTAAACCAGCCGGGCGCTCTGTCGCTCTCCTGCAGACCCATCGCAATCCATGCGAAGGCCGATTGGCCCTGGGAGAGGTCGGCTTTTGTGACTGCTGCCACGGTTTCTTTTACCATGAAGCTCTGTCCGAGAAAAACAAGAACAAGTGCTGCGGCGAAAATCATCCTGAAGTATTTGCGCTTCTCGTGACCGGCTATCAGCGCGTAGATGAACATGCCGATTAAGAAGATAATCGAAGTTCCCTTGAGCGCAACGGCGAGGGCAATCAGCAGACCTGCTGCCGCCGCTTTAATAATGCCTCCCTTATTCAGAAACTTAAGTTCGAAAGCGACTGCCCAGAGTGCGCAGACAAGGCTTGGAATGTTGCCGTAGCAAAACGATGCGTAGAGAATGACCGGATACCAGATTACTCCGAGTAAAAGAAGCATGATGCGTCCGGATTCTTTCATTCCGTTCGATTTGGCGATGTCATCAAGTGCAAGATATATTCCGAATACCGAGAATGCGTTGATTACCTGAAAGGCAACGAGCGATGCGTCCTTAAAAATAAGTTCAAGAAGCATGTCGAAGAGAAACAGACCGTACTGATTGTGATAAATCTCCATGTAGCCTCCCGGAAGGAAAGCATCGAAAGACCCGCCCACGGCCGCTTTGGCAGCTTCGCGGACATCGTTTGCATCCGCCCAGGAATTGTACTGTGTGGAAAGAACCCATGCCAGCGTCAGGGCGAAAATCACTTCCGCAAGAATGAATTTAATCATGCGGAACAATCGCTCGTCACTGTTTATTTTACCCCGGATTTTCGCGGTAAAAGGAAGATTGGCGAGAATCATCACGACAAGCAGTGTAATCACAACAAGCAGAATGTTGATGAGTACATTGTCTTTAAGAAAATAAACGCGCTCCATCAGCGTTATCGCCGATGTCGAAGTAAGTCCAATCAGAAAAAGTCCTGAAATTATCATGGTGCAGATAATCAGGACACTGTATTTGTATATATTGGTTATAAGTCTGTTCTTGTTTCTGTTCTTCATTGTTCCGGTAAATCCTTCTCCGGCTTTTATTAATTATTCAGGGTAAAAGAAATCTCTACAAATCGTCCGGGAGATTGCCCTGCGCAATCTGATTCTTCAAAATTTCGTCGGTAACTCCGTAAAGATATTCCGATCCCGGTCTTGTGCCCGACTGTCTTCCGTAGACACTCTTCGCGCCGACTCCGTGCGCTTTCCAGTCCGAGCCTCCGTTACTGTTGTTAAGTGTTAACGGCTGGAGATTATCCATTGCGTGGGCAAACTTCGCCTCCGGAGTACTCCATTCCTCAAACTCGTCAAAAATCGCGGTAAGTTCCGCCTTCTGATCTTCGGGAAGGAGCGAATATATTCTCTCTTTGGCCGCATCTTCCCTTGCTTTCTGCGTAAGCTTTGCTTCCTCATCGTAGCAGTATGTATCGCCTGCGTCAATTTCAACAATATCGTGAATCAGACACATTATCATCACTTTGGCAATATCGATATCTTCGTTTGAATATTCCTTTAAAAGATATGCCATAATCGCCATATGCCACGCATGCTCCGCGTCATTCTCGGCTCTTCCGTGTCCCGAAAGATGCGTCTGTCTGAAAATATTCTTCTCTTTATCGATTTCAAGCGCAAATTCAAGCTGCTTTTTGATTCTGTCGTCCATCTGCGTCTCCGTAAAATCTTAATCTGTATTTCAAGGCATTAATCTTCCTTGAAGAATACCTTAATCTTATATCCGTCTATTTCAAATGTACCCTTTAAGAAGTTCTCGATAAGTTTCTTCGCATTCTCATCCGCCTTCTTAAGAATTCCCTTTGAAATTGATTTCTCTTCGGCCTTCTTAACCAGTTCGTCCAAAGAGACACTGATATCTTCCATGCTGATTTTGTTGAAAATACTTACCTTCTCATCATAAAGTTCAAAACTTTCCGTATCAATCTCAGTGCTTAAGAGTTCCGAATGCGGAATATATACACTGATCTGCCTGGCTTCGTCGTCTTTCTCCACTTCAACATCCTCAAAATTGATACCGGCCTTGATTTCACCGTCATAACTGTATATCAATTTGGATTTGGTAAGTGGAATATCAAATTCATTAAAGGTTACGTTACTCTCAAACGTCTCAACCTGGGTAAAAGTCATCTCCTGGGTAGCAAGCTGTCCGATATTCGAAATGGAGCTGCTTATCATATCCGAGGTAATCTGCTTTTCTACTTCGACTTCCACCTCAACGGGAACTTCCGACGGAATCTCGACTATCTTCTCAACATATTCCGTCACGGTTTTGTTGCCGTATATGTTCTTCGTAATTAAGAAAACCGTCAGGCAAAGGATAATAACAAGAATAACTGCTGCGCCGATATAAATGTACTTACGATTCTTCTCATTCATGTTGTACTCCTTTCCGGCTTAAAAGCCCCGAGGCATTATCATACTATTATGATAATATCCCGAGGCTTTAATTTCAACAAATTTCTCCTGTCAGATCCGACAAACCCGTCTGACAACCGGAGTCTTATTCTTCCGCTTCCGCATAACCCCCGTCGTCACTCTCCGACGGCTGATACTCAAGTATATCGCCGGGCTGACATTCGAGTTCTTTGCAGATTCCTTCCAGTGTGGAAAATCTGATTGCACTTACCTTGCCGGTCTTAAGTTTGGAAAGATTTACATTTGTAATCCCAACTTTATCGGCGAGTTCGTTTAATGATACCTTGCGATCGGCCATAACACGATCAAGTCTCATAATAATTCCCATAAGCGCGCCTCCTTAAATCGTATCATCAACGATTTCCTGAAGGCTGAAGCCATAGTCGAAAATAAGATAAATGCTCCAGAGAATCAGTATTTCAACAACTCCGACAGTTCCCGAACCCGAAAGGATCAAAAGAAGAACCGACAAAACAATAAGGCTGATTCTGAACTGCTTAACAACCGCCGTTGAGAAAGGTGTCTGTTCTTTGAGGATTGTAAGGAAAATCCTTCTTGTCATAAAGAAAATAACGAACAAAGCGACAGGATAAAGGGAAAATGTCAATACAAACAAACCGATGATTGGAGCCATATCTCCGTTGTCGATCCAGTTCTGAACAAACGTGATATCTGAATGCCATTTCGACAAATCGGGAATTTCGGATTCATCCAGTGACATAAGGGCTAACTGAGCTCCGCCCGACTGCATCGTCAATAAAAGTTTACCGTCATTTGAACCCGCGTCCTTCATATCCACAGCGCCGGTCAAACAAAGGATTCCTGTGGCAAGCATAATAGCCACTGCAACAATACATATAATCTCACACACTTTCATAATAACCGAAGTAACTTTACTCATTTTCATTACTCTTGCGAGTTTTTTATTCTCTTCCATAATACGTAATCTCCTTTTTAATTGAATGTATCTAAATCTTACTAACAGTCGTTTTAACAAATTCCGCTTCGTCTGCTTCGTCTTCACTCTCCGATGTTACCGGTTACATCGGACGGGTAAAAGACTTTGCATCCAAAGCCTGAAGCATTCATTTGCTTCACTTACACATGTGCTATGACTGTAATATACAATGCCGATATATGTTTGTCAACAACTTTTTATCGTTTTTCGATAATTTTTATTTGTTTTTTGATAATGCAGTTTACATAATTAGTATTTCAGTTTACATAATTGTTGTTTTGGTTTGCATAATCTGCATGGTATGTATTTACAAGGATTACTTTTTACGGAAAATATATGAAAATCAAGTGACTAAGCTGTCCTTTTTAAAATGGTTCGCTCTGCTTGAGCACCGGACCGACCCATCCCATCTTGTGTTTGAAATATGCTTTCGGCATGGACGGTCCCACTTCAAAAGAGATGATGTTTGAATTACAGGCATCCGAGTACGATGAACTCACCGAACCGTAGTCGGTGGTGCCTTCGGAATACTCGGTTAATCCGATTTCCCACTTTCCGAATGGAATTCTGAAAGCAACCGTATTCTTGTCTATCCAGCGTATTTGCAGATTCTCAAGCGGCATAATCGGTCTTCTGATATCCGGCTTCTCCGCCACTGAGAACATCGTCGCGCCGTTTAGACGCACGTAGGCACGCCTTGCTGCCTTTCCCTTCATATTGCAGATATAAACTTCACCGAAGTACCCTCCCGGCGTATTTCTGTAAAGATTAAAAATATCATTAAAGCTGTCAGCCATAAAATTCTCCTTTCGCCCCGCCGGCCGTATAAGGTAATTTGTTGCAAAGCAACAAATTACCTTATACGGTCGTGTGAATAAAAAGATTCCTGCATATGATTATACAGGAATCTTTCAATAAATAAAACACATCAAATATTCTATTCGATCTCAATGTCGACCGGTTCGGCATCCAAAGGCGGACCTTCTACGGGTACATCCACCGAAGATGCATACTCCGAAGGCGACATCTCTTCTTCGCCCGGTGCTGACGATTCTTTCTCATCTTCCCAAAGCGATTCGTCCTTCTCGTGTTCCTTGGCCATAGCTCCGGCCTGTTTGGACGCCATGTACAGTTTGAAGTCGTACTGCATAAGTTTCATCTCGTCCTCGGGCGGAACAATATCTCCCCTGCTTATACGCCTTGCGACTTCGAGTATCTTTCTCTCTTCCTTCGCGGATTCTCTCAAAGAATCGCCCTGCTGCTCGGCCACTTTCATATTCTCAAAAGCGACTTCCGTTTCAACCAGTTTGCTGTGAGCCTCAAGATGCTTGTCGCTTTGCTCGGAAAGTTCGTTGTAACGCAGTTCAAGCGTTGCTGCCTGCTCAAGGTATTCATTTTTCTGTCCCGGATATAGGCGCGCTTTCTTTTCAAGTTCTTCCTTGGCCTCTGCGGTCTTTCTCGCCGCCTCGCCGTATTTCATAAACTGACTGTAATAAGCGTCCTTAATGTTTCCAAGCTGCATAAGCATATACCTCCGTAATATACTTCGGCATTTTCCGTAAAAACATTAATTGCGTATATTTACATTTTCATTCCGAATCCGTCACGCGCATATACCGATGATTTCTTTTACCCCTCAAGGAATTTGGTAATAAGCGGTGTAAGAAGAATGATAATCATACAAATCGGACAAACTACAAGTACCATTACACGGTAAAGGCCTTTTGCACCGAATTTTCTGCCGTTTCCTTCAACTTCGTCTTCAACCCATTTCGTCTTTGCAAAGTAACCGATGAGGATACATGTAAGAAGTGCAACAATAGGCATAATTACATTGTTCGAAATGAAATCGTAGAAATCAAGGAACTGGTAACCGAAGATTGTTACATCCGACCAGATGCCGTATCCGAGTACCGAAGTCATTCCGATTACAAACACGAAGCCTACACAGATTGCAGTGCTTATGTATCTGTTGAGTTTGAATTTCTCGCTTACGATTGAAACCATTGTTTCAAGAAGCGAAATCGATGAAGTAAGTGCGGCAAGTGTAACAAGCAGGAAGAATAAAGTTCCTACTATCTGACCGCCGAACATACTCTTGAAAACCTGAGGAAGTGTGATAAACATAAGGCTCGGGCCTGCATTGAGTGCGCTCGGATCTCCGCCGCTGAATGCGAATACACCCGGGATGATGATAAGTCCGGCAAGAAATGCAACCGCCGTATCGAAAACTTCAATCTGACGGACCGAACCCTCAAGCGAATCCTCTTTACGCATGTAGGAGCCGTACGTTACCATGATACCCATGGCAAGAGACATTGAGTAAAAGAGCTGTCCCATTGCATCCACGATTGTAAGCAATAACTGTTTAAAGGTAAAACCTTTGAAATTCGGAAGTATGTAATATTTGACGCCGTCAAGTGCTCCGGGAATCGTCATGGTGTAAACGGCAATTCCGATTGTAAGGACAATCAGAGCAGGCATCATGATTTTGCTGATTTTCTCGATACCTTTCTGTACGCCGAAAATAACTACCGCTGCAGTGAGAACGGCATAGATTACGAAGAAAGCAACCGGACTGCCGAATCCTCCGATAAAATCTGAGAAGAAACCGTCATTTGCGGCTTCCACGCCTTTGCCTGAAACAAACTGAACGAAGTATCTTAATACCCAGCCGCCGATAACGCAGTAGTACGGAGTAATGATAAACGGAACGACTGCCGCAATCGGTCCCAGAAATCCGAATTTTTTATCGATGCTCTTATATGCGGTAATAACCGTTTTGCCTGTTTTTCTTCCGATGGAAATTTCGGTAATCATCAGAGAAAAACCGAATGTAATTGCCAGAATAATGTAAACGAGGAGGAAAATTCCTCCGCCGTCTTTGGCTGCAAGATAAGGGAATCTCCAAATGTTTCCCAAACCTACGGCAGAACCTGCTGCCGCGAGAATAAATCCAAGTTTACTTCCAAAATTTTCTTTTGTGTTCTTTGTACTGTCTTTGCTCATAACCCTTCCCGTTCCTTTTTATCTGATTGTACTATAGCTTTGCCGCACCATTTTTTACGATACCAGCGTCTCATAACGATAAGACCTCTGATAAACTCATCGGTGCCCGTTCCCAAGAATACACCGGCTACTCCGAGTCCGGCCCATACCCCCAGTCCGTAACCTACGGTGACGCCGAGTCCCCACATCGTTATGAAACCTACGATAAGCGGATACACGTAATCGCCCGCAGCCTTAAGACTGTTCACAAAAGTCATGTTTAAACATCTTCCGATTTCTATCAGAACATCCACAAGCATAATGTAGAATCCCAGTTTGATTATCACTTCGTTGTCGGTAAAAAGTCTGAGCGTCAACGGACTTAACAGCCAGTTGGCAACAGACAGACCGATTGTAATCGGCATGGTCAGTTTCAAAGTCTGGAATACACGTTTATAGGCCGCATCTTCCTTTCCTTCCCCGACAAGGTGACCTACGATAATCTGCGTGGCCAGTGCCGCAGTATTCGAGAATACCATCGCAAACGATGTAAGCGACGCACAAAATACCTTTGCATTGACCTCGTTCTCACCCATCTTGGTGATAAAAGAAAGAAGGACTATCTGATAAAGATTGTATGACATATTCTCTCCTGCGGATGGAAGTCCGACTTTAACCATCTCCCAGAGAAGCTTTCCGGGGAAAGGAATGACATACTTAATCGAAAGTTTACCGATTCTTTTGGCATAAAAGAATATCACCGACGCGATAAGCGCAATGATACGGGCCGTAACCGTTGAAATGGCTACGCCTTTTACACCCATGTTCAGATCTTTAAGCGGTCCGTAAAGGAACGCCCAGTTTCCGCCTATATTTACGAGATTAACCGCTATCGAAATGTACATTCCGACCTTCGGATAACCGTTACAGCGAAGTATCTGAAGCATGACATTGTAACAGCCCTGAAGAAAAAGACCGCCGCCCACAATAAGCACATAATCCTTGGCGTCCTGCAGCATGGCGTTCTCGACACCGATTAACGAAAGAACCGGTCCCCTCAGTAACATCACTCCGCCGCTTAATACCATTCCGGCGAAAAAATTGACTCCGAAAGCAAGGGTGTAAATCTTGTTCATCTCGTCATACTTCTCCGCGCCGAGATACTGTGCCACAACAATCGAGGTTGCCGTTGCGATAATGTTGAACATCAGAATGATAAAAAACATAACCTGATTGGCAACACCTACGGCCCCCGCGGAATTGTCGTTATATCTTCCGAGCATCATTGTATCGATGTTGTTAATAAGAATATTAAGCAGCATCTCCAAAAACATAGGCCCCGCTAAGTACATTAACGGGGTCTTTTCATCTATTATACGAGTTGCGTTTCTGTTACTCATTTCAAGCCTCCACATACTAGAATATACTACTGAATTCTATAATAAAAGTCAATTTAACAATAGAATTTTTCGGCTTGAAAATCATCAAAAATCATATTCATACTCGTAATACTGAATATACTGATTTTTGTAAAACGCTGAATCAAATTTATTCCTTAATGTCACTGAGAGAATATTTCCGTACTCATCGTATTCATACTTATTCTGCGCTGAAGAATGTTCTACTCCGGAGGGAGATGTTACTTTTGTTTTACGCAGAATTTCATTTCCGTGCGAATCATACCTGACGGTCGAAACGGAATTATCATCCGGTCTGTCGGCATTTTGTACCACCTTGCCGTAATTACCGTTTGCATCATAATCGTAATACTCATAAGTGATATGGTTTTTACCGTCCTTTAAATACAGAACTTCTTTGGTTATATTTCCCGCAGTATCATAATCGAAAGTCTGCACGGTAACCCAGATCCCCGAATCCTCTGAATATGCGAGCTTCTCTATGATATTTCCGTCACCGTCATATTCGTATCTGTTCTCGCCGTCATCCGTAAGATTTCCGTCAGTGTATAAATAATCCAGTACCGTCGATTCACCGTTTTCATCAATGAGCGTTTTGCGTGATATCTCACCGGCATCGTTATACTCATATAAAATCTCACTGTCCCCTTTCGATAAATCGGAGCACTTCTCACCGGTAAGATTTCCGTCGTCATCATACTCATAGAAGGTTTCTTTGCCCGGTGTCAGATCGGTTTCGCTTACATAATAATGATCTTCATCATCGTATTCATACTCATGTATCGACGACTTAAGCCCGGTTCCGTCCATATTCACATAACTCTTCACAAGTCTGCCGTTAGGCGTACCATCCGGATTTGCCTGCGTCTTACCGCAGGCGGGCAGAACCGTTACCGCCGCAAGAATCATTAGTGCTGTTGCAATTTTTCTTTTCATAATTTCCTTTTCCTCTTTGTGTTTCTACATAAGTTCCAATGTTTCGGTTGCGATTTTCTCTCTGAATTTCACGTCGTGCTCAACCAAAAGCATCGTCGGTTTGTATTCAAGAATCAGTTTCTCAATCTGCATTCTTGAGAAGACATCGATGTAATTTAACGGTTCGTCCCAGATATAAAGATGTGCCGGTAAAAGAAGCGATGACGCAATCAGCACTTTCTTCTTCTGCCCTTCCGAAAACTCACTGATATCTTTGGCAAACTGCGTTCTCGGCATATCAAGCTGACGCAAAAGAGCACATAACAGACTCTCGTCTAAGTTGTTCTTTCTGCAGTATTCTTTAATGTTCCCCGAAAGGAGCGAAGTATCCTGATTGATATACGAAATCTCCAGGCCGGATGCGGTTTCAAGTGTACCGCTTATCCGCACTTTCGATTCGCCTTCCGCATATCCCGCACTGCGAAGAATCTCCTTAATCAGAGTGGTTTTGCCGCAACCGTTCGCACCGTTTAAGAATACTCTGTCGCCGCGCTTTATATCAAACGTGATATCGTCGAACAGTGACTTGTCCGCATCATTGTAGCACATTCCGAGATGATATGCATTCACAATTACTTCTTTGTGATGTTCTTTCGGCATGATTTTTAAATCAACCGTTTCCTCGATATCGTTTAAAAGACCTTCTTTCTCCCTGATTTCGCGTTCTATACGGTTCTCCATATTCTTAACCGCCGACTGCATCTTCTTGGTCTTGGCACCGATGTACGCTCTCGTTGAAATATTACGTTCCGGTTCTTTTACCGGATCGAATCCGATTTTGGTGCTTTCGTTTTTGTCCGCCCAGCCCGCAACTCTTGCGCCGGCTTCTTCAAGTTTGCCGATTTCGCGCAAATGCTTGGCATTCTCGGCTGCGGCAAAGGCATCTTTCTTTGTCTTGTTGTCCCACCAGGAACTGAAATTGCCCGATTGAACTTCGATTGAGCACCTGTTGAGAACAAGCACGTGATCGATGCAGGCGTCAAGCAGGTCACGATCGTGTGAAACCAGGATGAAGCCTTTTTTACCCGAAAGATATTTCTTGATAATCTCTCTTGATTCACGGTCAAGGTGATTCGTCGGCTCATCGATTAAAAGAAACTCATTCTCGCCCGAGAAAAGAACCGCAAGAAGCACCTTCGTCCGCTCGCCGAAACTCAGCGTTTCAAAAGGTCTGTAGAGAATTTCGCTGTCGGCACCCATTTTGTCGAGTTCCAAACATACTCTCCAGAATTCGCACCCGCTCTTTAAATCTTCCACAAATTCGGATGCCGGTTTTTTCATCATATCCTCGCTTACCGCATACGGGAAATAATCGACGAATACGCTTTTGCTGATCGAACCGGTGTATTCGTATTTACCCAGTAAAAGATTTAAAAACGTTGTTTTACCTTTGCCGTTTCGTCCAATGAATCCCAGTTTCCAGTCGGTATCCACGGCAAAATTCACGTGTTCAAAAATATTGTCAAAACTGCCTTCGTAACAGAAGGTCAAATCAGATACATTTATCTGCGACATACTCATTCCTCCCTTAATATGTTTCCGGAAGGCACATTCCGTGACCGCTTTTGCGGACAGGCACTCCGATACGCATATAGGTAAAAACTTACACGTCGTCGGAAAGAACTGTTAAGCACACAAAAAGAACGGTCGCAAAATGCAACATACTTCCGGTAACACGAAATCCGACAGTAACCATACTGTCAAGTTAAAACATTCATGCTATCAAAAGTAAATTACATTCTCAATGGACCGTTCTCCTTTGTGTTAAAAAATATTCAGGCTTTCGCCTCTTTCGGAATCATAACAAAGATTCGGGAAACTTGTCAACACTAATTATCAGAAAATTTAACCCAGTTGTCCGCATCGAATATATTGTCTTTTACCTCGTACCACTCTCCGTCCGAGGTATCGAACGTATACGCGGTATCATCGATTTCCCAGTTGCAGGAAGTCGTGATTTTCTGTGCGTGCGCCGTCTTCTCATCAGATGAAATCTTCTTACCGGTAAAAGGATTGACGGGATTTGCGATAACTCCTTCGACCGCAAGTGCCGGCACATCCGCATTGGTCATGAATTCATCCGAATAAAAGATTTCCGTTCCGGTTATCTTCGAAAAGTGCGAAGTATCCCTGTCTTCAATCGTTCCGAAATCTTTGACAAGCATCATCGGATTATAAAATTCGACATCGATTCCGTTTGAAAGAATTCTGCTCTCAATCTGTCCGACATTGGAACCGTGATCGGCCGCAATGATAATTCTCGTGTTATCGTATATTCCTTCCGCTTTCAGGTAATCGAACCACTCGGCAAGTTTCAGAAAAGACGCCATATTTACGTGGTAATGACTTGCCTTGTTCGTATCGGTAAAGAGCAGTCTCTCACCGTCCAGTACATAGCTGTCGGCACGCTCCGCCGGGTAAGGCACCGTATCGGGGGAATATGAAATCTCATACTCCGGAGACCGTAAAAGACACGGTTCATGAGTCGCCGTATTGTCAATCATGAAGAAATTCTTCGAGCCGTTGTCCGAAACAAGCGTAAGTTCGGGCAGACCGTCGAGAACGGAATACGAATCCACAAACTGCTGGTTCACACCGTCCCAGGACGCGGTTCCCAGGTATTTGCCGTTATCGTAAACATACGACTGCAAGGCAACCGGGAAAGCCCTGAAAAGACTGTAGAATACAAAGTTTCTCTCCTGAAAAGATTTGTCGGAAAGATTGTCAAACTCCGCAGAGTAAACGCCCTCTGTATTGTAGGCGCATATTCCGTCGTACCCGTCGTAAATCGAAAGGTTCGGAACCTCGCAGTAATCCGCATACGGCGGATCGCAAACGGTTACATTGAAGCCGTTGTCCGCAAACAGTACCGGCATCACTTTAAGCGCCTCGTTCTGCTTGTCTTTTAACAGTTCGTCACTTCTTTTGTTTATCTCTTCCGGTGTGTATTCATAACCGCCGAAAAGTGCCGGCGTTCCGAGGTTGGTATACGGTCCGAAGGAAATCGTGTTCGGATAGTAAACAAAATCCTCAAAAGCTTCAGCCAGTTCTTTTTTCTCATTCATCATGTACGGAAAATACTCGCTTATGCTTCGGTCAAGCATAATAAAAACGACATTCTCCCCGTCCTTATCAAGCTTGATAATCGGTGAATATTCGGCATCACGCGCAACCTCGTAATACTTCTCTTCTCTGAGTGCGCCCTCCGTCTTCGTCACATTGATAATCACAAAAGCAAGTGCCGCAATCGAAAGCACAAGATACGCATAATTTACAATCTTCGGAATGAACTTGAAAAGCAGTGCAACAGCAGCAACCGCGAAGATTAGAACAATCAGATTGATAACCTTTGATCTGCCCGTAAACGTCGGAGCCGCATGGAACACAAGCGTGTTGGTCATCGTTCCGAATTTGCCGTAAAAGAAATAATAGTCGAGCACCGAAACCACCGACGCGATTCCTGTAAAATACGCGAAAAGTTTACGCACTTTACCGTTCGCTATCAGGTAAAAGATTCCGAACCAGACAATGAAAAGTCCCGCGTATGAAGAAACCGTATTCACGATAAGTCCGTACGGTCCCTTTCCGCCGGCGCAGAAATCAACCGGTGCCGACACAATGATTCCCGAAGGAATGTACGCACCCAGGAAAATCGTTAAGAATGCGCATCCCAAGAAAAACATCGTCTTCCCGAAATTCGACCTTTCTTTCGTATTTTTTCCGACTGCTTCGTTCTCCGTATGCGCAGTCTGTTCGCTTTCCGCTGCTGCCGCATTTCTTTTACCCGTAATTTTCTTAATGAGAAGAATAAGCATCGGGATAAAAGAAATAACCATAACGCCGCCAAACAGAACAAGTTTCCTCGTCGCATCGAGCCTTCCCATAATAAAAAGCGACACGAAAAGACCGGCGCCGACAAACATCGAAAGAGCCGCCGTCACAAGCGATTTGTGCTTAACGTATTTGAAGAAAATATTCTTACCGAGGGAGAATAAATTGTTGAAGGTCCAGTAGAGAACAAGTCCCGACGGACTTTGGTACAAAAGCACCAGAAAAACAAGCGCGGTAATGTAAAGCTGCAGCTTGTCTTTAAGCGGGAATCCCTTTGTGTAAATGACTCCCGAAATCATGTTGATTGCCGTCATCAGAATCGGTAAAAGATTTATCGAAAGGCCGGCGATTTTGATTAATCCGTCCGGACTTCCCAGGTCCGAAATCATCAGAAAGCCCGCTCCGTTTAAGAGTTCGAGCGTCGAAAGGAAATGATATGCCGCGATGAAAAACGGAATCTGAAGAAGGATGGAAAGCGAGC
>JAKSSB010000023.1 GCA_024403285.1 Lachnospiraceae bacterium | reverse complement strand
TTTCTGCATCTGATTTTAATGTAGGATTCACTCTTAAATTAAGTGTTGCTGATTTATCCATACTTATCGCCTCCAATCAACATAATTGTAACGACATTGTTGTTACTTGTCAAACTTTCTTTTTATTTGAAGCACTTTTAGCTGAGCTTTTTCAAGGCTTTCGGCTGTTCAATTTCAAGCCCTTCCATAAGCTTGTCAAACGATAGCTTTAACCTCGCTTGCATCCAGAATCTGAACCTTGGCTTGATCGCCGGCTTATTTTTTATTTTACCGCCTTATTTATTGAAATATCGATATGTGTTTGTTATAATCTGTAATTACTGCGCACAGTGAGCATTTTAAAAAGGTTATGTGCTCTGAGGGACGGGCGGAGAACGTATCTTTCGCCGGATTGGTAAGATAACAAATGACAGGAAGTAATACGGATATGAATAAAAAATCAAAAGACAATTTAATTAAGGAAGTGTTTGCACTTGCCGTACCGATTATGATTCAGAACGGAATTACGAATGCGGCCGGACTTATCGACAATCTGATGGTCGGAAGCATCTCGACCGAGGCAATGACGGCGGTTTCGATTGCGTCGCAGCTTATTTTCGTTTTCAACCTCGCAATTTTCGGCGGCATGTCCGGCCCGGGAATTTACGGTGCACAGTATTACGGCAACAACGATACCGAAGGAGTGCGAAACGTTTTTCGAATCAAACTCTGGATCGGCACAATCTGTACGCTCATCGGAATCGGCGTATTCTTCTTTTTCGACCGGTTCTTACTCGGTCTTTACATGACCGACATTGATTCCAAAATAAACGCCGCACTCACAATGGAGTACGCCGTTAAATATCTTCGAATCATGTTAATGGGACTTGCACCTTTTACCGTAACTCAGATTTACTCGACCTCGCTTCGCGAGACAAACGAAAGCTTCAAACCGATGGTCGCCGGCCTCGTTTCGGTCGTCGTCAACATATTCTTCAACTGGCTTTTAATCTACGGTGAGCTCGGTTTTCCGAAACTCGGCGTGGAAGGCGCAGCAATCGCGACGGTCATCTGCCGTTTCGCGGAATGTGCTGTTGCCGTTATCTGGCCGCATATCAGGGTAAAAGAACACGAATTCCTGAAAGGCTTATATCGCACTCTTTTTGTCAGAAAAGAAATCGTTCTTCCTATTCTTAAAAAGAGCCTGCCGATTCTTTTAAACGAATTTCTCTGGGCCGGCGGTGTCGCCGCACTCACCCAGTGCTACTCTGTCAAAGGCCTGATTGTCGTGACGTCGATTAACATTTCGAATTCACTCTGCAATCTTTTAAATGTTGTGTTCATCGCGATGGGCCACGCGGTCGGAATCATCATCGGCCAGTATCTTGGCGCCGGCGAATTCGACAAAGCGAAGAAAAAGTCCGTCCTGCTTATGTGGCTTACGGCCGGAATCTGCGTGATTTTATCGGTCGCACTTATTGCACTTTCCGGAATTTTCCCGAACATGTACACCTCGGCCGAACCGGACGTCAAAGCCGCCGCAACGAAGTTCATCATCATCACGGCGTTTTTCTTCCCGCTTCAGGGCTTTTTGAACTCGCTCTATTTTACCCTGCGTTCGGGTGGCAAAACCCTCGTGACCTTCCTCTTCGACTCCTGTTTTTCCTGGGTCGTAAGCGTTCCGGTTGCATTTGTCTTAAGCCGTTTTACCGGCCTCAATATCTATTGGATTTATGCGTGTGTCAATGCGCTCGATTTGATTAAAGTCATCATCGGATTTATACTTATTAAAAAGGGTGTCTGGATTTCCAATCTGGTAAAAGACGAAGGTGTAGCATGATAGTTTTCGACAAGCCGGACGAAGCGCTTTACGAAGATGCGCTGACGGTTGCGAAAAATCGAATACAGGGTATGAAGGGTGTGGGAACGCTTGCGGAGAAAAGCGTTCACGCCATGCTCAAGTATTACTATGCGCCGAATGACAAATACCACGAAGTGAATATAGACGGTTTCGTCGCCGATGCCTGCGTGGACGGCGAGATTTATGAGATTCAGACAAGAAACTTCTATGTCATGAAAAGAAAGCTCGAAGCCTTCTTAAAAGAACACGAAGTCACGGTCATCTACCCGGTTTCCGTTGAAAACAGGATTTCGTGGATTGATCCGGAAACGGGCGAAATTTTCCCCGGCACGAAGAAAAAGACCGCAAAGAAACCGTTTGTCTTTTACCGGGAGATTTATTCAATCAGACAGTTTTTAGGTCGCGACAATCTTCATTTCGCAATTGCACTTTTATCGACGGAGGATTCAAGGCTCCTCGACGGCTACGGAAAAGACCGTAAAATACGCGCGACCAAGCTCGACAGGTTTCCGTGCGGATTCGAGGGGGAAATCTTCATCGACTCTCCCGCCGATTTCGTGAAACTTTTTCCGGACGGACTGCCGGCAGAATTCACTTCCGCGGACTTCGCACATGCTGCCGCGGTAAGCCGCGACGATGCGACAAAAGCGCTTATCGTTCTGCGTGAGGCGAAAATTGTGGGAATCACAGGTAAAAATAAAAATGAAAACATCTACACTGTCTTATAAGGCTGTGCGGATGTTTTTTTATGCACACGGTCGCATAAGGAAATCAGCTGCTTTCGATGATTGTATACTCCTCTTCACTTTTATTTTCGGATCAATTATGCTACAATGACTCTGTATGTGTATATCGTACGCTTTTGTTTATCTGCGGCGATTTAGACGAAGAAGAGTTATTTTTCCGGGAGTGCTTATGAAAGAACTTAACTATCCCTTCGATGCGGGATACATTCTCAAGAAGAAAAAGAGCATAAAAAGAGAACTTTTAAGTGACGGAAGCGAGAGAATTAAGAAAAAAATCGCGATTCTCGGCGGATACACGACTTCTGACATTAAGCTCATCACCGAGTTGTTTTTACTGGATAACGGGATTGAGCCGGAATTCTACGAAAGCGAGTACAATGCTTTTTACCGGGACGGAGCTTTCGACAATCCCGAGCTTGCCGCATTTGCGCCGGATGTCATTTACGTCTGCACATCAAACCGCAACATCACCGATTACCCGTCGGTTTCCGATTCCGCGGAGGACACGGACAGACTTCTTACTAATGAGAAAGAGAAATTCACAACGCTTTGGGAGTCGCTTTCAAGCCGCTACCATTGCCCGATAATACAGAACAATTTCGAGAAACCGCTTTGCCGTCTTATGGGCAACAGGGATGCCTGGGACATCCACGGAAAGGTTAATTTCCTCACCCGGCTGAATCTGTTTTTCGCAGACTATGCCGCAACGCACGATAATTTTTATCTGTGCGACATCGATTACATTTCCGCCGATTACGGGTTAAAAGAGTGGTCGGATCCTTTCTACTATCACATGTACAAATACGCCGTTAACGTCAATGCGATTCCGTATCTTGCGTTCAACGTTGCAAATATTATCAAATCGATTTTCGGTAAAAACAAAAAGGGCCTGGTCCTCGACCTCGACAACACGCTCTGGGGCGGAATCGTCGGGGACGACGGAGTCGAAAATCTCGCGATTGGCCCGGAAGAAAGCGAAGGTCAGGTTTTCACCGAATTTCAGCGCTATCTGAAAGAGCAGACTTCAATCGGTGTCATTTTGAATGTCGATTCGAAGAATGATGAGGAGAATGCCGTCGCGGGACTTAAGCACCCGGACAGCGTGCTTTCGCCGGAAGACTTCATTGTGCTTAAAGCAAACTGGGAACCGAAGGATCTGAATTTCAAAGAGATTGCTTCGACACTGGATCTTTTACCCGAAAGTCTCGTATTCGTGGACGACAACCCGGCGGAGCGCCATATCGTGCGCGAGCAGTTAAAAGGCGTAATCGCACCGGAAATCGGAAATCCGTCCGAGTATATCCTGAATATCGACAGGGGCGGATACTTTGAGACGACGTCGCTTTCTGCGGACGACCTTGCACGAAACGGCATGTATAAGAGCAATGCGGGGCGTAAAGCGCTCGAGGCTTCTTTTACCGATTACAGAGATTACCTGTTGTCGCTTGAGATGAAGGGAACGCTTAAGCCGTTCGAGGACATGTATATTGCGCGGATTGCGCAGCTTTCGAATAAATCAAATCAGTTTAATCTGACGACGAAACGCTATACGCCGGAGGAAATCGCGGCGCGTGCGCAGTCGGATGAATATATAACGCTTTACGGCAAACTTGAGGACCGTTTCGGCGACAACGGAGTCGTTTCGGTTGCAATCGGTCACGTTTCCGGGGACGAATGTGACATCGAGCTGTGGCTCATGAGCTGCAGGGTTTTAAAGCGCGACATGGAATTTGCTATGACCGATGCTTTTGTGAAGATGTGTGCAAAACGCGGAATCAGGACGATTCGCGGTCACTACTACCCCACGAAGAAAAACGGAATGGTCAGAAATTTCTTTTCCGACATGGGATACACGCTTGTTTCCGAGGACGAAAACGGAAACCGCGAATATGTCCTTATGACGGAAGGGTATGTCAACCGGAATTCGGTTATTGAAGTAAATTAACGGTAGAAAAGTGCGTAAATCCGGCATCGGCAGGTGCATGCGCCCAAATACATTAACCAGAAAGGCTTAATATGAGCAGAGAAGAATTATTCGAGAAACTTAACGAGGTGTTCAGGGACGTTTTCGACGACGATGAAATCACGGTTTGCGATGCAACGACCGCCGATGACATCGAGGACTGGGATTCCTTGGAGCACATCAACTTAATCGTCGCAGTTGAGACCGCTTTCGGTATCAAGTTCAACATGGGCGAAGTCAATAACTTCAGAAATGTCGGTGAAATGGCCGACATCATTCTTTCGAGAATCTAGACGAAATGGAAATCACGTCGTTATCGTATTTAATTTTCGTGGGTGTGAGCCTTGTGGTGTACTGGGCTCTCCCCCACAAATTCAAATGGTGGGTGCTGCTTGTCGACAGCCTTATTTTCTATGCGCTGAACACGAAGCCGATTACCCTGATTTATCCGGCCGTCAGCGTGCTTTCCGTCTGGGGCGCTACGCTGTTTTTTGAGGGCAGAAGAAATACAAAGCCGGCCAGAATCGTTCTCATTCTGACGCTTGTATTAAACGTCGGGATGCTTTCGCTTCTTAAATATACGAATCTTTTCTTAAGCACGGTAAGCTATTTTACCGAGAAATTCTCCGGACGGACGATTCCGTCGGTGAAGTGGTACGCTTCCCTTGCCATCAGTTTCTATACCCTGCAGATAATTTCCTATCTGCTCGACTGCTACTGGGGTGTCGAAAAAGCCGAGAAAAATCCGCTGAAAGTCCTGCTTTTCACGATTTACTTTCCGCTTACGATCTCCGGTCCCATCTGCCGTTACAATATGCTTTCGGCAGGTCTTTTCGCAAACAATTCCTTTGATTACGACAGGGTTACGCGTTCTTTGAAGCGCACGGGCTGGGGCTTTGCGAAGAAGCTTATCGTGGCCGATCGCCTTTCGGTTGTTGTCGGATACATGTTCGCTTCTCCCGACTTTTTTACCGGACCGTGGACAATTCTTGCGGCGGCGCTTTTCGTAATCCAGCTTTATTTTGACTTCACGGGCTGCATGGACATCGCGCTCGGCATCTCCGGATGCTTCGGCGTCGAACTGCCCGAGAACTTCCGCACGCCGTTTTTTGCGAAGACGGTTCAGGAATTCTGGCAGCGCTGGCACATGACGCTCGGCACTTTCCTGAAGGAATACATCATGTATCCCGTACTCAAATCCCCGCTTTTCGTGAAGATGACCGCAGACTGCAAGAAGCATTTCGGTAAAAAAGGCAAGAAGATTCCGACCTACCTTGCGATGCTGATTGTCTGGCTCCTCATGGGACTCTGGCACGGAAGTTCCTGGAAATACGTGCTCGGCGAGGGCTTGTGGTTCTGGCTTATCATCGTGCTCGGACAGATTCCTTCCGACTTTTTCAAAAAAGCCAAGGCCAGACTTCATATCAAAGAGGATGCGTTCCTCTGGAAGGCATACGGAATCGTGCGTACATCATTCTTTTTTACCATCGGAATGATTTTCTTCAACGCTGCGGATCTGAAGGCGGCGTTCCACATGATTTCCTGCATTTTCCGTCCTTTCCCGGTAAAAGAAGGCTTCCTTAGCCTCTACCGCGGCATCTGGCCGGAGTTCGGAGGAAAGTATGTTGCGCTTGCGGTTCTGATAATTTTCATCCTTCAGACCGTGTTTGATTTCATGCATGAAAAAGGAAAAGACCCGCAGGAGGCGGTTGCAAAGATTGTTGCGCCCGTGCGGTGGGTGCTGTATCTTGCGCTCATTTTCCTTATCATTTTTACCGGTTCGTTCGGTAAAAGCTCGTTTATTTACTTTGGCTTCTAACAGGCAAAGCGATATATCAGTATAAATTCGGAGTTAAAATGAAAAAATTTCTGATTAAGGCGGTTGCACTGATTGTTGTCGTGCTCACCGTCGTGTGCGGTGTAAATTACATAATCGATCCGGCGAACATGTTCCATGACGGCGTAATCTACGATGCGGCCGACATGCTTGCGAACGGGCAGGCAATCGAGAGCCCCGGAGATTTCGACGAGGGCAAGTTCATCGAGGCGCGCGTTGCGAAGATGACCGGGGCGCCGACGACACTCGTCGAAGGCTCGAGTCACATCATGTTCATTCCGTATGAGTACGACGACTGCTTCGTTGCCGGCCTTTCAAGCTCGTATCTCGGAGATTTCTATGCGGTGACCGGAGTTTTCGAAGCGTACGATTTAATGCCGGAGCGCGTTGTTTTCGGAATTGACCCGTGGATGTTCGAGTCGGGCTACGACGGCGGAAGCCACGGAAGCATCAAGGACTACGCGGTTGCCAAATACGAAATCATGAACGGAAAACGTTCGGATTACAGCGGCGTGTCGTCTCTCGACGGAATTACATTCGACAAGGTAAAAGAAATAACTTCTTTTTCATATTTCCAGCTTTCAATCGATGCAATCAAAATGAAGGGACTCGGTTATTTTACCGGCGACGGCAGAAGAAAAGCGGTTCCGGCTTCCGATCCGGAAGCGGGCGGATTTGCGTGCATTCTTCCAAACGGACGCAGAACTTTCGGAAGCCTCTCGGCCGGCACTCCCGAGAGCGTAAAGGCTGAGGCCGAGACGAACATTAATTCCGGATACATCGCCCACCTCGGCGGATCTTTTACGGGAACAAACGAAGACAACTTTACATACTTCAAGGAACTTTGCGAGGATTTACAGTCGAAGGGCATCGAGGTAGTCTTTTACCTGCCTTCCTTCTACCCCGACGTTTACGATTACTTCGGGGAGAATCCGGCGTACGCCGGCGTATCCTCTTTCGAGGAGGAAATCCGCGAGTATGCCGCTTCGCAGAACATTGAGGTTCGCGGCTCATACAACCCGCATGAGGCCGGGGCTGAGGGCGCCGACTTCTACGACTGGATCCACTTAAATTCCGCGAGCGCTTCCGAGAACTTCGCGTATATTCGCTGAATGGTGGCCTCGCTCAGCCGCGAAGATATTCCACGGTGGGCGAGCTTGCGCGACATTACTCGGAATCTCTCGCTCAGCCGCGAAGATATTCCACGGTGGGCAAGCTTGCGCACAATTGTCGCACGTAACGGTTCTAAGCTCGGAAGGACCTCGCTAAGAACCGACGGCTCCAAAAGGCCCCCCTTAGAAATACTTTCGCGTCTTCGCGAGAATGATATTCCGGCTGGGGCGAGCTCAAAAGGCCCGCATATGGAATACATGCCGAATGTTGCGGAAGCCTTGCATGCCATAACCCGGCGAAAGGAGAGAATCATGGAATACGGAATGCCGACATTGATTGAAAATGCCACAATTGAAGATAATATCGCTTTGTGCGGAAAACTCGGACTTAGGTTTGTCGAGTTAAATATGAATTTTCCCGAGTATCAGCTTCCGGCGCTGGAACAGACCGAAAGGCTTGTTGAGCTTGCGGAAAAAGCCGGAGTTTATTATACGATTCATCTCGATGAGAATCTGAATGTCGCAGATTTCAATCCGCTTATCGCGGATGCTTATTCGGAAACGGTTAAAAGAACCGTTAATGTGGCGAAGAGACTTCTCGATTTGAAGAACCGCTTCGGTGATGCAGGCAAGCCGTTGACAGTGAATATGCACATGAATCACGGCATTTTTATCACGCTTCCCGACAGGAAAGTTCAGATGTACGAAAGGGATTTCGACGTGTATTTTGCGCTGTTTAAGAAGTTCCGCGACGATGTCGAAGAATGGATTGGTGATTCGGATATCGTGATTGCGATTGAGAATACCGACGGATTCCGTGATTATGAGAAGAAGGTTATCGATTATCTGCTCGAGAGTCCGAAATTCGTGCTGACATGGGATATCGGCCATTCGAAGGCAGTGGGGGAAGTTGACGTTTCTTTTATCAGGGAACGTAAAAACAAACTTAAGCACTTCCATATTCACGACGGACGCGAGAATCCGCCCAAGAATCATCTGGCGCTTTCGGACGGCGAGATTGATCTAAAAGAAAGACTTGCTTTCGCGGCCGAATGCAATGCACGGTGCGTTCTTGAGACGAAAACGGTCGAGGCACTCGGAAAGTCGGTTCGCTGGCTCGAAAAAGAAGGGCTGTAATGTTAGTAAGTTTCGGATATGGCAACAATAAATTTGAAAGTGAAATAGATACGGTAATTGTATACTCGCTTTGGGGAAAAGTTTTTGACTAATGTATAAACAACACATTGATACTTTTATTTATTCTCATATTGCATATACATTTTTCTAACACAGAGTCATTAAAATGGATTGGTATAGAATTTAAGTAAAGCCAGCACCTTAATGGGCTGGCTTTTTATCATTTCTTACTGTTCAACCATATCAAAAAAAACATCTTCACTTATTATTTGTAAATCTGCTCCTTTGGATATGAGCCGTTCGGCCTTCTTATGCTTGCTACTTTTACCATCCTTCAAGATACAAGAATAGTCTCCATTACCTAACACAAGTATATTGGTTTTCTTATTCACGCTATCTCCATTTATTCCTCCTATATTAGCAACTATCTGCATAGCGTCCTTGCGTACCATTCTTTCGAGAGTACCAGTAAACACAACTGTTTTACCATAAATAGGATTGTTTTCGTCTGGTTCGCCATTTGCCAATATATCAGATGCTTTAAGGCGATTTCTTACTCTATGAGTTGTAAAATCAATACTTTTGCTTTCAGCATCTTTCCAGAGCAATTTATACACTTCAAATGTAGCAATACAATCGTCAACACTTCTGTGAGATGTAGCTTCGATTTTGTAATGTGCTTTAAGGTCAGATAGTCTGTGATGTTCCAATTCCTTTAATACTTTTCTTGCCATTCTAAGAGTATCAATATAATCATTGTCAAATGCTTTTCCGGTCAGTTCAAGCAATTCATCATAAACAAAATTGATATCAAAATTTACGTTATGTCCGACAACTTTATCAGTACCAACAAATGATATAAAATATGGCAGTGCCTTTTCAACGCTAGGAGCATCAGCCAACATATCATTGGTTATTCCAGTTAGTTCGGTAATAAACTCATCAATAGGATTTTGTGGTTTTACAAACTGCTGAAATGTTTCAACAATTATACCGTCACGAACTCTTATTGCACCAAACTCTATTATTTCATCATATTTGGGGTCAAGTCCAGTAGTCTCTAAGTCAATAATTGTAAAATCAGATAATTTCTCAATTATGCTTGTTCCTTTGTTTCTCTCCATGCATACACACCTCCCTAATTTTTAATTATAATCTACTTATCTAAAACCTTACAAGCGTAAAAATACCTATACTTTATAAAACAGTATTCCGCTATCTATAAAATCACAATCTGCAATATAATGCTTGAAAGATGTAGACAAGAAAAAGAGACATAAGATTATATCTTTTTATATAAAATGCATATTTCATATTTATATATACTTTGTTAAAATGTTGTCAAAATGCGGTGATTTGAGATTGCTTCATTTGCGTAAAGATAGATTTGTCTGATTTTTGGTTTACTTGTTTATATTTATTATTCCGGTTTGCATTTATACTTGCATAATGCATCGAAATGATTGGGGTCTTTTTTCTGGGGGCAACGTTAGTTTGTTTTTAACCCGGAGGTAAACATGGAAGTTTCTCAAAAGATTAAATCAGGTGAACATTTCCGTGAAAATGCATTTGAAGGTCGCAAAGGCAAAAATATCACCGACATGACGGTGGGAAGCCCCACAAAGCATATTCTTGTTTTCGCACTCCCTCTTTTTCTGGGAAATTTGTTCCAACAGCTTTACAATATGGTGGATTCGCTCGTGGTCGGTAACTTTATCGACGGAGATGCGCTTGCGGCGGTCGGGTCGTGCGGTTCCATGAATTTCCTGTTTTTCTCGTTAAGTTCGGGAATTGCAATCGGAATCGGTGTCATTGTTTCGCAGTATTTCGGCGCACAGGACGATGTCAATGTCCGCAGGACAATTGCGAATTCGTTCTATGTTGTTATGGGCGCGGCGATTGTCGTTTCGCTCCTCGGATATTTCTTTTCACCGTATCTGGTTAAACTTTTACAGGTCAAAAATCCCGCAACATATACAAGTGCGGTTACATATATTCAGACCACATGCCTTGGAATCGTCGGGGTTGCTCTTTACAACAATGTTTCGGCAATTCTTCGTGCACTCGGTGATTCGAAAACACCGCTCTATTTTTTGATTTTATCGAGCATTGTCAACGTTGTGCTTGACCTTGTTTTCGTTATTTGTTTCGGAATGGGTGTGTTCGGTGTTGCGCTGGCAACCGTCATTTCCCAGTATGCATCGGCGTTTTCAAGTCTCATTTATGCGTTGCTTAAAGTTTCGTATTTCAATATCAGGCGTGAAGAACGCAAACTTTGCGGAGATATCATTCGCAAATCGATTAAAGCCGGAATTCCGATAGCTCTTCAGAATTCCATGATTGCGATTTCGTGTATGGCCCTTCAGGGCGTCGTCAATACATTCGGCGAAAAGGTCATGACCGCATACACCATCACCGGACGAATCGAGCAGCTTGTCCAGCAGCCCTACAGTTCACTCGGCACTGCTCTTACCTCGTACTCCGGTCAGAATATGGGCGCCGGTAAAATCGATCGTGTCAAAAAAGGTTTCCGTCGTTCCGCCCTCATGTGTTTGATTTTCAGTCTCATAATGCTCCCGCTCTTCTACTTTTTCGGGCGCAACATTGCAGACTTATTCCTTCGCGACGACGAAGTTGAAAGTATCAACATTGCCGCCGCCGCTATTCGAATCACTTCCCCGGCCTACTTTGGTCTCGGAATGATTTACGTTCCCCGTGCCGTTCTCAACGGTTGCGGAGACACTCGCTTTGCCATGCTCAACGGTGTAACCGAATTCGTTTGCCGTATTTTATACGGCCCTCTTCTCACAATGATCCCGGTTCTCGGCTACTGGGGCATTTGGGTAACCAGTGCCGCGACCTGGATCACAACAGCTATCGTCTGTTGCATACGCTACTTTAGAGGTCGGTGGAAAACCAAATCGTTTGTCTCAACATAAATTCAACCCCCGTGCATTTCGCGGGGGTTGTTTCATAGCGAAAATCAATCTTCTCCGGCACGCTTTCGCTCAGCCGCGAAGATATTCCACGGTTGGCAAGCTCGCGCGACATTACTCGGAATCTCTCGCTCAGCCGCGAAGATATTCCACGGTGGGCAAGCTTGCGCACAATTGTCGCACGTAACGGTTCTAAGCTCGATAAAACCTCGCTAAGAACCGACGGCTCCAAAAGGCCCCCCTTAGGAATACTTTCGCGTCTTCGCGAGAATGATATTCCGGCGGGGGCAAGCTCGCGCGACATTATTCGGAATCTCTCGTTCAGATGTGAAGATATTCCACGGTGGGCAAGCTTGCGCACAGTTGTCGCACGTAACGGTTCTAGGCTCGAAAGGACCTCGCTAAGAACCGACGGCTCCAAAAGGCCCCCCTTAGGAATACTTTCGCGGCTAAGCGAGGATGATATTCCGGCGGGAGACACGTATTTACGTCTTCGCGAGAATGATATTCCGGCGGGGGTGTGCACCCGGCCCCACCATACATAGAAAAATCAGGAGGAAATTTATGAAGAAATCTGTAATGTGTATTTTGCTTGCAATTGTTCTGATAATCGGGGTGATGCCGATTTCGGTTTATGCAGCTGACCCGTATCCGAATGCAGGCAAATTCGGAAGTTTTGCAGGCGGCGATTCGCTTATCAGCGACATGATTAAGAACGGGAAGAATGCCCATCCGAGATTGATCATGACTGAGGAGAAGTTTCAGAAACTGCGGAAGCATATAGATGATGGCTCGACGACGGCGGTTCTGCTTGAGAATCTTCGTCGTGAAGCGAACAACTATTTGGATGATAAAGTTGCGGAGTATACTCTTGATGACGATCATCTTCTTGAAACTTCCAAAAGAGTGCAGCGTCGTGTTGCCACTCTGTCTCTGGCATACAATATTTTCGGTAAAGAGGATTATGCCGTGCGTTGTTATGCCGAAATGGAAGCGGCATGTAGTTTTAAGGACTGGAGCCCCGTGCATTTTCTGGATACCGCGGAAATGTGTACGGCCATGGCGTACGGTTATGACTGGCTCTATAACTGGATGGACAGCAGTCAAAGAAAAAAGGTTCGTGACGCGCTGATTACCAGAGGTCTGAATCAGGTTATGTCGGATTATAAAAAAGAGACGTCAGATGATACGCGTACTTACCAGTGGTATAAAAGATGGGAAGAAAATCCAGTCGGAGACAACTGGCAGCTCGTTTGCACCGGCGGCATAAATCTGGCGGCACTTGCTATCGGAGATGAGGATGAAGCGAGAGAGATTTCCGCTACCGTTCTCACTTACGGTTACGAAAGAGCTTATTCTTTTGTCCGCGTCGGATACAGCGCTTTGGACGGAACATATCTTGAGGGACTCGGCTACTGGGATTACGCCACATATTATCTCGGACTTCAATCTTCCGCACTGATAACCGCAACGGGAACCGATTACGGCCTTGCCGATTATGAAGGTGTCAGAAAATCGGTCGATTTTGTCCGTTATATGAGTTCCAATGTTCCGCTTTCTTTCAGTTTCGGAGATGACAACGACAGCCGCGATACGGGCTGGGCTGTTTTTCTCTGGCTCGGTGAGTACCTTAATTCATCGGAGATATCAGAAGTCCGTCTCAGAAAAATAACCTCAAAAACCGAATTCAATTATCTTGATGTTCTGTGGATAGATGAGAGCAACCGAACCGGTGACGAAAATCAGAATGATACCGACTGGGCTATGGTCGGTGCGAGCAACGCAAGCTTCAGAACCTCATGGGATCAAAGCGGTCTTGTAGCGGCACTCCACACCGGTGTAAACGATCTCATGTATCACGGTCACTTTGATCTTGGCTCTTTCTATATCGAATCAAACGGCGCCAGATTTTTTACCGATTTGGGTAATGAGAATTATAAGCTTGATAACCGTGAGTATTCTTACCGGCTTAAACCGGAAGGTCACAACACCCTTACGATAAATCCGTCGGAAGGAACCGACCAGGTTAACGGAGCATTCTGTGTCATAACCGAATGCGCCAAGGGCAACGAAGCCTACGCAGTTACCGATTTAACAGAGGCTTATGCGGACAATGATGCCAAAAGCGTCATTCGTGCCCTTAAAATGGTAAAAGATAAAAAATGCGTTATCGTTCAGGATGAAATTTCCCTTAACAAAGAGGGTGAAATATACTGGTTTGCTCACACAAAAGGTGATATAGCCGTTGCAGAAGACTATAAAAGTGCCGTTGTAACAGTAGGCTCGGAGAGATTATGGGTCGGACTTCTTACCGAAGGCGGACAATTCACAACAATGGATGCGGTACCGCTTTCGACGTCACTTAATGTACCAGGTGCGAAGGACAACACCGGCTACAGAAAACTTGTACTTCATCTTACGAATGTAAAAGATACCACAATTTCCGTAGCGTGCGTTGTTCTGAAAAACGGCGAATCAGCACCCGAATGGATTCCTTCGGTAAAAGCGATTTCCGAATGGTCGTCACAATCCGGCGGCGGAGAAGAAGAACACAATTACGTCGATATCGGAAACGGCGTGCATAAGTGTACAATCTGCGGCGATTCCGGAAAACACGATTTCATTAATGCCGACGGAACAAATAATCCGTCGAAGAATGCCTGCTCTTTATGTAATGTTAAAAACATAAATTATACCAGTCTGGACAGCAAGGTTGTATCAAAGACAAGCGAATACACGGGAAAAGCCATTACGGCAGATGTATCCGTCACCGGCCTGGTAAACGGAACGGATTACACCGTGGAGAAAGTTTCAAAGACGGAACCCGGTGAGTATGATGTTAAAGTAACAGGCAAGGGTAATTACGCCGGCGAAAGAATTGTTACGTGGAAAATAGTTGCCGGCGAACCCGTACTTACGCTTCCGACTCCTTCGGGTAAATATAAGCAGAAGCTCAGTGATGTTAATTTGACGAATCCAAGCGGCAATGTAAAAGGCACATGGACATGGAAGAATCCGAACGAAGTGCTTTCCAAAGTGGGCGAATTCGAATACAGCGCTTCTTTTACACCGTCGAATACGGTACACTGGTATCCGGTTGACAGGAAAATCAAAGTTAAAGTAGGTAAGGCTTCGGGCATCGTTACGGAGAAGTATTCGAAAGAATACCTTTACAATAATGAGTATGCTGATGAGATAATCGACCTTTCCGGGTTTGCTCCCGCGGACGCTTCAAATGTGAAGTTTGCCGTTTCGGGCAGAACATATACGGGAAGCGATACGGTAAGTTCGGCTGCCGTCGATAAAAACAAATTGAAGTTTACCGTTGCCAGGATGTCCGCTTATTCGGAAAAGACATCCACAACAATCAAAATCAAGATATCCTCTGACAACTACGAAGATTATATTCAGGAAATCGTAATTGCCAGAAACCGGCTGAACGCGCCGAATGAAGGATTGTGGTGCGAGGAAATTCCCGATCAGATTTACACCGGCAAGGCAATTAAGCCCGAATTGGAAGTTTACTGCGACGGAATTAAGCTTGTTCCCGGCACCGACTACACCTTAACATATAAGAACAATGTCAAAGTGGCAGCAGCCGACGCGAAGAATTCCAAGGGTAAAAGCACTGCTCCGTCGGTGACGATTAAGGGCAAAGGCAACTACTCCGACAAGATGACGCTTAAGTTTGCAATCGTTAAGCGCAGTATCGATACGGCTTCGGTTGAAAATATAACCGTTAAGGAAACCGGTAAAAGAATTAAAATCAAACCCGTGATTACTCTCGACGGCAGGAAACTCAAGGCCGGCACAGATTATGTCATATCGACGGGCAAGGATGCGGCGGATACGGTTACCGGATACAAAGAAGCGGGAACATACAATCTCTATGCTGTCGCAAAAGGAAATTATTCCGGCTGTGTTCCGTTTTCTTTTACCATTACTTCCTCGATACCTGCATCAAATGTTAAAATCGGTGGAATCGCCGACCAAAGGTACAACGAAGGAAAAGAAATTAAGCCCGAGGTTACGGTTACGTACAACAAAGCGGATGTAACGGAGTATTTCACGGTTTCATACGCAAACAATAAGCAGATAGGCACGGCTACGGTTACAATCACCGCAAAAGCCGATTCCGGTTTTGTCGGAACGAAGAAGGCAACCTTCAAAATTACCGGAACGCAGATGAAGAATGCAAAGCTCGGAGCAGACGGCAAAGGCACGATTCCGGCGGTAGTTTACAACGGCAAAGCATACGAACCCGTACCGGACCTTTATATGGGTTCGACACCGCTCGTTAAAAATACGGACTACACCGTTTCATATTCCGATAACGTAAATGCGGGAACGGGTACGGTCAAAGTAACCGGAAAAGGTAAATATACGGGAAGCAAAAGCTTTACATTTAAGATTAACCGGTTCGATGTCGGAAACGACGCTGACGGACTTATTTCGGTCAATAACGGTAATCCGATACGCGTCAAATACGAAAAAGGCGGCGTGACTCCGAGGCCCACGGTTAAGTTAAACGGTAAAACGCTTAATGAAAAGAAAGATTATACTTTAAGTTACGCGAATAATAACGCCGTGGCCGGTCCCGATGCCGTAAACGCCAAAGGAAAGAGCGCGGCACCGACGATAACGGTTACGTTAAAGGGTAACTACAGCGGAAAGAAAACGGTTAAATTTGAAATTACCGCCGGGGATATCAAAGAATGTAAGATTACGGTCCCCGACAGGGAATTCAGCACAAAGGCAAACGCATGGAAGCAAAAGAACGCAACCATAGTCGATACAAACGGCAGAAAGCTTGTCGCCGGTACGGATTACGTTAAAAAATTCAGATATTTCAGCGATGTCTCCTGCTCAGACGAAATATCGGCGCAAACGCTTGACTCAAATACGATTGTCTATGTTAAGGTCGAAGGAACAGGCAATTACGCCGGAACTAACATAATCGGAAACTACCGCATTTCAAGATTCAATATATCGAAAGCTTCCGCATCGATTCCTTCGCAGATTTTTACAGGCAAGGAAATCTGCCCCACAGCCGACGAAATTAAAATCAAGGTCGGTTCCGGCAAAACGAAGACCGAACTTAAGCCCGGCGAGGATTATGACATTCTCCCCGGCACTTACACAAAGAACATCAATAAGGGCACGGCTTCGGTTACCGTTGTCGGAAAAGGCGATTACTGCGGAACGAAAACGGTTAAGTTTAAAATCAGAGCAAAGAAGTTCCTCTGGTGGGAATTGTAAGTCTGAAAACCGCAACAAAATAACAGATAACAGGATTATTCATCGAAATATGAGTAATCCTGTTATTTATTTTATCGGGTAAAAATGATAAAATGATTCCGTGCAGGTTTTGGACGGACGGAATCGTTATATATGAATAAAAAATGATTTCGTGAAGGCCCTGTACAGACGGAATCGTGAAAGGATGATGAATATGAATTCCAAAAAGAATCTTTCGATGTCGAAGAAAATGTTTATGTTTGCCGGTCTTACGGCTCTTTTGTTTGTTGTGATGATAATTCTTTTAAAAACAACCGATGTGCAGGCAATCGGTCCGGAGAATTCCGAAGTCGGTTTTGCGACGGTCAACGGCTTTATGGCTGAAGTCTTCCCTTACAATGAAGCGATTCTGAATGTGACCGAGGTGCTCGGATATACTGCGATTGCGCTCGCCGGAGTTTTCGCCGTGACGGGTGTTGTGCAGCTTGTGATGAAGAAGAACTTCTGGCAGATCGATTCGTCGTTTGTGCCCCTTGCCGCACTTTATGTTCTGACGGTTTTCAGCTACGTGCTTTTTGAGGTGATTACAATCAACTATCGCCCCGTAATTCTCGATCCCGCGGAAGGTCTGGAAGCATCATTTCCTTCGTCGCACACTCTTTTATCATGTGTAATACTCTCCTCCGCCATTGTGGAAATCGGAATTCTTATCAAGAACAAAACTCTTCGCCTTGTGCTTCAGATTCTTGCGCTTATCATGATGTGCGCAATCGTTTTCGGCCGCATGGCGAGCGGAGTTCACTGGTTTACGGATATTCTCGGAGGAATTGTTTTAAGCAGCGTGCTTATTTTCCTCTATCTCGGATTTTTGCGCGTATATCACAAAATCGCGGTTTCGAAGCGCAAATAAACCCGCGCGGTAATCGGAAAACGCGAAATATCTATTCGCGGACGGCATTGTTATAAACAAACCGGAAATTACAGTACTGAATATATAAACGGAGAATGACAAGTGAGCAAACAGACAAATCAATTCAAATCAATAATCGGGCCTGCGATTCTCGTTGCGGTCTACGGTGTGCGCGCTTTTTCGACCGATTATTATGTCGATTCGGAGATCCTGAACACCAAAGAATACCTTTACAACTGGGATTCAATCGGCCGCTTCGGTCTCATCTGGATTAAGAAACTTACCGGCCTCGACTGGATTAACCCGTATCTTGAAGCCGTTCTTTTCCTTGCTGCGCTTTGCCTTCTCTTCTTTCTAACCGGCAGACTTTTCGCTGAAATCAGCCGTTTCAGTGCCCGTGCAGCCGGAAATACTGCCGATGCGGAAACGGGAAACTCCTGCACGGAAGGCATTTTGCTCGGCCTCTGCGCTTTGATTGCACTTATTTTCCCGACGTACGGCGAGCAGTTTCTTTTCCGTTTTCAGTCGTTTGAAATCGCGCTTGCGATGATTTTTTGCGTCGGCGCCGTGCTTCTTTTACTTGATTTCGGCCGAACCGGCCGCATCTGTCCGCTCATCGCATCGGTTCCGCTTCTTATGCTTTCGTTCGGAATCTATCAGTCGATGGTGCCGCTTGCCATCTGCCTCTACGGCGCAGTATGTCTCTTCATTTCGAAGAAGGTCCCGGTAAAAGAATTGCTTCGGACCGCCCTCGGTGCCGTCATCCAGTTCGTCTGCGGATTTGGACTCTATGAGCTTATTGCGAAACTTTTTTATACCGACGGAGATTATCTTGCCGGTAAAATGGCCTGGAAAGCGGAAGGTTTTTCCGCTTGTTTTCAGTATGTTAAGGATTATGTTAAGGATGTGCTTTTCGCGCACTCACTCTTTTACCCTGTTTCGTTTACGATTGCGCTTGCCGTATTTGCGGCTGCTTTCGTTACGGGTACCGTGCTTTCAATCCGTCACCTGAGAAAAGATGGGATTAAGGAATCACTCGTCGGACTCATCGCTTCTTTTGTCGGTGCTGCGGTTGTAGTATCCGCACCGTTTATGCTTACTGTTGTTCTAGGGTCCGCGCAGGATTTCAGGGCGCAGCTTGTTTTGCCTTTCAGCATTGCGGTTATGTGGCTTTTTGCGATGAATGTTTTCACCGGTTTATTTGATAAAGAAACCAAAGAAAGCACAGACGGTAAAGCTGAAAATATACCCCTTATTGTCACCCGGATAATTGCGACTGCCGGTGCCGTCATTTTTCTCGTTATTCAGGCGGCTCCGCTCGAGCGACTTTTTTACACCGAATCGGTTGTTGCCGACGGAGACAGAATCGTCGCAGAGGATCTTGTAACGGAGATTTCGAAGCACGATACAAGCAAGCCGGTTGTAATTATCGGAAGCCTTCCCGCGAGAACGAATGCATCCTGCTACACGACGGCCGATGCGCTTACTTATCAGGTGATTTCGGTTTACTCGCTCGACATCGATCCGGAACCGAAGTATTTTTACAGTTCCAACAGAATTCTTGGGTATTTTAAGACTATCGGATATGAATTTACCGCGCCGGAGCGTGATAACATGGCGGAGGCTTACGAAGTGTCAAATGATATGCCGTCCTATCCGAAAGACGGATGCGTTCTTGAAACGGATGATATTATTGTGGTAAAATTAAACAACTGATGTGCATTCATCAGTACATGTAACAAAGAATATAATATTATGGCGAATACAAAGCGAACCCGATAAAGGCGCCCGGGCATCGCATGAAAAACACGGATTATGAAAGGAACCCGCGAATTGGAGAAGAATAAAGAGAATAAGAGAAATGTTATGAAAATCATATGGGAGTTTGTTGTTTTATCAGTCGGTGCGATAATTGCCGCATTTGCAATCGAGGAATTCCTTGTTCCGAATACGATTCTTGACGGCGGAGTAATCGGTATCGGAATTATGATTAACAATCTTTTCGGTATTCCGCTCAGTATTCTTACCATCGTGTTGAATGTTCCGTTTCTTTTAATCGGTGCGAAAAAGATGGGCATTATGTTTATTGCCAAATCGGGATGGGCGATGGTTGTGTTCTCCGTTTTCGTCGAAGTGTTTGCGCCCCTGCAGCGTGTGACCGGTGAGTATCTTCTTGCCGTGTGTTTCGGCGGCGTGATTCTCGGAATCGGCGTCGGACTGGTTATAAGAAGCGGCGGCTGCCTGGACGGTACGGAGACGGTTGCAATTCTTTTAAACAGAAAGTTCAAGTTACCGGTCGGAAGAACGGTCCTTATTTTCAATATAATCATTTACACCGTGGCGGGATTCCTGTTCGGATTTGACCGCGCAATGTACAGCCTTCTGACTTATGTCGTGACGTCGAAAGTGATTGATGTCGTCGAAATGGGACTCGAGGAGGCCAAAGCGGCATTTATTATTACGAACGAATCGAGCGAAGTTGCCGAGAAGATTTACAAACGTCTCGGCCGAACCGTTACGATTATGGAAGGCGAAGGTCTGGTAAGCGGTAAAAAAGTTGTTCTTTACTGCGTACTTACCAGATTTGAGATTTTTGAACTGAAACAGATTATCAATTCGATTGATGATTCGGCGTTTGTGGCAATAAGTGATGTTTCCGAGATAATCGGAACACATGTCAAAAAGACGGGCGAGCTGAATGTGCCTAAGGATTTGTTGCCCGAAGAATCGGATAAATAAGTTTATTTTTGTGAGGAGGATTTCAGAATGAGTTTTATAGGTAAACGCGGCAGCGGCCGAAGCATGGAAAGCGGAAGCAGAGGCGGATTTCGCGGAAACGGCGGAATGCGCAGGAATACATCGATACCTGTGGCACATATAGGAATGAATCAGGGACGCAGCGCCGGAATCGGCAAGTCAATCGGACGTGCAGTCGGAAGACATGAAGGCGGAATGATCGGAGGACTTATCGGAAGTGCCATCGGCGGAATGGTTGCGGAAACGGCGGGAGCGCTTATTACCAACGCAATCAACGACAAAATCGATGAGCACGAAGCACTTAAGCAGGCTGAAATGGAGGCTAAGTTCAACGCAACATACGATGCCGCCTACGATACGACTTACGATGCAAACTATGTCGATCCGAATGCGAAGGATGAATTCGGTCTTACCAAAGACGAGCGTATGCGTTATCCTTCCAAATGCCCGAGCTGTCTCGGCGCACCGGACGGATCGAGATACTGTCCTTTCTGCGGCAGCAGGCTTGTTTAATCGGATATGATTTAAGGTACGGACGGCTCGCAAACATCGGAAAACGAGCCGCCTTTGTGCAATTTTACCAATAAAAGGCACAACCTTTTGGTAATTTTGTGAATTCTTAATCTTGTTTTAGGGGGTTGCCACTGTTATACTTCTTCTTGTAACCCCCCCAATACATTATAGTTTTTTGCTATACCCCATAAGAAGAAATACCTTCTCTAAAAAGGACAGATCAGTAATGACTGTCTTTTTTACGTTTAAGGGACTAAAAGAGCCTGCGGCATTTAAATCGCAGGCTCTTTTGTGCAATTTTACCAATAAAAGGCACAACCTTTTGGTAATTTTGTGAATTCTTAATCTTGTTTTAGGGGGTTGCCACTGTTATACTTCTTCTTGTAACCCCCCCAATACATTATAGTTTTTTGCTATACCCCATAAGAAGAAATACCTTCTCTAAAAAGGACAGATCGGAAACGGCTGTCTTTTTTACGTTTATGGAACCAAAAAACGCGGTACATTGATTTGTACCGCGTTTCAGACTGCAGACAAACCCCTCTTCAAAACGAGATGTTTTTGAAGAGGGGTTC
>JAKSSB010000022.1 GCA_024403285.1 Lachnospiraceae bacterium | reverse complement strand
CAAAAGAAAAATCCACGGAAAATCCGTGGACTTTGTCTTCACTCTGAAACGCGGTACATTGATTTGTACCGCGTTTTTTCATATAAGTATCTGTTGCGATTTAGTGTAAACTATTTTTTATTTCACCGGAATTGTTCGTAATTTCGCCGGTTTTAACGGGACCGACCTTTCCGGGCTCTTTTTTACCCGAATGGCCCTTCTCTTCTTCGCTGGCCTGTCTGTTCAGAGTATTGAAGTCAATCTTTTCCTTTTTGTCTTCAATTTCGTCTTCTTTTTCCGGTTCGTCTTCGTCAAGGTCATTAATGTCTTCTTCCGCTTCCGCATCTTCACGATATTTCTGATCATAATAGTTCTGGACTTCCGAAGCAATCGAGAACAATGTCTTGTATCCGTTCTCTTTGGATGATGCGACTTTGATATAATCGGTTGAGTCGATGATTTTTTTCATGATTTCATCGTTCGGAGTTTTGAAGAATTCCGTGATTTTCTCGGGTATCATTTCGTCGTTTTCATCAAAGAACGACTGATAGTAACCGATTGAACGGGTGCATTCCATGGTTCCCTGCGGGTTATCGAGAACAAGCTGAAGGAAATCGCTGTCGGGTTTGTCGATATAAGTCTGTTCGATAACCATTTCCGTAAGAATAACTTTGGAAAGTGCTTTTTTTAGTTCTTTTATGTCAATTTCCATACCCTCGGCGTATGCATTCAGTGTATTATAGGCTTCTTCCACCGAAGGAGAATCAGTATGGCGATTGTAAAAGACATCATGAATCATACTTGGAATGTCGGCGTATTCATCCGAATCCGTATCCTTTGCATAAATAGGCGATAAATCGAAATCGGAGTAATTCTCGGATAAAACCGCACAAGCCAGTTTTGCGAGTTCTTTCTTGTTTTCCTGATAATTGATAACGGAAAATCCGTTTTCCGCTGTATCATCAAACTGCTCTTCATACGCTTTCACATCGTGGATGTCGAGTTCTTGTTCGAATTCTTTAAGGAAATTGAGAGTTTCCTTCATAACCGGTCTTGTTTTTGTGATGAATTCCTTGCTGTTTATTGCGTCATTTACGGCGAATTCATAGTTCTCGTATGCAGCCGTGAGAGCACCGGAACATTCGCGCAGGCAATTATACATGACCGTTTTGTCTTTGGTACGTTTACTTTCCGCAAGAATCGAAACGGCGTCACTATAGTAGCGGTTGTAGAATTTTTCATTTTTTTCGGCATCGGCAATCGCTTCGAGAGAATAACCGTCGTTGAGCATGAGAATTTTGGCAAAACGTTTGGAATCGTACTCGTTGGCAGGAATTTTTAAAAATGCTTCCTCATATGCTTTTACCGAAGCTTCTTTCATTCTTGTTGCCAGAGCAAGTCGCTCTTTGCCTTCCTTACTTAAAGGATTCCTGTGCGAGGTGATGTAAGATTCGCATACATCGACCAGATCGGCGAGTGAATCCGTCATGGTTTCAAGGCTGCCTTCTTTGGCTTTGTCAAGTTCTTTCATCGCGGTAATGATGGCATTGTAGCCCGGCGAATTTTCTTTTGCTCTTCCGAAGAGATTCTTTCGTACGTTGCTCTTTATTTGTTCTTCGAGTACGACAAAAGCAGGATTAAGGATGTAATCGACATGTTCGTTGTATGCAGCAAATTCGTCATCGATGGTATTGGTGTGCATTTTGATTTCATTGTTTTCCGCACGGGTGTGTCCGAACATATAGAAATCCTTACTTTCGATTTCTTTGAGAATGGATGATTTTTCGGGGTACTTCGAGCAGTAATTTCTGAACGTGTCAGGAGACATAAGTTCGATATCGCTGTCTTTAAGAATTCTTACGTGTGTTCCGTCGAAGTCGGTCCCGGGATTCTTACGGGAGTATTCGATTCCCTCGTTAACGATTTCTTTTGCCAGCTCAATGTTGTTTATGCAGGCTTCACGCTGTGCTTCGGGAAAACCGAGCGATTTGAGCATGTCGGAATATGCCGCCGTATCTAATTTGAGTATTCTGTCCGCCATATCTTCACTGATAAGGCTTAAATAACTGATAAGATTCTTTTTGCTTGGAAAGATGGTAAAAGAAATTCCGTGGTCGCAGTTTACTCTCGTGATTTTGGAGATGGCGCCGTTTTCGTCGAGAACCATTTTGTAGGAATCGGCTTTATTGTCATACGTACCGAGGAGCGTGTCGAAAACGCTCATGTCGATAAGCTGTTTCTTTGCTGCGTAGGAATTCGTCAGAAGTTTTCTTCCCGGAACTTCACCTTCCGTAAATCTGGCCATGTCATTTCCGGCGGGATCAAGTCCCTCGACATCGCCGATAAAAATACATTTAGAGGGCTGTTTGTTGATTGATACTTCCGTTACCTGTACCGGAGCATACAAATCTTCTTTTCCGAGGAGTGATGCAAGCGAGGATGCCGCAACGTTGAAATTCGAAGCGTCAACGTTTTCGTAATGTTCATTCAGAAGTCCGTTGTACATTACTTCGTTCGTCAGGCTTGCTTTGGCGAATTGATTCAGAATAATTTCGGCCGCATCATAATCAGATTTCTGAAATGCAATATCACTTCTGGTAGCGGCATTGAAAAATTCTCTTCTCTGATTATCTTCAATGTGGAAAAACCGACAGAAAATATTGAAATCCTGATCAATCATCGCTTTTTTGTATTTGGGATCGGCGTACGACTCGGGATAAACTTTATATTCATTGATGGCATTCTCTCCCGGTTTGACAACTGTATCGGGTACGGTACTGAAATATTTGGCAGCGTACGGAAAAACCGAAATCATATGCTGACGGATACTTTCGTATCTGCCTGCTGCGTTCTGAATATGGGGGAAGCAGATTGTTCCGCTTAATCCGGACCTTCTGTCATTAAACCTGAAATCTTTTTTAGGTACATTACCGTAGAGTTTGATGTTCTTTATTTTCTTCATACCTGCACTCCTTTTTGCGTAATTTTTCCATATAATATCACTTCGAAAGGCACAGTAAAGGCACACTCTGTTCGTGATTTATTCGGGGTAAAAGATATCTTTTACCGATACTGATGTTACAAAATGCACGAAGTACACTTTCTCTTGAAAAAATCACGTAAAAGATATAAAATATAGTGTGGTATGGTCTAATTTGCAAGGCATCTTCTGTAGGTACCAACAAAATGCAAACGGAGTGATGGTATGGAATTCTCTCAGTACACGTTACTTGAGAAACAACTTCATTATATGGGAAGCATGAGGCCTCTTTTGGACAAGAAGGCGCTTTTCTCCGATACGACGTCCGATTATCTTACGCCTGTTGAGCCGGGAATCGGTGAGACGGTCACTGTAAGATTCAGGACGGGGCGCAACAATGTCGACATGGTCAATCTGATTTCGGACGGAGAAATCTACACGATGACAAAGACGGACGGCGACGCGGTTTTTGATTATTACAGTGTTTCCGTGAAGCTGAGCGATAAGATTTTCGAATACTATTTTGAGATCAAGCTCGGACCGGTCAGATGTTTTTATAATGCGAGAGGCATAACCAAGGAGCTTCAGGACTATTACAGCTTCCGGATAATTCCGGGCTTTTCCACACCCGAATGGGCCAAGGGAGCCGTTATTTATCAGATTTACACGGATCGTTTTTACAACGGCGATTACACGAACGATGTTGAGACGAATGAATACTTTTATCTGAACGATTTTTCCGTTGCGGTCGATGACTGGTACAAATATCCCGCGCAGATGGGCGTTCGCGAGTTTTACGGCGGCGATTTGCAGGGCGTAATCGACAAGATGGATTATCTGTCGGATTTGGGCGTCGATGTTATTTATTTTAACCCGCTCTTCGTTTCACCGTCGAATCACAAGTATGACATTCAGGACTACGACTATATAGATCCCCATCTCGGAAAGATAGTTTCCGATGAAGGTCTTCTGCTTGACGAACAGCACAAAGAGAACCGTCTCGCGAGCAGATATATCGACAGGGTAACGAATAAGGCAAACCTCGAGGCGAGCAACAAGCTTTTCGCGAAGGTTGTCGAAGAAGCGCACAGACGCGGCATGAAGGTTATCATGGACGGTGTTTTCAATCACTGCGGTTCCTTTAACAAGTGGCTCGACAGGGAGAAGATTTACGAGGGCGCCGAAGGTTACGAGAAGGGCGCGTACATTGATGCGGAAAGTCCGTATCGGAATTATTTCGATTTCAGAAATGAGAACTGGCCCGACAATGAGTCGTATGACGGCTGGTGGGGACACAATACACTGCCCAAGTTAAATTACGAGGGTTCGAAGGAGCTTTACGATTATATTCTTCGAATCGGTGCGAAATGGGTTTCGCCTCCGTACAATGCGGACGGCTGGCGTCTCGACGTTGCGGCCGACCTCGGACATTCACCGGAATTCAATCACAAATTCTGGAAGGATTTCCGCAAGGCGGTTAAAACCTCGAATCCGAATGCGCTGATTCTTGCGGAGCATTACGGAACACCGCGCGAGTGGCTTAAGGGCGACGAGTGGGATACCGTAATGAACTATGATGCGTTTATGGAGCCCGTCACATGGTTTTTAACCGGAATGCAGAAGCACAGCGACGATTATCGTGAAGACCTGCTCGGAAATGCGGACAGTTTCTGGGGTGCGATGAGTCACCACGGCACGAATTTCACGACTCCTTCGCTTCAGGTTGCGATGAATGAATTGAGTAACCACGACCATTCGAGGTTTTTAACCAGAACGAATCACAAGGTCGGAAGAATGCACACGCTCGGCTGCAAGGCGGCTGAAGAAGGCATTAACAAGGCGGTTATGCGTTCCGCGGTTCTTATTCAGATGACCTGGGTCGGAGCACCCACGATTTATTACGGTGATGAAGCGGGACTTTGCGGATTTACCGATCCGGACAACAGACGAACTTATCCGTGGGGACGTGAAGACAACGAACTTATTTCTTTTCACCGTGAGATGATTAAACTTCACAAAGAAAGAAAAGAAATGCTCACCGGTTCTTTACTGAGACTCGGTGCGGATTACAACTTTATCGCTTATGCGAGAATGAAAGCCGGCGACATCAGCGTAATTCTCGTTAACAATAATTATTACGAAATCGAGAAAGAAATAAGCGTGAGGGAAGCCGGAGCGCCGGGAAATGTTTCTTTTATCAGGAGAATTTTCACGGATTGTGACGGATTTACGGTTATTCCGGAGACGATTGATGCCGTTGACGGAAAGATTAAAGTCAAACTGCCGCCGAACGGTTCGATGGTACTCTGTCTTGTTGCGAAGCAGGTTGCCGACGAAGGCAAGGAACTTAAGGATGTTCACGAAATCGAGATTTCCGGTGCCGATGAACCGGGCGAAGAATTCACACCGCTTGCAGAGACCGAGGAGCTTGTTCGTCCGGAACTGATCGGACAGGACGGCGAGAAGCTGTCGGCATGGGAACTTGCGGAGCGTATTTACGGCAAACCCACCGACAATAAAGAAAAGAAAAAGAAATTTCCGTTTTTTAACAAATAAAAGACTATCGGGAGGAAGCAAATGATTACCAGACAGGTGATACAGTCATGCATAGACGAGCTGAAAGAACTGACCAAAGTGGATTTCTGCGTGCTGGATAATCAGGGAATGGTTATGGGTTCCACAACGGATGCTCCCGGGCCCGACACGGAAGTTTTGAAGAGTTTTCTCGATTCGCAGGCCGATTCACAGATTATCGGTTCGAATTACTTATTTAAAGTTAAGGAAGAGAATGAACCGGCGTATGTACTTGTTTCGAAGGGAAGTCAGGCGGATTCGTACCTTATGGGACGAATTGCGGTCAACGAACTTCAGCACCTGATTGTTGCTTACAGGGAACAGTACAATCACAACGATTTCATTCAGAATCTTTTACTTGATAATCTTTTACTTGTTGATATTTACAACCGCGCTGCGAAGCTGGGAATTCCCGTTCAGTCAAGAAGAATTGCTTTCGTGGTTGAGGTTGATTCCGACAAGGAACGAGAGGCACTCTCCGCTCTCAAGACGGCTTTTGCGACCAACATGAGCGATTATGTGCTTGCCGGTGAGGAGAAAAGCATCATCGTCATCCATACTTTTGAGGAGGGCGAGCAGATTTCGGATATGACCGAGATTGCGGAAATGATTGAGACAATCATGGACAACGATCTGATGATTAAGTCGAGGGTAGCCTGCGGTACGGCCGTGGACGAACTCAAAGAACTTTCCAAATCGTACAAGGAAGCCAAAATGGCTATGGAAGTCGGCAAAATCTTTTACGCCGACCAGCATATTATCAAGTACGATTCACTCGGAATCGGAAGACTTATTTATCAGCTTCCGGTTAATCTGTGCAGGATTTTTATCGACGAGATTTTCAACGGCGGACTTCCCGAAGAGATTGACAGCGAGATTATTACGAGCGTCAACGCTTTTCTGGATAACAAGTTTAACACTTCCGAGACGGCGAGATTTCTGTATATTCACAGGAATACGCTCGTGTACAGAATCGAGAAACTGAAAGCCGCCACGGGACTGGATGTCAGGGAATTTGACGATGCGCTGACATTCAAGATTGCAATGATGGTTACGGATTATATCAATTACATGGACCAGAACGGTTCGTAGAATAATCCGCAATTATAAATTTTAGAAACATAAACAATAATTATATTTTTTCTAAAAGGAGGAAAAGAAATGTTCGGAAGTAAATTTCGAAGAGTTGTTTCCGGTGTTTGCGTAGGTCTTATGATTTTCGCAAGTTTCGGTGATAACGCAGTGACTGCTTTTGCAGCTGAGCCCGATGCATTGGTCGAAGAGGAAGTTTTGACCGAAATTTCGGACGAAGAAGCCGTTGAATTATCCGACGAAGAAGCTGCGCCGGCCGAGGAGCTGACGACAGAAGAATCGTTTGATGAAAACGGCGAAGAAACAGAGGTTTCCGAGGAAGAGGTTTCCAAAGAAATCGCAGAAGAAGATTCAGAACTTCCCGAGGAAGAAGCATCAGAAGAAGATGCAGAGCTTCCCGAAGAAGAGGTTTCAACAGAAGAAATCGAAATTCCCGAAGAGGAAGAGGTTGAGGCTGTTGAGAATGTCACCTCCGCATCTGTTGAATATGAAGGATCGGGTGATAAGCAGGATGTTATGTATGTTGCCGGTACGAAAGAAAAGGTTGCGGAATTTACAAAGAGTACCGGCGCCCTTGTATGGACTTCAACAAAGTACAACACTATTCCCGCATACATATTTAAGGGTGATCAGAATATTGTTTCGTTATCGTTTAAAAGCGGATGTCCTTTAACGCAGATTGGTGAGTACGCATTTTACGGATGCACCAATCTTAAAACAATTGATTTTTCGAATGCCAAGAGTTTGACAACTGCAGATAATTATGCATTTAACAGTTGCGAGAATCTCGAAAATTTTTCTTTCCCCGATTCAATGTCAGTTATCGGAAATTTTGTATTTCAGAAATGTACTTCGCTTACTTCGGTGACATTCCCGGCAGGAATGACCAAGATCGGAACAAGCGCTTTTGCAGGGTGCAGCAGTCTTACCGCGGTAACGGTTTATGCCAAGCAGCTTAACGTAGGTATCAGCCAGATGAATTCCATTTTCAATGGCTGTTGTATTAACAGTATCACGCTTGACGAAGATGTTACCGTGTATCCCACAATGCTTTTCGGAGGAGCAACTTTTGAAGCGGGATACGAAGTAGTAATTCCGGCCAGAATCAGAGAAATCGGTAATAATGCTTTTGACTCTTCGAATATCAGTAAGATAAAATTCGAAGCGGGAAGCCAACTTACGACTATCGATTCAAAGGCATTCTATAACTGTAAGCAGCTTACGTCTATTAAATTGCCCGAGGGACTTCAGCGTATCGGTCTCCAGGCTTTCATGAATTCCGCACTTTTATCGATAGAAATTCCGAATTCGGTAACTTCCATCGAAGACCAGGCTTTTGACGGTTCATTGATTGCTTCGGTGTCACTTCCCACCGCGACAAGATCCAAAGGTTCTCTTTATCCGAAAATCTTCAACAACTGTAAGAATCTTACTTCCGTAGAGATTCCGGACGGTTGGGAATATATCGGAGAATACATGTTCGCAGGTTGCGAGTCACTCTCTTCAATTACATTATCCGATGATATTACGGAAATCGGTCAGTATGCTTTCCAGAAGACTTCGATTACAACACTGGAAATGCCCAATACGGTTACCGTAGTAGGCAAATATGCTTTTTCGGAGTGTAAGAGCCTTGAGACGGTTAAGTTTTCTACCAATGTAACCGAAATTGCCGATTATACATTTAATCAGTGTGTTAATTTTACCGGTTATAAGAAATCTTCCGACCGTTATGAGTTTTCCTTCTCAACCAAAGTTAACAGAATCGGTTCGAGTGCTTTTGCAGGTTGCGCAAGCCTTAGATTTTCCGCTTTCCCCAACGCACTTGAATACATCGGAATGCAAGCTTTCTCAGGCTGCAGTCTGATGGAAAGTATAACGATTACTCCCAATGTCACGGATATCGGTCAGAAAGCGTTTGAAAAATGTGTCGAAATTAAGAAAGTCAAGATTGATTCATTAAAACTTAAGACAATCGGTAAAAGCGTTTTCGACGGCTGCAGTATCAACGAAGTTGAATTCAATCAGTCGATGACGGAGATTCCCGCCAATATCTTCAACAACGCCGATTTCAAATCGGGAGTTGAAATTCGGATTCCCGACAGCGTTACCAAAATCGGCAATTATGCATTCGGAGGAGAAAAAGCAGCAAATACCGGTAATGAAGTTATCATCAGCAAGTATACTTTCGGAAGCAATTCGAAACTTACGGAAATCGGTGATTATGCATTCCAGTATAATACGGCGATGACTGAATTTAATATTCCCGAATCGGTTACTCAGATTGGCACGAGTGCTTTCTTCTCCTGTACAGCTCTTACCGAGATCACTATCCCGGAAAATGTTCTGGTAATCAAAAACAGTGCTTTTTCAAATTGTCAGAACGTGACAACAATCCACTATAATGCAATTTGCGCAAGCGTTGCTTCCAAGAGGGAGGCTGATTGTATTTTCAGCGGTTGTAGTATTAAGAACATTTTTCTTGGAGAACATGTTATGCTCCTTCCCGCTTATCTTTTCTACGGTGCAAACTTCGCAAAGAAGAGCGGTTCTTCCGAGGAAGCGGTAGATATTGATCTGACCGTTCCTGCGACAATTACGGAAATCGGAGCTTACTGCCTCGCAGGTGTTAAGAACCTTCGAAAGCTGTATTTCGATCCGAATTCCAGTTTTGTAAAGATTGATTCATGTGCATTCTATAACTGTTCTGGACTTGAGGAAATTAATATTCCGGAATCGACAACAACAATCGGTGACAGCGCTTTCTACTGTTGTGAAGAACTTACGGGTATTGCGTTACCTTCCAACCTGAAAGAGCTTGGTGCGCATGCATTTGAAGGCTGCGCTTCCATCACATCCGTTACGATTCCGGTTAAGGTTGCCGTTATCAACAGTAGCGTGTTTAAGGGTGCATCCAAACTTTCAACAGTAAATTTTGCATCGGTTGAAGGCGTTACTTCAATCAAGTCAAGCGCATTTGAAGGTTGTTCTTCTCTTACGAGCATTTCTCTTCCCGAAACCGTTGAAACCATTGAAAGCAAAGCATTCAGCGGATGCTCCGCTATGCAGAGCATGGATATTCCGTTTGCTGTAAACAGTATTGCCGATGATGCATTTACTTCGGTTCCGAAGAGTACCAAATTCTACGTGGTTAAGGATTCTTATGCATATAACTGGCTTACGTCCAAAGGTTATACAAATCTTGATACCAACAACAGTATCGTTTATGTGCTTAGCGGAGGTATCAACAATGTAGCAAATCCTCACAGATACAAAGCTGGCGAGATTATTACATTTGCCAACCCCTCACGTTCGGGAGCTCATTTCGACGGCTGGTATTCAGATTCGAATTTCAAAACAAGAATTACCGACAGCAGTTCGTTTGTTGACGGAAAGGTATATACTATCTATGCAAAATGGAAACTTGATGAGTTCAATCTTACCGTTGAAATGAACGGAGGAGAGTGTACTCAGACAATCAAGGGCAAGTTTACATGTGATGATGTCATTGTTCTTCCGACAACCGCAACCAAAGACGGTTCCGATTTCATCGGATGGTCATATACGAATATGTCAAATTCGACTTCGATTGCGGAGACAAATCGTGTTGTTAAGATTGAGAACGGTTATCCCTGCAACAGCAACGGGCCGCTTGCAAGTGCCAAGGAAGTTAAGGATATAAAGATTTATGCTGTCTGGAATCCTTATCAGATTACGATTAAATACCATGATACAAAGGGCACGGATATTACCAAAGCAGTTAAGACTGAAACCAAGTACGATGGTAAAAATACTCTGATGCAGGCATCGTATTTCGGTGTTAACTACGAAGGATTCGAAATAGTTCAGTGGAATTTAAAAGCTAATTTAACAGGAACAGGATTCCTTCCGGGACAGAGCGTTCCCGATTTATACACTTACGGTTCATTGGATACTTCTGTAACGAACAGAAAAGCATATGTTGTCGATCTTTATGCAAAATGGGATAAACTTGGTGTTGCAAAGGCTCCCAAGGCTTATGTAACAAACAAAAACGGCAGCATGGTAGAAGTCGGAAACAATGTTGTTAACGTATATCCCGGAGATGTGATTACACTTATTTCCGACAGTACAGATGCAACAATCTGGTATGTAACGGATTCATCCAAGAGCCCGGCTACTCAGGGTGAGAAATATACGGATGTCATTACCGTACCCGATATGGTCGGAACCTTTACGGTTAAAGCCATGGCTAAGAAGGAGACAGCTGAAGATGACAGCCCGGTAGTCACATTCAGTTTCAATGTTCGTGACAAAAAGACTGACTGGGGCGATGTAGTAGCTACTGACAGAGCCATTTACAGCGACGCAACGGAAGTTCCTTCGGGAATCTGGTTTGCGGGAGTAAAAGATGCTCCTTATACCGGCAAAGCAGTTGTAATTAATAATTTAAGAGTGTACTTCGGAACCAAGCTTCTCGAAGAAAAGAAAGATTACACTGTTAAATATACCAACAACAAGAAAGTAGCCGATGCATTAACAGCCAAGAAGAAACCGACCATAACAATTACAGGTAAGGGTTCATTCAAGGGTAAAGCAGTAAAGACATTCTCAATTGTACAGGCAGATATCGCAGATATCGATGCAGCACAGTTAATTACCGTTGCTGCAAACGGTAAGGCACAGAAGGTAGTTCCCGTAATGACCAACAGTGTGGGATACAAGCTTAAGAAAAAAACAGACTTTATCGTTTCGTATCCCAGCACAGAGTCCGGTGCTTATATGAATCCTACCGAAGGAACGAATTATTACAGCATTATTGTAACAGGTAAGGGTGGATTTACCGGAACAAAGGAATTCAAACTTAAGATTACGAAACCTGATATTTCCGCAGCCAAAGTTACAATTAAAGGTAAATACAAATATTTAGGCGAGGGAGTATCCGTTAATCCCGCTTCTGCAAGCATTACCGTAAAGATGGGCAAGAAGTCTCTTAAAAACGGTGTGGATTACACTGTTTCCTACGGTGATAATAAGAGTGCCGGTACAGGTACCGTTATCATTGAAGGTATGGGAGATTATATCGGAAGCAAGATCGCAACATTCAAGATTACGGGTATTTCGATTGCCAAATCAAAGATTACTTTAAGTAAAACATCCGTTCCGTACACCGGCGAAGAAATAAAGATAGGTGATGAAAGCGGACTTAAGGTTGTTTCATTTGTCAAGTCAGGTCAGATGCTTGGAATGGAGAAGGATTATTACATTTCCGGATATTCCAAGAATATCAAGAAAGGTACCGCTACTGTTATCTTCGAAGGTATGGGACAGTATTCGGGAACAATCAAGAAGACATTCAAGATTGTTCCGGCTGAATTCAAGGCAAGCGATGTTAAATTGGATATTGATTATTCCGACGGTACAAATGCTCTTGAAGAAGGAAATCCTTTCACAGCAGAATATATGCCGGGCGGAGCCAAACCCGAGGTTAAGGTTTCATATAACGGAATCGAACTTAAGAACAAGACGGATTATACCGTAAGTTATGAGAATAACTTAAGAACAACCAATTCACCCAATGCCAAAGTGAACATTACCGGTAAAGGTAATTTCAAGGGTACTGTAACAGGTAAGTTTAAGATTAGTGCCGTATCGCTTGCAGACTGCAAGATTACCGTTGATGATGTTATTTATGAGGAAAAGGCCGGTCAGCCCAGACCTGATGTCAAAGGCCAATACGGTTCAGAAACATTTACAACGTTCAGCCAGTCATATACTTACGGATCAAATGCAACAGTTATCAATAACGGTGTGGCAGTAAAACGATATGCCGGAAACAGGATTGATTCGAGAGATATCATTCCCGTAGGAACGGTAATCATCGATACAATAACCGGTAATGGAAACTATACCGGTACGGTTACCAAGTCTTTCAGAGTTGTAACGAAGTCTATCAGCAATGCTACCGTTACGGTCAAGAAGCAGGGTTACAACTATAACGGCGTAGTTCCCAATAAGAGCGATATTATGGTTAAACTTGATAAGTATACTACTCTTAACGATTCGGATTACGTAATTATCGACTGCTACAACAACTTTGATGCAGGTTCAGGTTACCTTGTTATCAGAGGTGTCGGTGAGTACGGCGGTGTTAAGACCGTTAAGTTCACCATTGACAAACAGTCATTCTAAAACCAAACAGTTTATTCGGGCGGGGAAGTCTTCTTCCCTTCCCGTTCCAAGAAAAAGAAAACCGTTGCGGAAAATTACCGCAACGGTTTTTTTGTATTCACTCAGTCTTCGGTCTGAATTCCGGAATGTATTATCTTCTTATCGTCGCCGAAAGACTCATTTTTAAACTGAGTCGGGGAACACCCCGTATATTTTTTGAAGCATCTGCAGAATGTCGTCAGATTGTTAAACCCCGTCTGGAAAGCCACATCGGTAACCGGCATATTCTTAAGAAGCATGCTTTTGGCTACCATTATTCTTCTGCTGCAGAGGTAATCGTAGAAAGTGGTTCCCGTGTACTGTTTGAACAGTCTCGAAAAATGGAATTTCGAGAAACCGGCGGTGTTGGCCACCGATTCGAGAGCGAGATCTTCCGAATAATTCGTATCTATATATGACAGAATGCTGACGAATTTATCATAGTTGTCGGTGTGGTTCTCGTTTACAGCCTCGAGGCTTCGGCTGGCCGAATCGCACATCAGCGCGAAGAGCTTGAAAAGCTCCGTATAAATCGATATCTCGTTCAACTTCTCACCGGAGAAATAGTATGAAATGATATTCGTAAGTCCCGAATAAACGAAGGGATAGATATGCGTTCCCAGGCTCATCGACAAAAAATGCGGTTTCGAGTAGTAATCGCGAACGTCGGTCTCCACATCGAGAAATTCGAGAATGCTCATATCGAAAAGCATGATGAAACGTTCACCGGGCTCGGCACTGATAATCTGATGGACCGCATCGGGCGGAATAAAAAGAATATCACCTTCGTGAAGCTTGAACGTCTGCTCTCCTATTACAATTGTGTAGACGTTTCCGGTGCAAAGTATAATTTCGAGCGCCGAATGTCGGTGCGCATTGTACGATACGTTCTGATCGTTGTGCCAGATTCTGTATCTTTTACCCGGAAGATAGGCAACCGACTCTTCTTCTCCGGTAAGAATTCGCCTGTCGATTGTACTTCCGAACGGTTGCGGAAAGCTTCCGCGAAGCGTGTTTTTACCCGGCATATGATAACCTCCGAAATGAAATCTTAGTATGTCTTTTACCACAAAAATGAACCTTACTATTCTATTATACAAAAATTGCTACATTTAGCAATAATGGTAAAAGATATTGTAAAAACAATTTAAAAAAACTGCGTAAATTCACTGAAAAACTCGTCTTCCACCTTGTTATAATATAGCAAAAGATGTAAAATATAGACAGTACGCCAAACGTACAAATATGGGGTAAGGAGTGTACTTATGAATAGAGAAGAAGCAAAGCAAAGGGCTATTGAGCTGGTTGAGAAAATGACTGTCGAAGAATTGGCAGGTCAGCTTAAATTCGATGCTCCGGCAATCGAAAGACTCGGCATTCCCGAGTATAACTGGTGGAACGAAGGTCTTCACGGTGTTGCGAGAGCCGGCACAGCAACCGTTTTCCCGCAGGCAATCGGTATGGGAGCTACTTTTGACGATGAACTGTTAAAAGAAGTCGGCGATGTTGTTGCTACCGAAGCGAGAGCCAAATACAATGTTCAGTCTGCGGAGGGTGACAGAGATATTTACAAAGGTCTCACTATCTGGTCTCCCAACGTCAATCTTTTCAGAGATCCCAGATGGGGACGCGGTCACGAGACATACGGCGAAGATCCGTACCTTATCAGCCGCCTGGGTGTTAATTTCATCGAAGGACTTCAGGGCGACGGCGAGTATTTGAAGACGGCAGCCTGCGCTAAGCATTTTGCGGTTCATTCCGGACCGGAAGCGCTTCGTCATCATTTCGATGCCAAGGCTACGATGAAGGATATGTGGGAGACTTATCTTCCTCAGTTCGAAGCCTGTGTCAAGGAAGCCAAAGTTGAATCCGTAATGGGTGCATATAACAGAACAAACGGAGAAGTATGCTGTGCACACAGCTATCTTATGGATGAGGTTCTCCGCGGAAAGTGGGAGTTTGAAGGACATTTCGTTTCAGACTGCTGGGCAGTAAGAGACTTCCACGAGAATCATAAAGTTACATCACGTCCGGAAGAAAGCGTTAAGCTCGCACTTGAAAAGGGCTGCGACGTTAACTGCGGATGTACATATCAGAGAATTCTTGATGCATATGAAGAAGGACTTATTCCTATCGAGCATCTTAAGAGATCGGCAGTCAGACTTTTTACCACGAGATTTCTTCTCGGAATGTTCGACAAGACGGAGTTTGATTCGATTCCTTACGAGAAAGTCGAGTGCAAAGAGCATCTCGCACTTGCTTCGAGAGCTGCAAAGGAAAGTCTCGTTTTACTTAAAAACGACGGTATTTTACCGCTTAACAAAGATAAGATCAAGACAATCGGTGTAATCGGACCGAATGCCAACAGCCGCGCTTCCTTAATCGGAAACTATCACGGAACCTCATCGAGGTACATAACCGTTCTCGAAGGAATTCAGGATTTCGTCGGCGACGATGTGCGTGTTCTCTATTCTGAGGGCTGCCATCTCTTCGGACCGAAGACCGAACCGCTTGGCAAGGATTATGACAGACTTGCCGAAGCAAGAACGGTTGCCAAACATTCGGATGTTGTCATCCTCTGCCTCGGACTCGACGAGTCACTCGAAGGTGAGGAAGGCGATACCGGTAATGCATACAGCTCGGGCGATAAGAACGATCTTCTTTTACCGCCTTCACAGCGTGTTCTTCTTGAAGAGATTGCAAAGACCGGTGTTCCTTTTGTTGTCTGTGAAATGGCGGGCAGCGCTATGGACCTTTCCTTCGCCGATGAGAAAGCAAACGCAGTTCTTCAGACATGGTATCCCGGAGCAAGAGGCGGCGCAGATGTTGCCGATATTCTTTTCGGCGTGACATCTCCTTCCGGAAAACTTCCCGTAACCTTCTACTACGATTTGAACGGAATGCCCGATTTCGAGGATTACTCGATGAAAGACAGAACATACAGATTCCTTGAGAAGAAACCGCTCTATCCTTTCGGATACGGACTTACATACGGTGATACATCGGTTGAGAGCGCTTCTTCGGAAGCAGGTGTATCTTTTAACGATGCGGTTAAAAACGGCGTGAAGATTTCGGCAGTCGTTAAGAATGCCGGAACGTGCGATACACAGGAAGTTTTACAGGCATATGTTCATGTAAACGGAACCGGGGACGAAGTTCTTAACACCAGACTTGCTTTCTTCAAGAGAATCACTCTTAAAGCCGGCGAAAGTCAGACGGTTGAATTCACACTTCCGTCAAAATCTTTTGCTACAATAAACGATAACGGTGAGTCGGGATTCACGGGCAACGGTGCGAACATTTACGTGGGATTCGGTCAGCCCGACGAAAGAACCGAAGAACTTACCGGTAAGCAGGCAGTCTGCATTACGATTTAAATCTTTTACCCGGAGCAGTACAGTAATTTGGAAATGAAGAAACAACAAAGCAGTGAAGACGTTAATGATGTTAAATTGTCGGACAGAAGCGAGATTCTGGAGGCAATGGACGAGCGATTCGGCCGTGATGACGAGCCGGAGGAAGAAAAGGAAGAAAAGCCTGACACGGTTCTGACGAAATTTGCGAAAAGTCTCGGATATTTCTGGGAGTATTACAAGTGGTTCGTAATCATTCCGGCAATTGTAATTGTCCTTGTCGTGATATTCGTTACTTCCTATATAAATGAGTCGCGTGAAATTGCGCTTCGAATTGCGCTCGTCAATACGATCGATATAAGCGATCCGCTTGCGGCGTTTCAGGTCGATTATCCGAACGACCGCGGCATTGATACGGGCGAGCTTCCCGTTAAGGTCGAGTATGATTTTCAGTTCCCCGAAGATTCGGCGGTTGCAACCAAAATTGACGATACGACGATAGCCAAAATGCAGAAATTAAGCGTGATGGTCGGAACCGGCAAGCTCGATGTTATGTTTGCAACCCCATGGGTTATCGATCAGTATTCGCTTTCGGGAACGACGACAGATGTTCGCGAAATATTCGATGAGGAGTTTCTTGAGAAGTACGAAGACCGAATTTACTATGCTGAAGATGACACGGGTGAAGTAATCCCGGTCGGTTTTGAAACGGACGGATGCACGGCACTCGGAGAGTTTACCGACGGCGCAACGCCGGTCATGGCGGTGTTCGATTCCGCGCCGCATCCCGAAGAATATAAGTATTTTATCGAATGGGTATTGGAAAGATGTGAGTAAAACCTCACAATCGCCGGGGATTCATCCGGCGTACCTTTAAAAATTGAATTGTTATATTAAAATAGAGGAAGGTGATTACTCATCTTCCTCTTTTTTATTCACACGGCCGCTTATGGAAATTAGTTGCTTCGCAACAAGCGGCCGGCGAGACGAGCAGGAAAGCTTCGCCTTCTGCTCGATAATATACACGTCCGCTTAAGGAAATTAGGGTTCCTCTTCTTCTGCTTCGTCGGGATCGCTTCCGTCTTCATTGAGCCCGAGACATTTAATGAATATTCTCCGGTAAAAGAGACAGCAGAAATTTGCGGTTGCTGCAAATCCGAAGAAAAGCATTATTGAAAAAATTATGGCTGTCCACTTGGGCGAAAGTCCCGCAACCAGGAAAAGTGCGATGTATACGACCAGTATAAGGATGACCGTCGGGAAATTCGAAAGCCCGAGCAGGAACGAATTCTTGATAATCTGCGGTGTCTTAGAATCGAAAAGTGCCATCTGCGGGAATACGAAAATGCTTCCGCACAGAATGAGAAACGCTACAATTGAAACCGGATACTGCAGGAAAAGGTACGCTTCGTTTGCAGGCATTCTTACTATATAAATATCGAAAATCAGAAACGCTTCAATAAGAAGGAACGGAATCCAGAACAGAATCGACTGTTTGAAATTGGATTTGAACTCTTTAAAAAACGTTTTGGCGATGAAACAGTCCTCGCCCCGGAGCTTGCGGAAAAGAACCGCATACAGCGCCGTGATGGAAGTTCCGATTGTAATTATCGGAAGACAACATATTATAAAAAGAACGTTTAAAAGAATCCAGTCACAGAAAAGCGACAAAAATCGCATTGCCGGGCTTTCGGGTGAGAAGAATTTCCTCATATATAAATAACCTCCGCTGACAGACGGCATGTAAGCCGAATAATTCATATTGGTTCATTTTGTAAACCTAAACTATTTTACCATAAATACGGCTAATAAACATATAAACATCAAAAATTAACAAATTGTATAAATTGTACACTTTTTTAGGGTATAAAATGTATCGTTTGATGCAAAAACAATAGCAGATAACAAGATATGTCAAAACAATAGCAATATCTGTAAAGTATTAACTATTGTTTGCGATTATAATTACCTTGTTATTACAAACTTCGACATTTTTGTGCGTTGGATTTTGTGCAATTTGACACCCAAAGATGTCAACAAATTCTAAGGAGGAAAAAGTAATGAAGAAGTTTTTAGCTTGCGCAGTAAGCGTAGCAATGGTTGCATCTACATTAGTAGCTTGTAACAACACACCTGCTTCATCATCAGAGACAGCTGTTGATCCCGTAGATCCCGCTTCATCTGAAGAAGTAGTTACACCTGCAGCTGGAGAAGGCGGCGTTATCAACGTATACGCTTTCACAGATGAGGTTCCCAACATGATCGCTAAGTATGTAGCTGATCATCCTGATTTCCCTTACGAAATCAACTCAACAATCACCGCAACAGACGGTGGTGGATACCAGGAGAAACTTGACCTTGCTCTTACAGCAGGTGGCGCAGATGCTCCTGACATCTATGCAGCAGAGGCAGCTTTCGTTCTTAAGTATGCTCAGGGTGACATGGCTCAGTACGCAGCTCCTTACGAAGATCTTGGTATCGACGTAGCTGGTGAGACTGCAGCAGCAGCAATCGCTGATTACACAATTGATATCGGAACAAACCCGGACGGCAAGCTCGTTGGTTTAGGATATCAGGCAACTGGTGGTGCTTTCATTTATCGTCGTTCCGTAGCACAGGCTACATGGGGAACAGATGATCCTGCAACTGTTAAAGAGAAAATCGGTGGTGGTTCAGGTTCATGGGATCAGTTCTGGAAAGCAGCTGATGAACTTAAAGCTAAAGGATACGGTATCGTTTCCGGTGATGGTGATATGTGGCACGCAATCGAGAACAGCTCTGATTCAGGCTGGATCGTAGACGGAAAGCTTAACATCGATCCTAAGAGAGAAGCATTCCTTGACGTTTCTAAGAAACTTATGGACAACGGATATCACAATGATACAACAGACTGGGGTGAGGCTTGGTTTGCTGATATGAAGGGTGAAGGCGCTAAGGAAGTTCTTGGTTTCTTCGGACCTGCATGGTTAATCAACTACACAATCGCTCCTAACTGTGGTGGTGCTGCAGTTGGTGAAGGAACATACGGTGACTGGGCTGTTACAGAGTCTCCTATCGGTTTCTTCTGGGGTGGTACATGGGTACTCGCTTCTAAGAACGCAACAGCAGATCCTGCTAAGGCAGCAGCTGTTAAAGACATCATCGAGTGGATCACACTTGACTGCACAGAGACAGGTCTTCAGTACGCTTGGGCTAACGGCACAATGTCAGACGCTGGTACAAAAGACTGCGTAGCTTCTGGTACAGTTATGGAAATCTCCAATGGTGAGATCGACTTCCTCGGCGGACAGAACATGTTCGACGTATTCGTTCCTGCAAACGCTAATGCTAAGGGTGATAACCTTACACAGTACGATGAGACAATCAACGGTTACTGGAGAGAGCAGGTTAGACTTTTCGCAGCTGGCGAGAAGGATCGTGACGCAGCTATCGCTGACTTCAAGCAGCAGGTTGCTGACAACCTTGATGTTATTGTTGAATAATTAAATTTATTCTACTAATCAAGATAATAATGGTAAGACGGGGCGGACCTGATCGTCCGCTCCGTTTTTCACATTATAAGATTATGGCTTGACGGATTCTTAATTTTTTCTCTGACAGAAGTTTGGCAGGCGAGAAACGAACAAAAATTTGAAGGTGGAGGTTGGCAAAATGAAGCGCAAATCATCCTATGCAAAATACGGATACATTTTCAGTATTCCTTTCTTTATTGCGTGGCTGGTATTCATGTTATACCCTATTTGCTACACATTACTCATTGGTTTTACCGACCTTAAAGGTGTAGGTAATACCAATTTCAACATCCTTTGGGATGACTTATTTAAGAATTACAAGTTTGTTTTGAGTACTCCGTCGTTTAAAACGGCGTTAGTAAATACAGTAATTATCTGGTTATGTAACTTTGTTCCTCAGATTATTCTTGCTCTTCTTCTTACCGCATGGTTTACAGATAAGAGATGTACAATCAAGGGACAGGGATTCTTCAAAGTTATCTTCTATATGCCCAACATTATTACAGCCGCTACGGTTGCTATTCTGTTCAACCAGTTCTTTGCATATCCCAAGGGTGTTGTAAACGATATCATGGTTGGTCTTGGCATTTTCAAAGATAACGTTAACATGCTGAACAACGGTACAGTTGCAAGAGGAATCATCGTATTCATTCAGACATGGATGTGGTACGGATATACATCAATCGTTATGATTTCCGGTGTACTTGGTATCAGCCCTGAACTTTTTGAAGCTGCTGAAGTTGACGGTGCTAACCGTTGGCAGACATTCTTCAGAATCACGATTCCCTGTATCAAAACAGTATTGCTGTTCACTCTCGTAACATCTATGATCGGTGGATTACAGATGTTCGATATTCCTAAGCTTTTCCTTGATGGTGGTCCTGATAACGCAACAATTACCACATCGGTATTTATTTACAACCAGGCATTCGCAGGAAGCTATTTCTACAATAGAGCTTCAGCAGCCAGTGTAATTATGTTCATCATTATCAGTATCCTTTCTATTATCATGTTCTATATGCTTCGTGATAAAGATGAAGTTGCATTACGTAAGCTTATCAGACAGCAGGAGAAGGCTTACAAACGTAAACAAAAAGGATTATAGGAGGAGTGAAAGATGGCAATGAAAAATGATGATTCTTTTAACAGAGCAAAAGGAATATCATTAAAGGTTGAAGATAGAGATGCAAACAAATCAGATGTTGCATTGAAAGTAGTCATCTATATTATTTGTATCTTCCTTACTTTATTGAGTATTCTTCCTTTCTGGATCATGTTTGTAAACGCTACAAGATCTACAACACAGATTCAGGGAACAGCTGTTTCACTTATTCCTTCGACGTACTTGATGAATAACTTCAAGATCCTTACTTCGAAGTCATTTAATCCTTTCAGAGGATTCCTTAACTCACTTATTATTTCCAGCTGTTCAACAGTACTTGCTGTATATTTCTCATCACTTACAGCATATGCTCAGGTAGTATACGAGTGGAAATTGAGAAATGCATTCTTCTCATTTATCATGGCAGTCATGATGATTCCTACTCAGATTTCAATGATCGGTTTCTTCCAGATGGTTTACAAGATGGGATTAACCAACAACTATCTTCTGTTGATTCTTCCTTCAATTCAGGCTCCGCAGATGGTATTCTTCATGAGACAGTATCTGCAGCCGGCATTACCGCTTGAGATTGTTCAATCGGCTCGAATTGATGGTGCTAAAGAGTTCTTTATTTTCAACAGAATCGTACTTCCTATTATGAAACCCGCTATTGCCACACAGGCAATCTTCAGTTTCGTAGGAAGCTGGAACAACCTGTTCACCCCTATGATTCTTCTTTCGAAGACAGATTTATACACAATGCCTATCATGGTATCGTTACTTAGAGGTGATATCTACAGAACAGAGTTCGGTTCGATTTACTTAGGACTTACTCTTACAGTTTTACCTTTGATTATCGTTTACATTTTCCTTTCCAAGTACATCATTGCCGGTGTAGCTTTAGGATCGGTTAAAGGTTAATGAATCAATATTAATTTAAAATGTTTGGAGCCGCAATCATCCGATTGCGGCTCCTTTTACATTCCACCGCGGGGAGGGAAGGAAGGAGCATATATATTCCACCGCGGGGAGGGTGAAGGAGCATATATATTCCACCGCGGGAGCGCTTTCGCTCAGTTGAATTACGTAACGGTTCTAAGCTCGAAAAAACCTCGCTAAGAACCGACGAATTCAAAAGTCCCGCTTGTGGAATATATATTGCTCCTTCTCTTACAAGCGGAAATTTATTTAATCCCGCAGATGGAATAGATATTGCTCTATCAGGGAAGCCGAAACATGAAGAAAAACAAGTCCGGATACCGCTAAACGAGAAGAAAGTGGCAAATTTAGCGGTATCAGGGAAGCCGAAACATGAAGAAAAACAAGTCCGGATACCGCTAAACGAGAAGAAAGTGGCAAATTTAGCGGTATCAAGGAAGCTGAAACATGAAGAAAAACAAGTTGGGATACCGCTAAACGAGAAGAAAGTGGCAAATTTAGCGGTATCAAGGAAGCTGAA
>JAKSSB010000021.1 GCA_024403285.1 Lachnospiraceae bacterium | reverse complement strand
ACGGAACGCTGATAGCGGCTGTGGACAGATTCTCAAGCGGTCGTCTCGGAATCTGGAAGAACTATCTTGATACGGTGAATTTGTGGGGACATGATAGTGTTACGCTCGAAGTAGGTCAGAAATTTTTTGTTCATCCGCATAATAATTTCCTGGCCTGGATTATCATGTACGGATTGTTCGGCGGCCTGATTTGTATAGCCTGGTTTGTCAAAGTAGTCGTTGACGCATTTATTAACGTAAACAAAGAAAAAGAAAGATTTCTCTTTCTTTTCCTGTGGGTAATATTCGCTTTCTTTGCAATGTTCATGGAAACCCTTCCGTGGGTATATCCGATATCGCTGATAACACTTTTCCTGTCGTATCAGACTCTGATACTCAGAAAAGACCAAACGTAATGACGTTTGCCACTTTCGCCGCTTCTTCGGGGAAGTACTCCGCAAAGTTTGCATCGCACGGCTGCATGAAAAGAAGGAACGCACCGAGAATGGAACATACGGCGAAGAGTGAAACTATCGTCGAAAAGCGCTTTGTGTGTTCGGTGGTTTTGTATTTGTAACCGATTAATACGAATGCAAGAATTCCCATTACGAAATAGAAATCAAGACGGTATCTTTCGCAGAGACCGGGAGCAAAATGGCAATCCGCAAGCGTAATGACAATTGATGTGATTAAAAGGGCAGCAGTGATTTTATCAAAGCTGTCTTTTTTTAATTCTTTACGGACCGAACCGTACGAATACAGAGGAACAATCATCATCATAAGCGGGTAAGTAATCAGAACGCCGCCGTAGTTGATAAACGGAAAGACGCTGCTTATTTTACCGGGTGTGATGAAGTTTTCGAACAGACCGTCGATGTCACGGAAAATATCGATTCTCGACCAGAAGTTTGTGTACGAAGTCTGATCGTAGGTTGTAAGCTGATATGACTGTCCGAACTCGAAAGGATTCTCGAAACGCGCATAATTGTAAGCCATTAAAAGCCCGCCGACAATCAGGTATGGAATTGCGATGATGATAAAGTTTCGTACGAGGTGTTTATCTTTGTTGTTTTTGGCATAGTAAACCGCCATCGGAATCGCGATCAGGTTTGCGAGCGCAACGGGCGGACGGCATCCGAAAGCAAGCGCACCGGCGAGTGCGGCGAGTGTGCAAAGCACTACCTGAAGCCATTCTTTTTTTACCTCAAAAACACCGAGGTAAAAGAGTAAGATGCTCCAGAGCTCAAGGCATATTCCGCCGGAAATCGCGGTGCAGTAAAGAGCCGGAGCCTGAACGCAGTAGCCGACCGTGATGAGGATAATCGCAATCGTTGACAGGATAAAAGAAGCAATGTTCATCTTGGGGAAGAACCGCTTCGCCATTTTGAAAAACAGTATAAAAAATGCAATCGCGGAAAGCATGACGAAAAGCTGCGTCGCATGGTATGTCACCAGTGTTCGTCCGAGCAGAAGCTTAAAAGGAATGAAAACAAGGAAAACGGGAACAACGCCGAAATACATGTAGTAGTGACCGTTGTAAAAAGCATGGTCGAAATGATAGTCGATTCCCTGACTCTGTCTGCCCATGAAATCGTAGGGATTTTCCATCTCGAGAAGTCTCGGATCGATATCGTCGTAGTCGATGTAGAGATGACCGTCGAGAATCGAATCGGCAAGAAGTTCATACTGATTACGGTGCATCGGGATTCTGCCGTTCCAGAACGGTGCAATATCCATAGGCAGAATGCAAAGAAGTATTACGGCCAGTGCGGCGATTCCGATAACCGCATATTCTTTCGGACCGGCTTCTCCGATTGTCTTAACCGCGAGAATGCTTTTACCGACGGAAATAATAATCAGATATGCGATTATTGCCCAGAAAGCGATTCCCATAATAACCGGAATTTTGAAGAAGAAGCCGACAAAAGCGAGAACTCCCGTAACGGCTGTTGCAAGAAGAAGTAATTTATAATTCTTAATCATTTTGTGCTCTCCCGAGTTTTTTAATAGAATGTATACTCTCACAGAGTATCTTACCATATATTGTGTTTCTTTTACACCGTAAAAGAAAAAACATTTGCACGCCCGGGAAGTGCGAGGCGGGCATTTTAGGCTTGAAAACATTGAGTAATCGGATAGAAAACTGTGGCATATACCGTGATATTATACTATAATGAGTGTCGGTAATGTGTGTATCACAAAAAGGAGCATGATATGTTTAATAATCTGACAGAAATTTTTGATGCCGTTGAGAAATGCGAATATGTTGTTTTACGCAATTATGAAGAGTTCGACGATTTGAATTTCCTGACCTCGCATCCCGATATCGATTTTTTGTGTGCAAACCGCAAAGAACTGGTTGAGTGTCTGGGGTTAAAGCCGAGAGTTAAAAAGGATGACGGCATTCATTATTATACAAAAGTCAACGATACGAAAATAGCAATTGACCTTCGTCAGACGGGGGACGGTTATCTTGATGATTCGTGGCAGCGGAATATATTAAAGAACAGAATTAAAAAGCAGAATTTTTATGTTATGGACGGGAAGAATTATTTCTATTCCCTTCTGTACCATGTTGTTATTCAGAAACACAAAATCGGAGAGGATTATGCGATTCGTCTCAAGAACATGGCCGATGCGCTGGGAACGGAATGGGATTCGGATAAGCCGGCCGCTGTACTTAACCGGTTTATGAGAGAAGAAGGATATCGGTATGTATATCCCGAATTTGCAGGCACTGTTTTTCACAAAGAGAGAGGCGATGCCGATTTAATCGAGAAAAACTTCAAAAAAGAATTCGCCAGAAAATGGTATTCGCTGACACATAAGGTCAGCAGGAAGATTAAAAAATAGGAGCAGCTGTATGGGTGAAAAAATACGGGACATACGACCTGTCAATTTAATCGGAAACGATCTGATGGCAGAGCTGAATGAAGGATATACGAAATCACAGGGACGGGTTATTCATATTCAGAACAGCAAATTTCGATATCTGCTCACTGAGAAAGATTTTTTAAAAGTCTCTTCGGACATTATGAGAGCAAACGAAGAACTTAAATATATCAAAACTCATCTGCCCTCAAAGGACATCAAAATTCCGAAATATGCGGGTGAGTGCACACCGCTTGAGAACTACGCGTTGCTTGCAGGGCTGGAGAAAAGCGATGTGACATACAGGATTTTAGAGAACCGTGACCGTCTGATTACGATTCTAATAAAGCCTGACGACCGCGGTAAATTTAAGAAACTTTTCAAAAAAGAAGGAGCCAAAGCGATTGAACATCCCTACGGAAAACGCCACGGTTTCGTATTCCTTTATAAGATGCATGCTTTTGAGATGTATTCAAAAGACGGTCTCTATTACGAGATTATGTATGAACTTCCCTGTAAAAGTTCAACACCGAAAATGTGGATGCCCCTGGATAAATGTGTTCAGAAATCGCTGTGGGAGAATGAAAACCGTGTAAACGGATTCAGTTATGTGACGGATGAAGATATCTGGATTTTCAGAATGATGAGATGTCTGGTTATGCAGAAATCTTTTACCGATGCTGATGTGGAATTTTTTACCTCGCATGCGTCGGTGCTTGAGAGTTCAACCTTAAAAGACAAACTGAATCTGGTGGTGTTCGCTTTCTCGGATACGCTGACGGAGCTTGTTCGAAACGGGCAGTACGACCGGCTTGTCGAAGCGTATTATTCGTATAATGAGTATTAATTTTTAAGGAGGCAGGATGTGAGTAATCCGGCGGTAACAAAACTGGTTCGAGACAAAATCGGCAGACTGGAATTCTGGATGGATGACAATATAGGAGAAGCAATTCATATTCATCTTGCGGATTTCCGTATAGATCTGACTGTGGAAGAATTACATAATTTGGCTGAAGAACTGGGAGATACAATCGATAAACTGGTAGATGTGGAAGGATTCGAATGTTCGGGAATCGACCCCGTGTTTATGTCCCTCTTTCTTGCGAAGAACTTAAACCATCTGAAGGCTGTTAAAAAAGACACGGTTATGCTTGGGGATTTGCTGGTTAACCACAAGAACCGAATGGGATTCATTAAATTCAGCAAACTGGAAAACGGCAGAGCGGTGAAGGCTTTAAACGGAGATTCTTCGGAGAATGACGGGCACCGTGAATCCCACCATGTGGGACAGACAAGCGAGCAGCGTCTGGAATCCATGAAATCAAGTATATCCGTAAACGGTTATCCGTTTAACGGTCAGTATATTATTTTGTATGAAGATCAGATGTTAATCCGTGACGGTCAGCACCGTGCATCATGTCTGTATGTTGAGAACGGAAACATCGAGATTCCGGTATTGCGTTTGTATTTTGACGATCCTAAAATTGCAAAGTACGAGAAGAGTTATATTAAGCAGCTGTTTGCCAAACTTAGGAAGCTTAATGCAAAGCGTCTTTTGCGTAAAACGAAGAAATTTTTCAAAGGGCTGATTAATATGGGCTCGAAGTGTAAACGCAGGTTATATTTTGTGTTTAAAAAACGTGAAATCAGGAAAATGGAACAGGTATATTTCCGGTAATTTCCGGATAAGGATATCTGATGTAACTTTATATGCTTATGTTACCGAGAGGGCACCGTTGATTATGTCAATGATGCCTTTTTGTTTTCATTGAATGAAGCATAGCTTTGTGATATACTGTAATGTCGTGGGCAGTGTGCCCGCACGAATATTTAAACGGGAGATTTTGATATGAATATAGCAGTTGCGGGAACCGGTTATGTCGGCTTGAGCCTTGCAGTTTTACTTGCACAGAGCAACAAAGTTACTGCGGTTGATATCGTTGAAGAGAAGGTCAACAAAGTCAATAACCGCATATCACCGATTCAGGATGCGGAAATTGAGGAATATCTTTCAACGAAGGAATTGAATTTAACGGCGACGACGGATGGCGATAAAGCCTATGCCGATGCTGATTTTGTCATTGTTGCGGCACCTACGAATTATGATGCGGAGAAAGAGTATTTCGATACCTCCGCCGTCGAAGCGGTTGTGGAGCAGGTTAACCGCGTCAACGATCACGCTTTTATTGTTATCAAATCCACGATTCCGGTCGGATATACCGAAGAATTAAGGAAGCGGACAGGAATCAGAAAGATTCTTTTCAGCCCCGAATTCCTCCGTGAATCGAAGGCTCTTTACGATAATCTTCATCCTTCGCGAATTATCGTCGGTACGGATATTTTCGATGACGAGATGGTTGAGGGCGCAAGCACATTTGCCAAACTTCTCGAAGCGGAAGCTTTAAACGAAGTCAGCATTATCGTTATGGGATATACGGAAGCCGAGGCTGTCAAACTTTTCTCGAATACTTATCTTGCACTTCGTGTTTCGTTTTTCAACGAACTTGATACATATGCGGAAGTCAAAGGACTTAACACAAAGTCGATTATCGACGGTGTGTGCCTTGATCCGAGAATCGGAGGACATTACAACAATCCTTCGTTCGGATACGGCGGTTACTGTCTTCCGAAAGATACCAAGCAGCTTCTTGCCAATTACAGAGACATTCCGGAGACACTGATTCGCGCAATCGTGGAATCGAATACCATCAGAAAAGATTTCATTGCCGACCGCGTTCTTAAGAAAGCCGGTTATTACGGTTTCTCGGAAGAGAACGAGTGGAACGAGGGAATGGAGAAAAAAGTTGTGGTCGGTGTATACCGTCTTACGATGAAGACTAATTCCGACAATTTCCGTCAGAGTTCGATTCAGGGTGTTATGAAACGAATCAAGGGCAAGGGTGCAGAAGTTGTAATCTACGAGCCCACGCTCAAAGACGGAAGTACATTTTTCGGAAGCCGTGTCATCAACGACATCGAGGAATTCAAGAAATCGTGCGATTGCATTATCGCGAACCGTTTCGATGAAGTTTTAAGAGACGTTGCCGACAAGGTTTATACCAGAGATATTTTTATGAGAGATTAGTGATTCAATATGATTAAAACAGTTTTGGATTATCTTGAAGCAAGCGCTTCAAAATACCCCGGTAAAACAGCCGTGACGGATATTCGCGGCTCATATACATACAGTGAACTTCTAAAGCACACCCGGGAGGTCGGTTCGTATCTGGCCGGACAGAAACTTCCGGTCAATTCACCGGTTGTTGTCATTATGGACAAATGCAAAGAAGCTCTTGCTTCTTTCTGGGGCGTAAATTATGCGGGCGGAATATATGCACCGTTTGACTGTCACGCTCCCGCGGCGAGACTCGGTCTGATTATGGAGTTCCTTAAACCCGCCTATGTGATAACGGACAGGGAACATTTCGATAAAGCTTCGGAGATTGCACCTTCGGAGCGTATTCTTGTGTTTGAGGATATATGCGATACCGAAATCGACGAAGCAACTTTGTCGGAAATTGTCGCAGAAAGAATAGATACGGACCCGGCATACATCATCTGTACTTCGGGCTCAACAGGTATTCCGAAGGGTGTTGTAATAAGTCACCGTGCCGTTATCGATTTTACCGAAGAAGCAAGTGAGGAGATGGAGTTTACGAGCAAAGAGAGCTTTGCCAATCAGGCGCCTTTCTACTTCGATGCTTCCGTTCCCGATTTGTACTGCACCATAAGAAACGGAGCAACTCTTCACATCATTCCGTCGGACTGGTTTACCTTCCCGATTAAAGTACTCGACTATATCGCCGAGCATAAGATAAATGCAATTTACTGGGTGCCGTCGGCACTTGTGGTTACGGCGAATTTAAGAGCGCTCAGAGAAGTCGACGTTACATGTCTTAAGAAGATTATGTTCTGCGGCGAGGTAATGCCGGTTAAGCAGTTAAATCAGTGGAGAAAATACATCCCCGACGCAAAGTATGTCAATTATTACGGCCCGTCGGAGACCACCTATGCAAGCACATATTACGTTATAGATCGGGAGTTTTCGGTTGATGAAGCACTTCCCATCGGACGTGCCGCTAAGAATACCGGTGTTCTGATTCTAAACGATGAGAACAAGGCCTGTGCGCCGGGAGAAGTCGGAGAACTCTGTATCCGCGGTTCCGGAGTGGGACTCGGATATTACAACAATCCCGCCAAGACCGCCGAAGCATTTGTTCAGAATCCGCTCAGTCCTTTTTACCGTGACATCATGTACAGAACCGGTGACCTTGTATCTGAGAATGAGCGCGGAGAGATTGAATATGTCGGGCGCAAGGATTTTCAGATTAAGCACATGGGCTACCGTATCGAACTCGGTGAAATCGAGAATGCTGCTGCGGGTGAGGACGGCGTCGACAGAGTCTGCTGCGTTTATAAAGACTCGAAGATAATGATGTATTATCAGGGCCGTATTAAGAAAGAGGCTCTTGAGGCGGCTGTCGCTTCGAAGGTTCCGGAATATATGGTTCCGTCGGTTTTCGTCAAACTCGGTGCGATGCCGATGAATGCAAACGGTAAAATAGACAGAGTATTTTTAAATTCTTCGGAAGCCCCGAAGGAGTGATTATATTTTCGGAGTGTGATTATGTTTAATCCGGATGTTTTATTCGAAGAAAATCTTACAATTGAATCGGAGAGACTTTTTATTCGCCCGACGAACGGGAATGATGCAGAGAGTCTTTTACCCATGTATTCGGACGAACGGATTTACACATTCCGTCCGGGAATTAAAAGAGACAACCTTCTGAAAGTTTCGAAAGCGCTTAAAAATTTCGACAGAATGCGTGCGGAGAAGAATTCGCAGTATCTCGTGATAGAAGACAAAACCACAGGTGATACGGTCGGACTTTTAGAAGTTTTCAACATCGATTCGAGAGTCGAGCAGACCGAAATCGGTTATACGATTTCTCCCTTATTCTGGGGAAAGGGATACGCAAGCGAGAGCGTTAATCTTTTAAGCAGTTTTCTCTTCCTCAGGGCCGGATTCAACAGACTGCGCTCAACGGTTCATGTTGACAACACCGCATCGAGAAAGGTAATGGAGAAGTGTTCTTTTACCTTGGAAGGAACGGAAAGACAGGGCGAATTCTGGCAGGGAATCGGATTCGTCAATATATGCAGATATGCCAAATTAAGAGAAGATCTGGAGGAGCAGTAAATGAGTAAAGTAACGGATATCCTGAACGAAGTGTTCGATGATGAGTCGTATCTTACATGTGAGGACTTAGTGGAAACCGGACTCGTCGATTCGTTCGAAATGATGGAAATCGTCGAGGCACTCGAAGATGAGTTTGATATTGAGATCTCGGGACGTGACATCGTTCCGGAGAATTTTGCAAATGTTGCAACCATCGAAGCGCTCGTTGAGAAGTATTTATAGGCTTCGCGTTAAAAAGCAGATTACACTGATTATTGTTGTAACAATGAAGAACACTATCAAACGGTAAACTTCAACGCAAAAAATTATTACAGTAAACGGAGCATACAATGGAATTTGCTAAGTTTGTTAATGAGAATTTCGGAATAGGAAAAGGCGATACGGTTTATGTGATTTCGGATATGTTAAGTCTTGCGAAAGAGTGCAGAAACCGCGGTGAGAGAATTAAACCCGACGATGTGATCGATGAGCTTAAAAGACTCGTCGGCGAGGAAGGAAATCTTTTATTCCCGACCTTTAACTGGGACTTCTGCAAGGGTGTGATGTTTGATTACAATTCGACTCCTTCGAAGACCGGTTCGCTTTCCAAAGCGGCACTTAACAGAGAAGAGTTTATCCGTACCCGCCATCCGCTTTATTCATTCGCCGTATGGGGAAGAAACACGCAGGATTTCTATAACATCGATGTACCGAATTCATTCGGAAAAGGAACGATTTTCGAGATGCTGGATTCACTTGATGCGAAGGCACTGGTAATCGGAATTCCGGCGCTGAGCGGACTTACCTACATTCATCATATCGAGGCGATGGTAGGTGTTCCTTACCGCTACGAGAAATCTTTTACCGGCGATTACAAAGACCGCGAGGGAAATGTCAGACAGGCAACGTATACGATGTATGTCCGCGACCTTGACATGGATCCGCGCCACATTAACGGCTTTGAACCTTTGGAGAAAATAATGCTCGACAAGGGAATTATCAGGCAGATTAATTTCGGCGAATGCCCGATTTCGTCCATGACGGTAAAAGATACGTTTGAACCGGTAAAAGACGATATTTTAAACAACGATTCGAAGAATATGTATACATACAACCATCTGTAAAAGAGGAGCATATTCGGCAGCAGTACGATTTTTGTTTTACCCGGTGCCGCAGGGCATCAAAAGGAGAAAAATGTCAGCAATAGCAATCATTACCGCAAGGGGCGGTTCCAAAAGAATACCGAAGAAAAACATCAAGGAATTCTGCGACAAACCGATAATCGCATACAGTATTGAGGCAGCTCTTAAAAGCGGCATTTTCGACGAAGTGATGGTTTCGACGGACAGCGAAGAAATCGCGGAAATCGCAGAAAAATACGGAGCCAAAGTACCATTCTTTAGAAGCAGCGAGAACGCAGGGGATTTTGCGTCGACGGCGGATGTTATAGCAGAGGTTTTGGAGTGCTACGCTCGTGAAGGAAAGACTTTTGAATATACATGCTGCATTTATCCGACCGCACCTTTTGTGACGGCTAAGAAGCTTCAGGATGCGTTACAGAAGATGATTGACGAAGATGCCGATTCGCTTATGCCTGTTGTAAGCTTTTCTTTTCCGCCTCAGAGAGGAATGGTGATAAGGGACGGGAAACTTTCCTACATGTTCCCCGAAAATGCGATGAAGAGAAGTCAGGATCTAGAGACAATGTATCATGACTGCGGTCAGTTTTACTTCTTAAAGACCGATGAATTTCTGAAAGAAAAGAAACTTGTTTTGAATAAAGCAACGGCAATGGAGATGAGTGAACTGGAGGTTCAGGATATCGACAACGAATCCGACTGGAACCTCGCGGAACTCAAATACAGACTTTCCGTTCTCAAGGAGAAAATATGGATACGTTAGCAATCAAAGGCGGCACGCCCGTCAGAACGAACAAAATAGGATACGGTCATCAGTGGATCGACGAAGATGATATTGAAGCCGTAGCGGAAGTTTTAAGGAGCGAAACCGTGACATGCGGTCCTTTCGTTACCGCAGCCGAGAAAGCACTTACGGATTATACCGGTGCAAAGTACGCAGTGGCGGTTTCAAACGGAACGGCTGCTCTTCACTGTGCCATCATGGCCGCCGGAATCGGCGAAGGCGATGAAGTCATCACCACACCGCTTACTTTTGCCGCAAGCGCAAACTGTGCTCTTTACTGCGGCGCAAGACCGGTATTTGCCGATGTCGACAAAGAAACCTACAATATCGATCCGGACAGCATCGAAGTGCACATTACACCGAGAACAAAAGCGGTCGTTGCGGTTGATTTTACCGGACAGCCCGTTCTTGCCGACAGAATCCGTCAAATCTGCGATAAGCATAATCTCATTTTTATCGAGGATGCCGCTCACTCAATCGGAACTTTCTATAACGGCAAAGCTGTCGGAAACATTGCCGATATGACGACATTCAGTTTCCACCCCGTCAAGACCGTAACATGTGGTGAAGGCGGAGCGATACTGACCAACAACAAAGAATTTTACGATAAACTCGTTCTTGCACATACTCACGGAATCACGAAGAATCCCGAACTTATGGAGAATCCTTCACCGGAAGGTCCCTGGGTATATGAGCAGATTTCTCTGGGCTTCAATTACCGTCTGACTGATATTCAGTCGGGACTTCTGGTAAGTCAGATGAAGAAATTAAACGCGTTCAAAGCCCGACGTCAGGAAATCGTGCGCAAATATAACGAAGCGTTTAAGGACATGGACGAAATCTTCATCCAGAAGGAAGTTCCGGGCGCCGATTCGTGCAGACATCTTTACATCATCAGAATCAATAAAGAGAAACTTAACTGTACGAGAAGGGAATTTTTCGATGCACTTGCCGCAGAGGGTATCTGCTGTCAGGTACATTACATTCCGGTATATTATTTCCCGTATTACAAATCTCTCGGATATGAGAAGGGATTATGCCCTGTTGCGGAAGAAATCTACGAGGGCATCATGAGCATTCCGCTTTTCCCGAAGATGAGCGATTCGGATGTCGACGATGTTATCAAAGCGATTGGAAAAGTCGCTGAATATTACAGAAAATAATACATTCGGAAATTAAATTAATTATTGCGAAAACGCATGTTACAAACCGATTTTATGGAAAGGATGAGTACAATGAAAAAAGCACTTATCACAGGTATCACGGGCCAGGACGGTTCATATCTTGCAGAGTTTCTTTTACAGAAAGGATATGAAGTTCACGGCATCGTAAGACGTGCGTCGATTTCAAAAACCGGAAGAATCGCCGGCATTTTACGAGAAAACTTAAACAGAATTCGCGACGGTGATCTGACCGATTCGACATCACTGATTCGAATCATCGGTGAAGTTATGCCGGATGAAATTTACAATCTTGCCGCACAGTCGCATGTGCAGGTTTCTTTCGATGTGCCCGAGTATTCCGGCGACGTCGACGCAATCGGAGTCTTAAGAATCCTTGAAGCCGTAAAGATGCTCGGCCTTACGAAGAAGACAAGAATCTACCAGGCATCGACTTCGGAACTCTTCGGCAAAGTCGAGGAAATTCCTCAGAAGGAGACAACTCCTTTCCATCCCTATTCACCGTACGCAATCGCAAAGCAGTACGGATTCTGGATGGTAAAAGAATACAGAGAAGCGTACGGAATGTTCGCCGCAAACGGAATTCTTTTCAATCACGAATCGGAAAGAAGAGGAGAAAATTTCGTTACACGTAAGATTACTCTTGCAGCGGGACGTATCGCGGAAGGTCTTCAGGATCATCTCGAACTCGGCAATATGGATTCACTCCGTGACTGGGGTTATGCCAAAGATTACGTTGAGTGCATGTGGCTTATTCTGCAGCAGGATACTCCCGATGATTTTGTTATCGCCACGGGTGTTCAGCATACGGTAAGAGATTTTACCGAGAAGGTATTCGCAGCGAACGGAATCAGACTCCGCTTTGAAGGCACCGGACTTGACGAGAAAGGTTATGACGTCGAAACCGGCAGAATGCTTGTATGCGTAAATCCGGCATTTTTCCGACCGACGGATGTTGACAATCTTTTGGGCGATCCGACGAAAGCAAAGACCGTACTCGGATGGAATCCGACATCGACAAGCTACGAAGAACTTGTTGAAATTATGGCCCGCCATGACAGAGAGATTGCAATCAAAGAAAGAAAAGCCGCAGAATAGAAATACTAATAATTAAACAGATTTTAACCGAAAGAAGCATGTAAAAATGGAGAAAAATTCAAAGATTTTTGTGGCGGGACACCGTGGAATGGTCGGCTCCGCTATCGTAAGGGAATTACAGAAACAGGGTTACACGAATATCATTACGAGAACTCACAGCGAACTTGATTTATGCCGTCAGGCGGATGTAGAGAAATTCTTCGAAGAAGAAAAACCGGAGTATGTTTTCCTTGCCGCTGCGAAGGTAGGCGGAATTGTCGCCAATCAGAATGCACTTGCGGATTTCATGTACGATAACATGATTCTTGAGATGAATGTTATCAACGCCGCATGGAAGAACGGCTGCAGAAAACTTGAATTCCTGGGTTCTTCGTGTATCTACCCGAGAATGGCTCCGCAGCCCATGAAAGAGGACTGTCTTTTGACAAGCGAACTCGAGAAAACCAACGAGGCTTATGCGCTCGCCAAAATTTCGGGACTTAAGTACTGCGAGTTTTTGAACCGTCAGTACGGCACGGATTACATCAGCGTAATGCCGACGAATCTTTACGGCCCCAACGACAATTATCATCCCGAGCACTCACATGTTTTACCCGCACTTATAAGACGATTCCACGAAGCAAAGGTTTCGGGCGCAGAATCGGTAACCTGCTGGGGAGACGGAAGCCCCTTAAGAGAATTTCTCTATGTTGACGACCTTGCAAATTTGTGTGTATTTCTTATGAACAATTATTCCGGCGACGAGACCGTCAATGCGGGTTCGGGCCGCGAACTTACAATAAAGGAGCTCACCGAGAAGGTCGCATCGATTATCGGTTACAAAGGCGAGATTAAGTGGGATACTTCAAGACCGAACGGAACACCGAGGAAACTTCTCGATGTATCGAAAGCAACCGCTCTCGGCTGGACATACAAAACGGAGCTTGACGAAGGCATCAGGCTTGCATACGAAGATTTCTTAAACAACCCCATGAGGGCTGAACGTTAATTACGGAGAGAAACATGAATATTTTACTTTTATCGGGTGGTTCGGGTAAAAGACTCTGGCCCCTTTCGAACGAACAGCGTTCAAAACAGTTCATACGAATTTTCAAAAACGAAAACGGCGATTACGAATCGATGGTTGAGAGAATTTACGGCAGCATCAGAAAGGTTGATCCTGATGCGCGTATTACGGTTGCAACCGCTAAATCCCAGGTTTCAGAAATCAGGAACAGACTCGGAAACGATGTCGGAATTTCCGTTGAACCCGCAAGACGCGATACATTCCCCGCAATTGTGCTGGGATGCGTATTTTTACACGAAGTGCAGTCTGTCGGCGAAGACGAACCCGTGGTTGTCTGCCCGGTCGATCCTTATGTGGAAGACGATTATTTCCGTGCACTGAAGGATTTGTCCGACCTTGCTTCCAAAGGTGAAGCCAATCTTACACTGATGGGAATGGAGCCGACTTATCCTTCCGAAAAATACGGATATATCATTCCGGAAAATGCGGACAGTGTAAGCCGTGTTAACTGTTTTAAGGAAAAACCGGATGAGAAAACGGCAGAAGAATATATAGCAAAGGGTGCGCTCTGGAACGGCGGAATTTTTGCTTTCAAGATGAGTTATATTCTTAAAAAAGCGCACGAACTTATTGATTTTACCGACTATGATGATTTGTATTCCAAATACGAAAATCTGACCAAAATCAGTTTCGATTATGCCGTAGTCGAAAAAGAAGAATCGATTCAGGTTATGCGTTTCAACGGTCTCTGGAAAGACCTCGGAACGTGGAACACGATGACGGAAGCAATGACCGAAGAATATGTCGGTGACGTATCCATGGGCTCGAACAATTCGAATGTCCATGTAATTAACGAACTCAATGTTCCGATTCTTGCGATGGGACTTAAAGACGTCGTCATTGCGGCGAGCCCGGACGGAATTCTTGTCTCCGACAAGCATGAGTCGAGCTATATCAAGCCCTATGTCGACAAGCTCGATTCACGTGTAATGTTCGCCGAAAAGTCATGGGGAAATTACCGTGTTATCGATGTAAATCCAGGCAGTATGACCATCAAGGTTACGCTCAAAGCCGGTAACAAAATGAACTATCACAGCCATGAACTGCGCGACGAAATCTGGACAATCGTATCAGGTACCGGTCGCACAATTGTCGACGGAATGGAGCAGGTTGTTCACGCCGGCGATGTAATTACGATTCAGGCGGGCTGTAAGCACACGATAATAGCAGAGACTGAACTGCAGGTAATCGAGGTACAGCTGGGCAAGGAGATCAGCGTTGATGACAAGCGCAAATTCGAACTTAACTAAACTGAATATCCCGTTTGTTTTAAAGCCTGTTGGCAAGGATTATCTGTGGGGCGGAAACCGTCTTAAGAGTCTTTACAACCAGAATCTTAAAGAGACACCTCTTGCCGAATCGTGGGTATGTTCAACGCACGAAGACGGAATAAGCACCGTCGGCAGCGGATTTTTTAAGGGAATGAAGTTAAAAGACGTGCTGAAACTTCATCCGGAATTTATGGGACGCTTTGCAAACATCGAAGGCGAAATTCCGATTCTTGTGAAGTTTATCGATTCGGCCGACAGTCTGTCGATTCAGGTCCATCCGGACGATGAGTATGCCGGAAAGTATGAGAACGCCTCCCGCGGTAAAAAAGAAATGTGGTATATCCTCGAGGCCGATGAAGATGCGGAAATTATTCTCGGATTCAGACACGATATCGAAAAAGAAGAAATCGAAAGACGTTCGAAGGACGGAACGATTCTTAATTGCCTTAACCGAATCAAAGTCGGTAAAGACCGGATTTATTCGGTGGAGCCGGGAACGGTTCACGGCATCGGAGGCGGTATTATTTTAGCCGAGATTCAGGAGAATTCCAATCTTACATACAGAATGTACGATTACGACAGAACGGATAAAAACGGTCGGAAAAGAGAGCTGAATATCGGGAAAGCCCTGGATGTAATCAATACGAAATCCGCACTCGAAGAACGCCAGCCCATGCGTGTGTTAAACTACATGAACGGACGTGCAAACGAGCTTTTGTACAGATGCAAATATTTCCAGACGGAGAGAATGTTAATCAATTCATACGAATCCGGAGGAAACGTTATTTTCAAATCGCTTTCGGAAGCGTTTCAGGTACTTTTGTGTATCGACGGCGATTTTAAGATTAAAGGTGAAGAATTTGAAATCGCCGCATCAAAAGGAACATGCATTTTCGTTCCCGCCGGCGATGAAGAATATGAACTGGAAGGCTGCGCACAGTTTTTGAAAATCCGTGCGTAAACATAAATTTATATTAGCTGATTCAGCTGAGGTAACATGAAAAAAATATTTAAATATTTAATACCGGTATGCGTCCTTCTGCTTGCGGTGATTATCGCTGGCGCGGTAATTGTCACATCGGACGGCCGAATCAAGCCGGAGAGTAAAGAATTCCTGGACAGACTTTCTGTCGAATCGTACGATACACTCTGGGTTTCACTTTTTGACACAGTCGGCTTTAATACGGAAGATTTCGAGGTCTTCCTTGCCGAGAAGATGATTAAATGCGAGACTCCGCTGTCGAACATGAAGGAAGTAAACAGCACCGTAGATGCGGCACTTAGTAACGGTGCATCCAAAGTGTACATAGGACTCGATCCGGACAGAATGAATGTTTCCGTGGATGCGGGCAACATTCTGCTTAAGCATAAACTTGATAAGAAACTCATACCTGCGGTTTGTGACAATCCCGATGTGAAGTTTGTAATTCTTTTACCGTGGAATTCACTTGATTCGTGGATGGCACGCAATGAGAAATCCATACGCGAAACGGTAGCGCAGTATGCGTTCATCGCGCAGGAATTTTTACGATACGACAATGTGACGGTCAAGTTTCCGGGACGAAACGAATGGCTCATAAGACCGGAGATGAATTACAACGAAACCGGCGGCTTGAATGAAGGAATATGTGATATTCTTTTCGTCGAAATGTTTGCGACTTTTGCCGACGATATTTCCTCGGAAAGCGTCGATGTCACGATGGGCGAATACTTAAATTTCTTAATCGGTGAACGGACGAATCCCACACAGTTTAAGGATTTAAGCGGCAGCAGGGTGCTGTTTATCGGAGACAGTTTCTTCGCAAAAGACAAAGGCGTATATTCCATTCCGGATGTTTTCGCGGAAATCAGCAAAGCCGAATGCTTCAACCTCGGAGCCGGCGGAATTGCGGCAGTGGACAATTCGGAAGGAAATCTTTCATTCGGGCTGATGCTGGATTCGATAGATAACGAAAACCTCGCCCCGGAAGGAAAAGATACCGATTTCGAAAGCGGATTTGCAACTTATTCCAAGGCGGGATTTCCGAAGGATATTTCTGTGGTTTTCATCAATTTCGGACTGAACGATTTCTTCACGGGAGCGGCAATCGATGAGAGCGAAGCTGAAGGAACGAATGCGTACAAAACCGCTCTTTGCGACGGAATAAACAGGGTAAAAGAAATGTATCCCGAAGCGGAAATCATTCTTGTGGGACCGACTTACACGCCGGATTTCGAAGGAAAAGAGGACACGCTCGGGGAGTTTAATCATACGATTGCCGATTTTGCGAATGCCAGTCGCGAGACCGCGGAGAAACTTGGAATTAAGCAGATAGATTCCATAAATATCCTCAACTGGGATATGTCGAATTTCCCCCTGTATCTTTCCGACATGGTTCATCCGAACGAGGCGACAAAGTACGAACTTGCGAAGATGTATCTTGATTATGTCGGTGCCGATTGAAAATTGAGATAAATGATGTTACAATAATTCAGATTGTTTTATGAATGTATTTTATTCGAAAGAAAGGCTGAGAAAATGTTAAATAACAAGACAATTCTGGTAACGGGCGGAACCGGAAGCTTCGGAAAAGCTTTTACCAAGTATGTACTTACCCACTATGAACCGAAGAAGATTATTATCTATTCAAGAGACGAATTCAAGCAGTTTAATATGGCTAACGATTTCGCCGAGTACAAGGATAAACTGAGATTCTTCATCGGCGATGTAAGAGATGTTGAAAGACTTAAAAGAGCATTTGAAGGTGTAGACTTCGTGGTTCATGCCGCAGCAATGAAACAGGTTCCGGCTTGCGAATACAACCCCAACGAAGCTATCAAGACCAATATCCACGGTGCTCAGAACATAATTGATGCGGCACTTGACTGCGGTGTTAAGAAGGTTGTGGCACTTTCCACGGACAAGGCCGTTAATCCCGTTAACCTTTACGGCGGAACGAAACTCGTTTCGGATAAGCTTTTCATAGCTGCCAACGCATATGCCGGAAGCAAGGACATCTGCTTCTCGATTGTTCGTTACGGTAATGTTGCAGGATCGAGAGGCTCGGTAATTCCTTTCTTCAAGGATATTATTGCAAAGGGCGGAAACGAACTTCCCATCACCGATTACAGAATGACACGTTTCTGGATTTCACTTGATGAAGGTGTACAGCTCGTTATCAAAGCACTCGAAGAGGCTAAGGGCGGCGAAACCTTTATCTCGAAGATTCCTTCCTTCAAAATTACGGATCTTGCCGAAGCAATGCTTCCCGGATGCAAGATGCCCGAAGTCGGAATCAGAGAAGGCGAGAAACTTCACGAAATTATGGTTACCGTTGAAGATTCACTTACCACATACGAGTATGACAAGCACTTTATCGTATATCCTCAGATGGTATGGAGCTCTTTCAGAAAACCCACTCCTACAGGAATCAAAGTTCCCGAAGGATTTTCATATTCATCGGGCAACAATACCGAATGGCTTTCGGTTGAAGATATAAAGAAACGTCTGGAAACTATGTAATTTAAAATCGGAGTTTATTTATGGACACAATTGCTGTACTTATTCCGTGTTATAACGAGGCGAAAACCATAGCCAAAGTTATAAAGGACACTAAAGCGGCTTTACCCGAAGCCGTGATATATGTATACGACAACAATTCCACAGACGATACCGCGAAGATTGCCGAAAAAGAGGGTGCGGTAGTGCGCCACGAATACAAGCAGGGCAAGGGAAATGTTATCAGAACGATGTTTCGTCAGATAGATGCGAGATGCTATATCATGATAGACGGGGATGATACATATCCTCTCGAATTTGCACCCGAGATGGCAAAAGCGGTTCTTGAGCGCGGTGCGGATATGGTTGTCGGAGACAGACTTTCGTCAACTTATTACAAAGAGAATAAAAGACCGTTCCACAATTTCGGGAACAGTCTTATGATGCATTCCATCAATCGCCTTTTCAAGTGCGATGTTAAGGATATTATGACCGGATACAGAGCATTCAGTTACGGCTTTGTCAAAACGTTTCCGGTTCTTTCAAAGGGCTTCGAAATCGAGACGGAGATGACGATTCATGCCGTTTCGAATAACATGTCTCTGGAGAATGTCATTGTGGAATACCGTGACAGACCGGAAGGCAGCGAGTCCAAACTCAATACATATTCCGACGGAATGAAAGTAATCTGGACCATGGTCAAGTTATACAAGAATTACAAGCCTTTCGGATTCTTTATGATTTTTACCATGATTCTTGTTATCATTGCGGCAGTCCTTTTCATTCCGGTATTCATCGAGTATCTGAATACAGGTCTTGTTGAAAGATTCCCGACTCTCATTGTCAGCGGATTTACATTCATCGGAGCGATGATGTCTTTCTTTGCGGGAATGATTATGTCGGATATGAATATCAAGAACAGACGTGATTTCGAATTCAGAAGAAATCTCGTCGATAAAGATCTCCACGAAGACTAGAGAAGTCTTCCGTTAATCATTTTAACCGTATAATCACAGAATTTGCGGACACCCTTTTCGGTAAGCGTAATGCCGTCTTTTTCAAGATATTCGTCGGCATTCTCGACGCTTATTCCGGAACCGAAATAATTGTCGATGTATGATGCGTCGCAGTCGAGTGAGAAATTGATGATGTAGTTCATCATGTTGGGAAGTGTTTCCTTGCTTACGATCGTCAGATCGCACGGACTTTGCGCGCCGGTTTCATCGGTATACATACAGAAATATGGTGAGGCGATTATCCACTGAAGGTTTGGATAATCGTCTTTTAAATTTCCGAAACTTCCGTAAAGGGAACCGTAGAGTGTGGTAATATCCTGATTGTTCTCCTCGTAGAATCCGTCGCGGCCGAGCAGATAATCATGTCCGTCGTAGCAGATGACAAGGTAATCGAGGTTCTCATAATCCACTCCTGCGAGTTTGTCGAGGTTCTCTTTGTAAACCGCACGGAGAGAATCGTCTTCGATGTACTCAAGGTATCCGTTAAGAGAATCGAAATCAAGGAAATGAATATAAATCGTAAGCCAGTAGAAAGTAAAGAAATCTTCTGCGGGTTCGCCGTCTTTAATCTCCGGACCGTGAGGGTATTTCGATGAAAGCGATGTACCCGGGAAAGATACACAGGTAACTTCGCCTTTAAGTTCCTTCTCGAAAATGTCTGCCATCGTCTCGCCGTCTTTGCCGTTTGTAAGACATTCGTTACCGATGATGAGGAAGGTGTTCTTACCGTCATCGTCATCTCTCACCATTGAAGGCGGAAGGAATGTGATGTTGTCTTCGGTTTCGAACGATACGTCGGGGACTTCGTTCGGGTCGATAACAAGCTTCTGACCTTTGCTCCAGATTGCGACTCTTATAATAATAAATACAATTACCGCAAGGAGCACTGCTCCGATTATGATAAAAACTATATAATTTCTGATACCGGATTTACCGGTATTTGTTTCATTGTCTGTATCTGTTCTGCCCATTTCTATACCTCGTAATAAATTTTGCTCGTCTCATTATACACAAAACACTCCTTTTAGTCCATACCGCTATTTCATTCGCCCTTGCAGACACCGGTATAAATTGGTAAAATATAATGTGGTTTTTACCCGGAAAAGGAAGGTTCGGATTAATGAAAAACATCAGAATAAAAGTTCTTGTTATTATAACAGTCATACAGCTTGCGGTGCTTGTTTTGTCGGGAATCGTTCTCGCTTCGAGACCGCTTGACGAATATACTCTGTCGGTTGAAGCGTCGGAAGATTTAAGGAGCGGAACAACAGCCGGGCATCCGATGAAATTCGGCAGCGCCGATTACTGTTTTACCTATCCCGAAGAGTGTGCCGGAATGACCGTTCAGATTCTTGACGGCGACCGCGTGAATCCTTTAATGGAGCAGGAAATTTCTTTTACCCTGCCGAGGGGCGGGGAGTATACGCAGACGGTTCGTTTTCACGGAAAAGCGGAGAGCGTGCGCGTCGCAATCTGGTGCGACAATGATTCGATAAGCGGAAATGCGTCGGACATCACCGTTTCCGTCAAAGAAGGAAATCATCTTTTGAACGAAATTCTGTGCTATGTTCTTTTCTTCTTTGTTCTCGCCGATTTTGCGGTTTGGAGAATAATTACGGGACGTGACGGAAACACGGAAGAAATCCGTAAGAATAAAGTCTGCGCGATTTTGTTTTTTACCGCACTTATCGTAAGTCTTCCGCTTGGAATCAATTATCTTATTTCCTTCCCGGGACAGGATATCGAATTTCATTTAATGAGAATCGAAGGGGTTAAAAGAGCTCTGCTTTCCGGTAACATTCCGGTTAGAATCGATTCATTCGCACTCGGCGGACAGGGCTATGCCGATCCTGTCTTTTACCCGAATCTGTTCCTTGTGTTCCCTGCGCTTTTGCGCATTGTCGGTTTCCCCGTATACAGGGCATACAAGGTTTTCATATTTGTGCAGAACCTTGCGTGCGTGGTTATTTCATACACTTGTTTTAAGAAGATTTTCCGTAAAGATTTCGACAGTATTGCCGCAATGCTTATGTTCGTTTTCGCACCGTACAGACTTATCTGTCTGTATACGAGGGGTGCACTCGGAGAAACGCTTGCATTTGTTTTCACCCCGCTTATCGTACTTGCGTTTTACAATCTTTTTTCAAAGGAACTTACGGGACACAAACTTAAGGAAGGCGCCGCTGCACTGATAATCGGAATGGCGGGTATCGCCCAGTCGCACATCTTAAGTGTGGAGATGGTTGGCATTTTTATGATTCTTGCGTGTCTTCTCTATATCAAACGACTGTTCCGCCCGAAAGTCCTCCTTGCCGTAGCCGTTTCGTTTGTTGCGGTTCTCGGACTTAATATGTGGTTCATCGGACCTTTTGTATCGAATCTCGGTTTGGATTTGTACGTATTTTCGCTTACCGGAGGCGAACCTTTTACCAGTGCTCTTTTACCGTATCAGATATTCGGATTTTCCGATGCCTTCATCGGCAAAGACACGACGCTTGCGAGCGGAATCGGAGCGGAGATGGGATTGAGCCTCGGAATCGGAGCGACCGTTGTGCTTGCAACGGTGGTTTATAAAGCGAGAACAATTCTGAAAGAAAGAAATGTTCCCGCAATAAGTCTCTGCGCTTCGGCGTTTGTTCTCGGAATTCTTGCAACCTGGATGACAAGCATTTATTTCCCCTGGGCAATCGTTAACAGAACTCCGGTTATTTCGGGTATTCTTTCGAAGGTGCAGTTCCCGTGGAGATATCTGGGTATTGCCGCACTTATGGCGGCGGTTGCAGCCGGTGCTCTCGGAAGCGTGATCCGAAGTGAGAAGAATCAGAGAATATTCCTCGGAATCGTCGCGGGAGAAACTGTTCTGACCGCGCTTGCGGGCTTCGGAAGAATGATGGAAGCCAACACGTTCAACACATATTTCAACGAAGCCGGAATCGACGTTTACAAGGCTTTCCTTTCGGCCGAATACATGTATACCGGAACAAGCATAGACGGGGTAAAAGAAGCATTCGTTTCGGATGAGGATTATTCGGTCAGGGATTCGGAAATTACATATAACATCGTCAATGAGGGCGAGGAGAAAATGCCGGTCGACACGCCGTTTGTCTTTTACCCCTGGTACGTTGCAAAGGATTCCGAAAGCGGAGAACGTTTCGCCATGTCGATGACGGAGAACTGTATTGCGTCTCAAGCCTCCGCTACACGGCAGTGACCCTCCCTCTGAGTTTCCGCGTGAACGGGCTCAGGCCGCTCGTGCTCCACGCCGACGATGCGTCAATCG
>JAKSSB010000020.1 GCA_024403285.1 Lachnospiraceae bacterium | reverse complement strand
ATATTTCTTCGCCCGGTATTCAAAACGCTTCTGTACATTCTTTACAGGCCGACAACGGTCAACAAAGAATATATTCCGAAGGAAGGCGGATGCGTAATCGCCGGAAATCATATGAATGCACTCGACCCGATTCTTGTAGATGTCTGCACGAAGCGGGTAGTGTTTGCGCTTGCCAAAAAGGAGCTTCACGACGGCTTTTTCGGCTTTTTGTTTAAGGGCGTCGGATCCATACCGGTCGATTTTTCAAAGAACAAAAATCACGACGCACTTGTCAGCGCCGTTGAATATCTGAATGCCGGCTGCCTTGTCAACGTATCGCCTGAAGGCGGACGAAATTATACAGACGAAATTCTTTTACCGTTTAAAATGGGAGCCGTGGTGATGGCGAGGCGCACGAATGTGCCGATAGTTCCTTATTCGATTACCGGCGAATACCGACTCTTTAAAAAAGGACTTAAAATCTGCTTCGGCGAGCCGTTGTACATAAATGAACTTGAACCCGAACGGGCCAATGAAGTATTATATGAAAAGGTTAAAGAATTAATTTTGGCAAACAGGGAGAATTCAGATGGCAGCAGAGATTAAGAAGCCATGGCTTAAATTTTACGACGGGGTAAAAGAAACTCTTGTATATCCTGAATATTCGCTTTACACGCTGTGGGAGGAGTCCTGTAAAAAACACCCCGACAGACCGGCCTACAGTTATTTCGGAAAAGAAGTATCTTACAGTAAATTCTGTTCGCAGATTGAAGAAGCTGCGAAAGCTTTTAAAACGCTCGGTGTGGACAAAGGAGATACGGTCAGCATCTGCATGCCGAATACACCCGAAGCGCTGATTTCTTTTTATGCACTCAACAAAATCGGTGCGGTCTCCAATATGATTCATCCGCTTTCAGCAGAGAATGAGATTAAATATTATCTCAATGTTTCGGAAAGCAAATTCGTCGTTTCCATCGATATGGCTTTCGGGAAGATTAACAACATTGTTTCCGAAACCGGCCTTAAGAAGGCAATCATTGTCAGTGTAAAAGACTCGGCACCTTTGGCGACGGCTGTCGGCTATATGCTCACCAAAGGACGCAAAGTGAAAGTCCCCCGGTCGGATATGACGGTTAAATGGAAACAGTTCATCGGCGAAGGCCGTAAATATACCGGCGATACTTACGTTCCGACCGGAAAAGACGACACCGCGTCAATTCTTTACAGCGGCGGCACAAGCGGTTATCCGAAGGGAATAAGGCTTACGAATCTTAATTTCAATTCGCTTGCCATGCAGAGTTTCGAGATGTGTCAGATTTTAAGGGAAGGAGACAGAGTGCTGTCAATCATGCCCGTATTCCACGGCTTCGGCCTCGGAATCTGCATTCACACGACGCAGTATTTCGGCGGCTGCAGCATAATTCTTCCGCAGTTCTCCGCGAAGACGTTCGACAAACTTCTGACACGCTATAAACCGAATGTTATCGCCGGTGTTCCGACTCTGTACGAAGCTCTTTTACGGAATAAAAACCTCGACGGCGTGGATTTGTCATTCTTAAAATGCGTAATCAGCGGAGGCGATTCACTTTCCGTAAGCTTAAAAGAGAAAATCGACGCATTTCTTAAATCTCACGGCGCCGATATTCAGGTGAGGGAAGGCTACGGCCTGACGGAGTGCGTTACGGGAAGCTGCCTGACGCCGACGAGAATGTACAAAAAGGGCAGTATCGGAATTCCATATCCCGATACGCTTTACAAGATAGTCAAACCCGGAACCGACGAAGAAGTTCCTTACAATACGGACGGCGAAATTGTTATAAGCGGTCCATCGGTAATGCCGGGATATCTTAACGAAGATGAGGAAACGTCTTTGACGCTCAAAGTCCATTCGGACGGCCTTACCTGGATGCATTCGGGCGATATGGGCTGCATGGACGAGGACGGATTCATCTATTTCAAACAGCGAATCAAGAACTGTATCGTGACAAGCGGTTACTGCATTTATCCGCAGTACATCGAGAATGTTATCGATGCGGTGCCCGAAGTCCTTATGTCGTGTGTTATCGGAATCGATCATCCTTACAAGGTTCAGGTTGCCAAAGCTTTTGTCGTTTTGCGCAACGGATACGAGCCAAACGATGAAATCCTTGACAGGATAAAAAAGCACTGCGAAAAAAATCTGGCCAGATATTCATGGCCTTACGAATATGAATTCAGAAAAGAACTTCCGAAAACACTTGTTGGCAAAGTTGCATTTTCCGTATTAAAAGAAGAGGAGAAAAAGAAACGTGACGAAGCAAATGAAAAGCCTGCTGATACAGCCGGAGGAGTCGAGAACCAAGTATAATTTCGAAGGCATCATCGAGAACGAATGCCTGGATCTGGAATACGTATCGGCCCTGTTAAAAGAACTGGGACATGAAGTCAAAATGTTCGACTGCCAGGTTGAAAAGGCGACCGCGAATTCTTTTATCCGCAAAGAAAAAGCAGACGTTGTATACATTACCGGAAGAGTCTTCCAGGAAAACTTCATGCTGGAGTACGCGCAAACGGCCAAAGAGACGCGCGAGGATACCGTGACGATAATCGGCGGAATTCACGCCCAGCTCTGCGCGGACAGAATGTTTAAGGATTATGTCGATTACATCCTGACAAGTTTTGATGTTTACAATGTGCAGAAGATAATCGAGGAAAGCGAAGACATCGACAGCCTTCCGGGAGTATGCATCCGAAAATCTGACGGCTTTAAAGTAAATCCGGCGGTTCCGTTCGACATAAACAGACTGCCGCGCCCCGACAGAACGTATTTCTATGAGCATCCGAACAATTACGGCTATCTCGAGATGAGTCATGCCGCCTGGGTAAGAACGGCTTTCTGCTGCCCGTACAGATGCAAATTCTGCATCCGAAACAGAATGAACAACGGAAAGTATTCGGCCCGCGACATAGACGATGTTGTAGCGGAAATCAAAGACATTGAGTCGGATAACATTTATATCGTTGACGACGATTTCCTTTTCGATGAGGAGCGCCTTGACCGATTTGTCAGTCTGGTAAAAGAAAATCACATCGAGAAGAAATACATCTGCTACGGAAGAAGTGATTTCATCGCCTCACACGAAGACACAATGGCGAAACTCAAAGAAATCGGTTTCTACTATATTCTGGTCGGTCTTGAGGCAATCGACGATAACTGTCTTAAGGATTACAACAAGCGAAGCAGCATCGACAACAATATAAAGAGCATCGAAATCTGCAACAGACTCGGACTTAACATCATGGGAATGTTCATTCTCGACCTTGATTTTGTTCCGGCGGATTTCAAGAAACTTTACAAGTGGATTAAAGCCCATGAGATTAAGCATGTGGCGGTTTCCATTTTTACCCCGGAAATCGGAATGGAAACGTACGACGAGTACAAAGACCGCATAATTACGGACAATCCGAGCCATTTCGATTATCTGCATCTGGTGGCTTCACCCGGCAGAATCAGCGTAAAGAAGTATTACATGTGCTACTACATTCTGCTGATCAAACTGTTTTTGAAGGCTAAAAAAGACGGAATTTACGATTTCCTCGATTACGGCTACTACATTAAATCTTTTATCGGAAATATGTTTAAGAAAAAGAGGGAGAACGACGATGAGTGATGAGAAAAAGAAAGTTGAAAAGATTGAACCGAGTATTCTGGAGCGCGCGGTTGAAAAACTGCTGTACAAGACACTCGGTGACAGAATACCGGACGGAATAACCCCGAACATGCTTACACTTTTCGGCGGAATCGGAAGCCTCATCGGAATAATATGTGCCGCACTCGCGCCGCTTTGCATATATACGTTAATCGGAACGATTGCGGGACTTGTATGCCATGTGATTTGCGACGATCTCGACGGATATGTTGCCAGAAAGAAGAACATGGGCAGCAACAGCGGAGCGTATTTCGACCTCCTTACCGATATCTTAAACATTACGTTTTTGATTATCGCGCTGGCATTTGCGGGAATTGTCAAATTTCAGATTGCCATATTTTTAGTGCCGGTTTACGCGCTTATCATTTTTACCTCGATGAACGAAATTCTGTATGTCAGCAAATTCACATTCCCGACGGTCGGACCGATTGAGACGCACCTTTTCTTCATCGCAATCTGTGTCGGAACGATGATAACCGGAATCAGACCGGTTGTGACGATTAAAGGCATCGGACTGTCGCTTGCGGACATCATTTTCATTGTGGGCGCGATTCCGATGTATTTTGAGATGATTCGTCTGCAGATTAAGGTATTCCTCAACATTAAGGAGAAAGACAATGAGCGAAACAAATGATTACATCTACATAGTTCTGGAGTGTTCGCATACATTCGTGGGCAAGCTTTCGAAAACGTTCGAGCATTACGATTATTCCCATATTACGACCTGTTTTTCGGATGGAATCGACAACTTTGCAAGCTTTTCCAGACGGAAACTTCATGCGCCGTTTGACGCGGGATTTATGCGCGAAACACTTGACTGCATGGCGTTCGGCGACCATGATACGACACAGCTGAAGGTTTTCAAAGTACCTCTTTTACCCGGAAGGAGAGAGGTAATCGAGAAATTCATAACGGCGGTGGAGAATGATAAGGAGTATATCTTCAACTTCTATTCGGCATTCACCATGTGGGCTTTTCACGGTTTCAGAATCTACAAGACATACAACTGCATGTCATTTGTGGGGCGCGTGCTTGAACTGACCGGCACCGTAAAACTCGACAGGCCGTATTACAAATACGACATAAAAGAAATGGATGAGCTGCTTACGGAGTATCTTTATGCGGAGAAAGAGTATGAGTGTACCGAGGTAATCAACGAACACTACCTCGATCATGTCGGATTTTTTGCGAACGTGGGGATGTTCTTCAAACTCATCGGAAGACTTTTTATAAGACTGATTACAAAATCGAAACTTGCCAAAGAGGATGTTTTACCGCAGTAAAAATAAAAAAAGCATTGACGAAATCGAAAAAAGGGGTTATTATCATTTTGATAATAACAAAAAGATACTATCATTGCGCGGAGGGATAGAATGACAGAAGAGGAATTTTTGAAATCGTACAGTATCGAGAAGTTCGACAGACCGTCAGTGGCAACCGATATGGCAGTTTTCTCAATTGATGAAAAAGAAGATTCGGATATGAATTACAGGAAGGAGAACAAGAGTGTTCTCAAACTTCTGCTGATTAAAAGAGATGAATATCCGTATAAAGACAGCTGGGCGCTTCCGGGAGGTTTTCTTCGCAAGGACGAAACACCGAATGCGGCCGCTTTTCGTGAGCTTAAGGAAGAAACCGGAGTTGACGTCGCTTTTCTTCGTACCCTTGATGTGTTCGGAACTCCCGGGCGCGATCCGCGGGGCTGGATTATCTCGCATGCGTATCTCGCACTTGTTGAGAACTCCAAATGCAAAGTCGTGGCAGGTTCGGATGCCGAGAACGCTGACTGGTTTGAAATAAAAGTTAAAATTGAAAAGGAGCAGTCGGAGAACGACGGCAATACAATAAGCAGAGAAACGGTTTACAGCCTTGAACTTAATAACGGCGGTGATGTGAAACTTTTAAGCCTTATTAAGAGGAAGACGACCTACAGAGATTTCCACGAAATCAGTGAATACAGTGAAGTGGACAGTTTCGGATTTGCTTTCGATCATGCTATAATTATTCTGAGGGCATATCTCGAACTTCAGGACATGGCGGAAAAAGACGGTCGTATTATTTTTGACCTTCTTCCCGAATATTTTACCCTGTATAAATTACAGAAGGCATTCGAAATTGTGCTCGGGAAAGAACTTCTCGTGGCGAACTTCAGAAGAAAGATTTCGGATTTCGTCACGGAAACCGATAAAATTGATGCCGGAAGCGGTCATCGCCCGGCGAAACTTTTTACCAGGAATCTGGATAAGTTTTGATTGTTCTTATCAATTCGGAGGATAACGGTATGGATGGTAACAGACCAAAATATGATGCGTTTATAAGCTACAGACATTCGGAACCCGATAAATTTGTGGCTGTGACACTTCACAAGAAACTCGAAAGTTTTAAACTTCCGAAAAAATATATAGGGAAAACCGGCAGAAGCAAAATCGAGAGGGTTTTCAGAGATCAGGATGAACTTCCTCTTTCAAGCAATCTGAGCGACTCCATCGATGAAGCGCTTCACAACACTGATTTCCTTATTGTTATCTGTTCCCCCAGACTTCCACAGTCACAGTGGTGTCTGCAGGAAATAGAGACATTTATCAGTCTTTACGGAAGAGAGAGAATTCTTGCGGTCCTTTGCGAAGGCGAGCCGAGAGAATCTTTTCCCGATGCACTGGTCAAAGAGGAAGTGACTGTGACCGACGAAGACGGAACGGTTAGAACGGAAACTCACTTTGTTGAACCTCTTGCAGCAGATGTCAGGGGTAAAAACAAAGCGCAGATGAAGAAAGCACTCGATGATGCAGTTCTTCGTATTGCGGCACCTATGTTCGGACTTGATTACGACGATTTGAAACAGCGTCATCGTGAGCGCAGAATGCGTCAGATAATCACTTTTGTAAGCATTGTGGCAGCAGTCCTTCTTGTTTTCTCACTTGTAAGTATGTCGATGGCTTTACAGATTAAGTCACAGTCGGATATGATAAGCATGCAGAATACGGAGATTTCCGACAGAAATGAAGAAATAGAGGCAAGAAACAAGGAGATTGAGGAACAGTATATTCAGTCTTTGAAGAACAATGCCGTGGCAACTGCCAGAAACGCGGAAGAACTTATCAGCTACGGAAGAGGTAAGGATGCTATTTATGCTCTTTTGCAGGTAATGCCCGAGAATTTACAGGATACTTCTTATCCGTACACTCCCGAAACTCAGAAGGCATTACTCGATGCACTTGAACTTTATACAAGTGACGGCAAGTACACCATGCAGCATGTCTATAATGTCGAGGAAGGCATTGACCATCTCGGTATGACGGTTGACGGAAAGTATTCATTGATTATTGACAACGGCTCCAATATGTTCGTATATGACAATACGACCGGAGAAGTGTTGTCCGAAACCAGAATTTCATCTTCAGGTCTTGCCAAAAACAGAGTTTTTTTTGCCGGAAACGATGATATTGTCTATATGAACGATAAAAATGAAGTATACAGATATACTCCTTCAACGGGACAGTATAAGTGTGTGGGAAAAGACGCAGAAGCAGTTTATGAGAACGGGTTTTCCCAATCGTATGCCGTAAAAAATTATGACGGTGTAAGTTTTTACGATGAGAAGGATGATTCATTCATAGTAAAACTTTCAAACTACTCGGATTCGTTATTTAAATCTGATTACGATCGATGTGCAATTGCCCCCGACAGAAATATTGCGTTCCTTGAAACGGATTCGTATGAAGAAAGAGAACTCAGAGTATACGATACATCAAACGGTAAACTTATCGGTTCCGAAAAAATCGGAAGAGCGGATGTTTCGGCGTATGCAATGACGGAGAAATATACTTTCGTAACCTGCCGTGAGGCAAATTCAGCCGCAGATATCATATACAGCGGAGCCGTATACGCTTTTGATAATGCAACGGGACGAAGATTATGGAAGACCACACTCGATGAATACCTGGATGCCGCAACTGTTACAATGGGCGATACTCCGTATCTTGTGGTTAAAAGTTTTGATGTGATGTTTGCTCTTGATATTGAAACAGGTGAAGTTTTATACAGCGCAAAGACGGATGAGGGAATGCTTACACTCAATCCTCTTACAGACGCTTCATACGCGATTGCATACAGTCAAAGAGGAACCGCATATTTCTTTCCTGTGAATGAAGGTGCCTGCTCGAGTTCGAATTTTTTCAATACGTCTATGGTTGACAATGCCGATATGATTGCTCCTTCCCAGAATGGTATTCTACTTACGTATTTCCATTCCGACTACGCGGTATTTTATACCATGAGTCAGAACAACTGGAAGGCTCTTTCTTCAAGCAATTATTCGCTTTATGATGTCACCAAGTCGGGAGAATTGTACATCACCCTTGATGATACCGGGGAAGAAAAGAAATATGTCATCAAAAACTTTGACAGTGAAGATGCATTATTCTCATATGAACGTTCATTGAACGAGACATCTTTTATCGGTGACGGCAGTAAGTATGTGGCTTTGTTGGACGGCGGAGAGATTACTGTTTACGATTACACGGGAGAGGAACCGGAGAAGGTTATTACTCCCGATGACATGATGATTTTTAACGGGAATATTTCTCCTGATAAAAAGTACATCGCTGCGAAAACTATTGGCGGAGGTAATGAACTGGAAATTTGTTCGCTACTTGACCAGAATGATCGTACATCTTTTACCGTGTCCAATCCGTACAATTCTGACGACGTGATTGTTCCGCTTTCGAAAGATTCATTTGCAATCAAGAGAATAAAAGACGGTAAACTGGAAATGTACCGCGATGGCGAGGACATGCCGGTGGCTACGCGTAAAATGTCATGGGGCTTCGTTAGCAGTACTTTTGTTTCCGATGACGGCAAGTACCTCGGAATTTCATATTCCGACGGCAGCGTGGACTTTTTGTCGATTGCCGACAATTTGCAGAGTGCCGGTAAGGTGTATGGTGCCTTTACGAACATTTCCGATATGAGATATGATGCCGAATCGAAGTCATATTTCCTTACAGGAGGAATTCTGAAAATCTTACAGGTTACCGAAGACCTTGAACCTGTGCTCGTAATAAACAGTGCGAACACATATCTTCCTTCAAAGAAAGGTTTCATTGGAACAAATCATTATAAATGGACCATTATGGACTGTTATTCTTATGATGAACTGATTGAAATTGCGAAACAGAAACTGAACGGCTATGTTCCGACCGAGAAGACAAAGCAGATTTTCAATATGCAGTGACGGAGCAACTCCCGCATTGTTTTCACTGTAGAAATTTCCTATTATTGAAATTAAAAAATACTTGTTATCATTCCCCCACTCGTGTAATATAATTGTGTATATTTCAGGGTGGGGGTTTTTGCGCTCTCAATGCAGAAAATCCGCCTCTGTGTATGGAGGAGAATTCATGAGAAAATTGGGTAAAAGAATTACCGGCGCGGTACTTGCTGCAACAATGCTTGTATTCGGTTCGGACATTACAGTACTTGCGGCCGAAACAGATATTGTGGCCGAAGAAGATGTCGAAGAAATAAATGAAGGTTTGCCTGATGAGGAAACCGAAGACTTCAATGTGGATATGGAAGAAGTTGAAGAAGCCGAGGATGAGATTATTTTTTATAATGAAAATGACGAGGAATCTCTTTCGAACGAAGCCACGGATGCCGATATAGTATACGAAGAGGATACAGTGTCCGAAGAGAACCTTGAAGGCAAGAAAGCCAATAAGGACGAACACATTGACTGTTCGAATATAAAGACTCCCGGCTTGACTCTTATTAAGACTGCGGATGAGATAGAAGGACCGAAGAAAAACCCGAGGAACGCTTCAGCTTATCTCTGGGATTGCATATATTTCGGCTCATATATTCAGTCTGATACGGATAAAGACGGCAAATTCGATGATGAGAAGAAAGAGCCGATTAAGTGGAGAGTCTTAAGTAAAGATGAAAACAATAAGGCGTTGATAGTATCGGACAAGGTGCTGGATGTCTACGGATACAATACGTTGAGTTTAACTGGATTTGCCGGAAAGGATACCGAGGAGTTTGATGCATTATGGCACGAATCGTCAATTCGAAGCTGGCTGAACGGTTATGACGAAAACTGTAATCTTGAGGTCAAGAATTTTGCTGAAGACTGTTTCATGGTGAATGCTTTTTCAGATAAAGAAAAAGCTGCAATCTGTAAGAGCAGCCTGATTAACAATCTCCGAAATAATGAAAGTACTGAATACAATACGGAAGACTATGTTTTCCTTCTTTCGTATGATGAAGTGACTGATGCAGAGAATTCTTTCGGTTTCGCTAATTACGAGAACAGAAAGGCTCAGTTCACCGATTACGCAATTTCCCTCAGAGATGCGGATAAGAAATTTACTGATCTTGAATACTATTGGCTAAGAACGTGCGATATCGATACCGATGGTCAGAAGTATGCGTACTGCCAGGGAGGAAACGCATATCCCGAAGCTGCTCTTTTACATACGCTTACATTAGGACTGAAGAGAGGTATCAGACCGGCGCTGGTTGTGGATTTGGATGAAGCCGTATGGTCATATGCGAAACCTATATCATCGGATGGAATGGAATACAAAGAACTTACTGTTCATTTGGATTCGAACGGTGGCGTTTGCCCGGTTTCCAGTTTGGTTTTTTCAAACTTTACCGAGAGGTATGATAAGGCTTCATTCCCTCCTGCAGAGAAAACAGGATGCACATTTATGGGCTGGAGCAATCCGGAAGATCATCCGAATGATGTGTTTATCAATGAAGATGATGTGGTTTTTACTGCATTTTACAATGGTGGCGAGACGTACGATGTGATATTGGATTATAATGATGGGGTTTCAGCACCCTATCCATATACCTTAATGTTTGGTTATGATTCTGTTTTCTCCGGATTGAAAAGCACAACTGTTCCTAACAGTGAATACTTTTTAGGCTGGTTTTCCGAACCGGAAGGCGGAGTCAGAGTCGAAGATACTTACCGAATATTTTCTAACACCACTTTCTACGCACATTGGGATACTTCAGAGATTGAAGAAGGTGATGAGGTCAATTTCAAAGCAAACGAAATGTGGACTTCGAATATCGATGATACAGAGTATACGGGAAAAGCAATCAAACCGAAGCTACGGGTTTATTACGGTTTCAAACGTCTTAAGGAAGGGACGGATTATTCACTCAAGTATTTAAATAATATTAGGATAGCCGGCAAAGAATCGGGTTCTTCAGCTCCGGCAGTGACGGTGACCGGTAAGGGAAATTACGAAGGCAAAGATATAGTATTTTTCAGTATTATACCGAGAAAAGTTTCTGATTCCGAAGGAAATCTCGCAGAAGGATTTTCTGTTGGGGATATGGTTGTTGAACCGACCGGTTCATTCTTTAAACCGGTACCTACCGTAAAATATGGTAAAAAGATTCTTAAGGAAAATGTCGATTTTGAATGCAGCTATTATTCATTCGATAACGGTGATATCTCTCCGGATGAACTGACAGACGGCGTTAAAAACGCAGGGACATATATAGTAAGGCTCTCCGGCCGTGGAATCTATACGGGAACTTACGATGTTAAACTGTATGTCAGTACAAATAAAAATGTCGGTAATCTTTCCGTGGAGAAAATCCCGACGCAGAAGTATAATTTTGCCGATGGTCACGAAGTTAATCCGATTCTTACGGTTAAGGATGGCAGAATAACTCTGGCGGAAGGAATTGATTACACAGTATCCTATTATGATAATACGACGGTAGGAACTGCCAAAGCTGTTATCAGAGGACTGGGCAGCGTAGAATCCGGAACGGGATATGTCGGAAACAAAACAGTGACATTTAAAATTGAAGCAGTATCTCTCGGGGAAGCAACCGTTAACGGAATGGATTCTGATTTCTTTTTTGATGGAACGGCAAAGACATTTGATGATATAGAAGTAGTTAAAGATAATAATAAGCTGACGGAAACTATCGATTACGAAATCAGCTATTTAAATAATGTGAAAGCCGGTAAGGCGTATGTAATCATAACAGGCGTTGGCGGGTATAAAGGTACTGTTAAGAAATCTTTTACCATCGCTAAACTTAATTTCAATTCCGAATTGGATAAAGGACAGGACAGCAGGCTGTCTGTGGAATTCGAAGAAAAAGTTCCTTATGCCAAAGGTGGTGCAAAACCCGGTATTACCGTCAAATTTAATGACAAGGTTCTTAAATCGGGAACCGATTATTCGCTTAAGTTTGCGAACAATACCAAAGTGAATGATGGAAGCGGTAAGAAAATTCCAAAGGTTTCGATAAAGGGCAAAGGTAATTTCGCCGGGCAGATAGACAGAACGTTCGTGATAGAACAGCAGGATTTGGGGAAAACTGTTTCGGCTGTACCCAATAAGCCTTATAAGAAGAAGGTCAATTATTATAAGAGTAAAATCGTAATTAAAGATTTGAACGGAAAAACCCTTTCTGTAGGAAAGGATTACGATAAAAAATTCACATATGTATACGGCAATACCACACGTGTGACAAACGGTAAGAATACCAATGTGACAAGATTCCCAGGGGACAAGATTGAATCGAAAGATATCATACCCGGCGGAACTTACATCAGTGTTACCGTAAAGGCCAAGGGAAATAATTACTGCGGAAGCAAGACGGTTATATACAGAATAACCGCGAGAAACATATCCGATGCAAAAGTAGAAATCCCCGATTTTGAGTATACGGGCAAAGAAATAAGACCGTCATACAGCGATGTTTTGGTAAGCGTAGATGGTAATAACCTTGAGAAATATTCTTTGAAATGCAATGAGGATAATTGCGACATGTATTCGATAGTCGGTTATTCAAATAATATTAAAGCCGGAACTGCATCGGTCACAATTAAGGGACATTCCAATTATTGCGGTACTAAAACTGTAAAGTTTAAGATAAAGAAGAAAAAGATGGTTTGGTGGAAAAAAATTTAGAAAAGGAGAGCAAACAAATGAAAGAAACAATTGCTTTACGACGAATTCTTGCAGTGTTACTGGTGGTATTTCTTGTTTTCGGAATGACTCCAAATTCATCATTTGCTGCATTGGATGGTGACAAAAAACAAGCCGATGTTACCGCAGCGGACGATGACAAAAACGGAAATGACGAAGAGGAGATTATTGAAGAAGAAACCGTTGTTGCGAAAGAAGATGTTATATCACATGTTGATCGCAAAGATGGAAAGAATGATGAAAAAACAGAATCAGAAGTGATTTCGGAAGAAAATGTCATCAACGATTCCAATCGGATCATGGGAGCTTTCGGTGACGATAAGTCTATTAGCGGGAACAAGAATCTTTTTAATGTTACCATTAAAAAAACATATAAAATTTACTCGAGTGTTTCGGGCGCACTAGCTGTAGAAATGAAAAATTCGTCCGATGCAGAAAAATATACGATTGAGTATTTTTTGGATGGTGAAGAGACTTCCTCACCAACATGCCCCGAGGTTACTTTTGAAAAAAACAGAATTAAGGTTGTCGTTACCAAGAAGGATGACTCTACTAAATATGAAGAAATTTTTACTGTAGAGTTTGTTGATAATCCCACTGTTTCGTGGAAAAATTCGACCTCAATGGTATATGCAGAGGAGAATAAAACAGCTGTTTCTCAAGACGCTGTCGCACAAATAAGCGGAGATGAAGCGTATACATTTGAATACAGCCCTGTTTCCGATGCCGACTGCGATTCTGAAACCGGAGCATTAAAAAATTATCTTTTGAGTGATTTGCAGAGCAGAACCTGGAGTGAGTCTGCTCAATACAGTAATGCAGGTGATTACAAATATTATGTTAAAGCGAAGAAAAACGGATATTTTGATTATTATACATTGTCCCCTATTTCTTTTACCGTAGAACCTCTGACTCAGAGCATTAAGGTTGAAAACGGTGATTCTTTAACCTACATATGGGATAAAAATAATGGTAAAACTGTTAATTTCGCTGATTTGATTGATAATTCCGATTCCTTGACCGGCGGCATCGTTTATGGAATTACCAAAGTTGGTGATTATTCATCTGTTGCAGAACTTGTTATGTCGGAAGAAGATGACTATTCAACCGATCCGGAATCAGGTGAGAAAATACCGAATTGTATAACAATTGATGAAGAAGAATTAATTGTTAATAAGTCAGGTGAAGTAAAAATGTTAAAGGGAGGATTCTTTAACGTAGTGGCTTACTGCAAAGGAGATGCGAATCATACCTCGTGCAGGTATGTCTTCGGAAATGTTTGCTCTTTTGTTTCCGGCGATCCGGTAATTTATTTTTCGGGCGATAATCCTTTAAGGCTGGAAGCAAAAAATGAGAATATTGTTGAGAATTCATTGGTATACGCTCTTCCTAAAAAATGCTATAAATTTGATGATGATGAATATGTCAAATTTTACTTTGACATATTACAAAACGAAGAAGATTTACCTATTTCGATTGATGATAAGTCCGGAGAAATCAAAATTGAGAATTATGATAGATTTATTGCCAAAATCGGAAATTCGAAAGATCAGGAGTGGGAAGTCACTGTAGCGGCAGATTGCCCGGAATTTAAATATGATAATGTTACATATCCGGAATCAACAGCCAAATATACAATAGAATTTTTTATTAAGGAGGAGGACACCGGAGATGCTCCGACAGTGTCTTTGACTACAAAACCTGAAAGCGGATGGTATACGGGACCGGTTACTGTAACTTCTACAGGAACTTATGCGGATTCAACGTATATTCATCATATCGATAAAAACGGAGCGTTCTTTGAGGAGGTCAATGATAATAGAGCTACATTTACCGGTGAAGAGGGCACAAATATATATCAGTTGCATTTTCGCCCAAACAATAGAAACTATTGTTGTGCTTATATATCGTTGGGAAAATTATCTTTCGATACTCAAGCTCCTTCCTTAAACCGCGTTGAATACTTGAGTGCTAAAGTAATAGACAATGTAAACTATTATAAGCCTAATGCAGACATACAGATAAAGGTTGAAACATCAGATGCAACAAGCGGAGTCCAGAAGATTCAATGGAGTGTAATCGATATGGAATCGGAAACGAGGGCTTGTTTGGCCGGTTGTGAAGATGTTACGGTTACAGACTTTGAGAAACTTACTAACGGACACTGTGTTTATACATTTTCTGTACCCAATACTGAAGAATTTATCGGAAGATTGGATATTACTGTTTTTGATAAAGCAGGTAATTCGGTAACATATAAGGACGGATTTTTTACCAATTCGGATAAGGAAGTGGATATCAGCAATTTGGTAATTGATGGTACGGCGCCGGTTGTAAAGGCATTTTATATTCCCATTATTCCGGATGAAGAAATGGATAAACTTCCCGAGGACGCTTCAGATGATGAAGTACAGGAATTTAAAGACAGTTTTAATGCGAAAGAATATGAAGGCGACTCACGAAAATACTACAGAACTTCTCTGGGAGTTGATGTGGTAGTTTATGAGAAAAACTTCAATGTGTCGAATCCTACGGGAATGTTGACTATGACCGTATATAAGGATGGCGGAAATGGTGTATTGCTTACAAATGACGATATTTCTTTTTCACAGATTGATAGCTCCAGTGATTATTACCAGGCAGGAGTTCCGGGCTTCGTTGGCCGATTGACATGGGAAGAAGAAGGAGATTATAAACTTGTAATTAAGGCAAAAGACTATTCCGATAATGAAGACACTTCTTATGCACCGGAAGAGATTGTTATTGATAAGACTGCACCGGAAATAGAAGTTGATCTTTCTTCTCCGAAACTGGATAAGTATAGTGGCGATTTTATATACTATGGACTTGGAACAGGTCTTGAAAAAGACAATGAAGTTGCGCAGGTTGTTGCCGATGTTCGTATATATGAAAGAAATTTTGAGGCCGGAGATGTGGGACTTAGCGTTGAGGCTGTAGAAAGTGGCGAAACATATTATTCTTCCACATTGGGAATTAATTGGTCCAATAACGATAGCAGCGAAGGGGAAACAGATGATGATGATGATGACGATGACGACGATTTGTCAAATGATTTTAATCATCTTGGAGCAGTAATCTCGAGTGCTGTGGATTATATTTTCGGACATGATTATGGAAACCATGGCGGAAACCAGGGTGGAAGTGATGATGGCAACCAGGGTGGAAACGATGACGGAAACCAGGGCGGAAACGAGAATCCGGATAAAAATGAAATCAAACATCAGACTAATGTTATTATATCCTCCGGTAAGAAGAATATTACTAATAATTTTGGTGATGGTACATACTATATCAATATTAAGTATGCAGACAGAGCCGGAAATGTTATGACATATACTGTTAAGAATGATAAAAGCGGAGACTTGAAGGACCAGGGTGAGTTTGGCGATAATGATTCAGATGAAGATGCAGAAGTTCTTGAATCTTTCAGGTCAAAGGGACTGGTTCTTGATACGAAATGTCCGGTAATTAAAGTGCAATATCCGGGAGTAAAACCCAATAACACTTTGCCAAGTTTTAAAAATGCAAACATTAAATACGATTACTATAATCGTAAATCATTAACCAGTGAGATTTCTGTAGAAGAAAAGAACTTTTGCTTTAAAGATTTTTCCTTTGGAGATATTCATGCTAATGATGTAACCGGAAATAATAGTATACCTTATGGTGATATATTACCTAGCGAAGAAAAAGATTGGACATCTGAAGGTGATATGCATAGGGCTAGAATTACTTACGATAAGCAGGCGAATTATGATGTTTCGTGTTCTGCAACGGATATGGCCGGAAATGAAGGAAAGAGTGAGACCAGTTATTTTACTCTTGACTGTGAGGATCCTACCATAAAAGAAATTAAGTTCAGTACTCCGATTCTTGATACGGTTCTTAACGGCATATCATTTGGTTTTTATAATGGTAAAATAGATGTTACTGTAATCGCGGAGGATACTATAGCAGGTGTTCATGAATTCAATTACAGTTATGTGAAAGCGGCAGGAGTAAGTAACGTAAATACTGAACTTTTGAATCAGATTGTATCAGAAGAGAAGATTACTTATGAAAAGGAACACCGGGATGCTGTTATCAAATTCTCTATTCCAAAAGATGCACTTGATCCTAACCATCAGTTTAACGGTGTGGTTAAAGTCTCTGCTTCGGACCGTTCGGACAATAAGGTGTCTCAGGAAAAAGATAAGCGTCTTGTAGCAGATAACATTGCACCCAATGCAACTGTTACCTACAACGCACCTGTAGCAGAGAATAACGGCAAAGTATATTACGCAAGTGATATCAACGGAACCATTACAATTAACGAAGCAAACTTCTATGCTTCCGATGTTCAGATTCTTGTTACGAAGAACGGCGCAGAGAATGCATTTTCAACTTCATGGACCGATGAAAGTACAGATGTTCATGTCGGAAGATTTACACTTGTTGAGGAAGGCGAATACATCGTCAAAATCAATTACAAGGATAAATCAACCAATGCAATGAATGAGTATGTATCGGAACTCATGGTAATTGATAAGACAATCGAAGCTCCTGTATTTAAGATTAACGGAGTAAACAAAGACGGTGACAACGGCGGAGCATACAAAGGAGACCTTAACGTTGCATATGAGTTCTCAGATCAGAACTTCAAATCAGCTACAACCAAGCTTACCAAGACCAGATTTGATGAGAAGAATGACATAACAGAGCAGTATATCAAGACTACGACAACCGCTAACGGCGGAAACGGAACCTTCGACATTGCCAAAGATGTGGACAGCGACGGCATTTACCTCTTGGAAGTATCCATGTCCGACTATGCAGGCCATACAATTGACAGTTTCGTTAAGTTTACGGCGAACAGATACGGTTCTGTATACGAATACAGCGATTACCTCGCATGGATTATCTCGGACGGCGGACAGTTTATTAAACTTACCGGAGATGAGACAGTAACGGAAGATCTTGTTATTACCGAGTACAATCCTGACATGGTAGAGAGCGGATCGCTTAACATTACAGCAACAAGAGACGGTGAAGCATTTGATGTATTCTTCACAACAACACCTTCTGATATGAACAGAAGTGCAGAGCCTTCATCGAACAGCTGGTATAAATATGTTTATACAATCAGCAAACAGAACTTCCAGGAAGACGGAACATATAAACTCAGCATTTCGTCATCCGATGCAACAGGTAACACATCAATCAGTGTACCCGAGAACTCAATCGATTCGAACGGAAACAAGATTCTCGATGTAATGGGATTCACGGTAGACACAACCTGTCCTGAACTTAAGAACATCATCAACCTTGAGGATTCGGTAATCAGATCGAGCAACCTTGAAGTTAAATACTCAATCGTAGACCTTGGAGGAATCAAATCCATCGAGGCATACGTAGACGGACAGCCTGTGGCAACCGCAGCAGATTTAACTGTAGGACTTAATAACTACAATGGATCGTTCTTCGTAGGAGAAAGTGATGTTGCTCAGGAAGTAAGAATCGTAATTGAAGATATTGCAGGAAACGTAACCGATACAGACGATGCTCAGTGGAAACAGGAGCAGGAGAGAGCCGGAAGTTATGTATTTAAGAATCCGGTAACTGTATCAACGAACTTCATGGTACTCTGGCTTGCCAACAAACTTGTATTCTTCGGTTCAATCGGAGCTGCAAGTGTACTGGTTATCGGAGGAGCAATCTTCATCATTGCTAAAAAAGCAAAATAAAATGACATATTAGGAAGACTATATTTAGAAAGTGTAAAAGGGAAAATGAAAAAGAGAATAATTATTTGCGGAATTGTTGTTTTGCTTATGACTATGGGACTTTGCGGATGCGGCAAAACCGGCGCGAATGTTTCGGAATTAACCAATCTTTTAAATGACGTTTCGGAGACCGGAAGTTTGATGCCGGACTCCGAGACGGAAACCGAAGTTGAGGAAATGTCGCAGGAAGTATCGGAAGAGCCGGTTGCGGATGATGCTTTTGCCGGTTTGGAGATTCCTTCCGAATCAGAACTTGGTATAGAGTATGCGGTTATCATTGATGGTAAAAGATATGATTTCCCGCTTTCACTCAAATCTTTTATGGATGACGGATGGTCTTTTACCGATGATACATCCATGAATGTGAATGCCGGCAATTATGGAAATGTCTATTATCTTGAAAAAGATGGGGAACAGTTTGTCGGTGTTGTTGAAAATCTTTCCGAAAACCGTTCGAATGTTCTGGACTGTGCGCTGATAGGATTTCAGATTAAAGGCTCGACCAATGTTAAGGTAGAATTCCCGAACGGGGTTGTATACGGGGAATCATCATATGATGATGTTGTAGCGGCATTCGGCGAGCCGACAGGTACGTATGACTATAATCCGAAAATTCAGATTGAGTATCGCGAGAAAGCGCTGAATTACGTTTCTTTTACCTTCTTTGACGGAGTAATGTCTGAAATGGCAATTCAGTATGTAAGATTCGATAATCCGAATCAGACAATTTCACCGAAAAATGAAGTTCCTGAAATTGTCAAGGCATATAAGCAGCCGAATTCTGTATCGGATAATTTCGGCGACTACTCTTTCTCAATTGACGGGGCGGTATACAGACTTCCTTCCCCTGTTTCGGCATTTACGGCGAACGGATGGTCAATCGATACCGAAAATTCGGACGAGGCTCTTGCAAACGGCTCGACGGGAACTGTGAAGCTTACCAAAGGCGAGTATACCCTTTCGTGTTATGCCGAGAATTACGACGTGTACAGTGCTTTTATCGAGAACTGCTTCATATATGATATAAATATAATCGGGTACTATGGAGAGACTGTCGATTTGCGGCTTCCTAAAGGCCTGAAGTTCAGAGATGATCGCAAAACTGTAGAGAAGGCTTTGGAAGGAACCTCTTATGATACTTCCGAAGGATCGAATGATTCCGTTTATTTCTTTGTCGAGGATGATAATTCGGAAGGCGTCAAAAACGGGTATACGATTTACCTGTCCGATACGGGACTGGCATCGGTTGAAATTGTGTATCAGCCAAGCTTCGATTCCTTCAGGAAAGAAATGGGATTAAAATAAATAAAAAAATATTATTTTTTTTCTTGCTAAAAATAAACAATTGTGATAGACTATGCACTAGAGAGAGAAAGAGTTCAGGGAATACTGAGATAATTTGTTTTTTGATTTTTATCTTCAAGTCTTATTCTCTAAAAATGCTAAAGCCTATCGGCAGTTTAAATCCCCATTTTATAATAGAAGTACAGTAACTGCTTATTGGTATCATTGTTTTTTCATAACGTTATAATTGAAGGTGGAATATCATGGTTTTACTTGAAAAAGGTGTTATTCGCGAGATGGAATGCGGCACCAATTTTGCCTATATTCTTAATGATAACTCAGCATTTTTATCAACTGAATATAAAGTACTTCAGAGCCAGTGGAGCAGTTGCTTTGTAAGGTGCATGAAGATGATGTATAATGGTAGCGTTGATTTGCTTTATCTTACAGGAAATCTCAAACCGCTTGCATCGATTATCGAGAATCTTTCGGCAGATAATTTCGTAATTATTGTTACCAGCATTTTTGAAAATATCATAGCAGTTAAGAACAACGGTTTCTTATCCTGCAGAAATATTGATATATCGTTCGACAAAATTTTTGTCGACATGACGACATATAAAGTAAATTTCATTTATCTTCCTCTTAAAGAGCATGTATTTGAAGATGAATCGATTTTTGACAATGAAATAAGAACAAATCTTGTAAGACTGATGATGAAGCTTCCTTCACTGATGTCAACCAAGACAAATCAGCTAATTTCAGATTTGCAGAATGGATCGATGTCAATCGTTGATTTGTATATCAAACTTGGTGGAAAGAGCAGTACAATTCGCCAGATGACAAATCAGGAAAGTGCTTCTTATGATAACGGCGACAATGGATATCAGGCACAGAACATGCCGTCGGGAGCAAACAACTATTCGCAGAATGCTCAGAACTACGGACAGAATCCTGCATATTCTCAGAACAATGCCGGATATGGACAGAATTCTTACAGCCAGGGCGCTCCAATGAATACCGGATATGTATCCGGAGCAAATCAGAACGGATTCGCTCAACCGAATAGACAGTCACTTGTCAGAATGAAGCTCGTAGGTCTCAATACACCGACACCGATGGAAATCGAAGTAACAAAACCTGACTTCACAATTGGCAAGAAAGAGGCAGAAGTAGACGGTGCCATTACATTCAATAAAATGATCAGTAGAGTTCACTGCAGAATCTCACAGAGAGACGGCGTGTGCTACGCAGCTGACTTACAGAGCTCAAACGGAACGTTCGTAAATCAGGTCAAATTACAACCCAACACACCTGTTCAGCTTAACAACGGTGATGTAATCAGATTTGCAAACAGCGACTTTAGGGTTGTTATGATGTAGGAGAAATGAAAGATGGCTAGACCGAGAATTATTATTGCTGATACAGATATTAATTATTTGGTTCCTCTTCAGCTGAAATTTGCCGAAGAATTCTTGGGCAAGATTGATTTGGAAATAATAACCGACCCGGAATATTTTCATACATTGTTTGTTACACCTCAGAAAGCAGATGTAATGGTTGTCTCGGAAGATTTGTACGATTCTTCACTTCAGAGACACAGCATTGGAAATGTATTCCTGATGGTTGAACAGTATGATGCCGAGGAAGAAGAAACCGGCGATTTAAACGTTACCAGAATCTTTAAATACACCAGTATCAAAGAAATCTTCAATGAAATTATCGGACGAAGCTCCGAAACGTTGAGAATCGATGCGGAAACGAAGAAAGATCCTCAGATTGTTCTCGTTTGTTCCGCAGCAGGCGGTGTAGGAAAGACAACTGTGGCTCTTGGACTTGCCGCATGCCTTACACAGAACTATAAGAGAGTATTGTATATCAACGCGAGCTGGTTACAGACTTTCCAAAGACTGATGAAGAATCCCACGGCGGTTACTGCCTCGGATGTATATGCAAAACTTGCCAATCCGAGCGCAAACCTTTACGAGAGCATTAAACATGTATTGAGAAAAGAACTTTTTACATATCTTCCTCCTTTCAAAGCTTCACTTATTGCTTTGGGACTGGAATTCTCAATATATGAAAAACTCGCCACTTCAGCGAGAAAATCAAATGATTTTGATTTTGTCATTGTTGATGTTGATTCGGAATTTGACAATGAGAAAATCTCACTGATGGAAGTGGCTGACAAAGTCGTAATAGTCACGAGCCAGACTGCAGCATCTGTTTATGCTACAAATGCTATGGTTTCCAACATGAACGGCGCAAGCAATGAAAAGTACGTTTTCATTTGTAATGATTTTGATGATTTGGCCGATAACGCATTAATTTCACCGGCGTTAACCCCTAAGTTCTCGGTAAGTGAGTATATTGAACATATTACTCATTATGATTCACTCAAAGCTGAAGAATTTGCGGTAAGCAGCGGCATGAAAAAATCAGCATTTTTGGTATTATAAGAAGAGGTGATATCAGATGGGTGAGACAGCAACAGTAATTTTTACCGCTAGTAAACGAAACATTCATACCGATATCGAGGTTCCTCTCGGAATATCGGCAAATGAGCTGGTAATCGCATTAAATGAAGCGTATAATTTAAAAATAGACATCTCGAGCGTTAAGAACTGTTTTCTGAAAGCAGAGAGACCGATAGCACTGCTTAGAGGAGACAAGACACTGGGAGAGTTCGGTGTCAGAAACGGCACAATAATAATATTTTCAGACTGACGAGGAATATAGGCGATGAATGGTAGATACAAACTCCTGATTTCCAATAAGAACCTTTATAAGGAAATAGAGATTTCTCCAGAAGATACTTATATCAGTATCGGTACTTCACCGGAGAACACAGTACGTCTCAGAAAGGAGCTGTTCTTCGTACCAATCGAGCTTGTTCTTGAGAAAGTCAATGAAGCATGGATTATTACATGTTCTGATAACTTATATTTTACTTTAGGCGATGTTAGAAGATTACTTACAAAAGAGCTTGTACATGGCGATGAATTTATAGTAAAATATGAAGAGTCAAACAATGATGTTTTCAATGTTTCCTTCCTGATTGATTTCGATTTCGACAGAAAGGACTACAATTTGGTAATCGATCTTCCTGCAACCGGAATGGTTAATGTAGGTGGAACACCGAATTGTAGCCTGCAGGTAAGCAGTGAGCATTTGGGAACTGATTCTTTTACACTGTATGTTGAAAACGGATGCAGATTTGCCCGTGATAACAACAGCAGGTACGGTCTATACATCAATGGTGCTAAAATCTCCGGAACCAAAGAATTACATGATTGCGATTTCGTTTCAATTGTAGATTTCAGTTTCTACTACAAAAACGGACAATTTTACTCGCCAATGTATGATTCGCTCAAAATTAACGGGCTGACATACAGAAGAGTAAATGAGCAGTCTACTCACTTTGAGTATCCGAAGTTCAGTAGAAACACCAGAGTTCAGTACAAAATTCCAGAAGACAAACTTAAAATTCAGCAGGCAGCACAGAAGCCGCAGAAGCCGAAAGCAAATAATGTCGTTGATACCGGCTATCGTAATGCTTGGACTTACCGTTGTTCTTCGAGGACTGATGGGAAGCGGCGGAACGTTCGTAATTTACAGCGCAGCGACGATGTCGGTCGGAATCATAATGTCGATTGTTACTGCAATTGTTGATAAGAAGAATTACAAGAAGGAATTTGCTAAACGTATAGAAGATTACAACAAGTACATTGAAGAGAAACGAGTTGTTATCGAGGAATCGAGAAAGAATGAGATTCGAATCAGAAATCTCATCTACGAATCACTTGAGCACAGCATCAATGAAACAAATCTTTTCGGCAAACGTCTTTTCGAGAGAGAAGTTCAACATCCTGATTTTCTTCAGATTTATCTCGGAAAAGGTACAGTTGAATCGGCTAACCAGGTTGAATATCCCGAACAGGAATTTATTGATACGGAAGATCCGCTTTGTACAGTTCCCAAAGAAGTATCGGAAGATTACAAATACATCAATGATGCACCGATTATTTCAGACTTCAATCAGTCATGCGGCATAGGAATTGTAGGAAACAAGGCGTATCTTCAGGAAATGATGAAGAATATCACACTTGATATCGGTATTAGGCATTTCTTCAACGAAGTTAAACTTGTTTACATTCTTTCTCCCGGATATGCAGAGAAGATGGAATGGGTAAGATGGCTGAGAAACGTTGAGAATGTAAAGTCGGGAATCAGAAACATTGCTATAGATGAAGAAAGTAAGAATGTTGTACTTGAAGATTTGTATGCAATCCTTTCTTCAAGAGAAGAATCCCGAAAAGAAGAGAAAGATGAGAATTTCGCTTTCGACGAGCAGTATGTAGTATTCGTTACCGATGCAGCTTCGATTGCCAAACATCCTATTTCCAAATATTTTAAGAACTGCGTTGATTATGGTTTCACATTTGTTTTCGTTGAAGAGTATGAAGAGTTCATTCCTCAGGGTTGCGCAGAAATCATTCATGTAACCGATCCAAACCATGGTTACTATGTAAATACTGAAAACGGTGACAATATTTCAAACTTCGAGTTCGCTACAGTCCCGGATACAGTTGCAGAAGATGTCGCTTTCAAACTTGGCGCAGTTGCAGTTGATGAGGTTTCGCTGGAAGGCGAACTCACAAAGAACATTACGATGTTCGAACTCCTCGGAATTATTGCTGTTGAGGATCTAAACCTCGAAGAAAGATGGGGCTCCTCAATTGTGTATAAGAGCCTG
>JAKSSB010000002.1 GCA_024403285.1 Lachnospiraceae bacterium | reverse complement strand
CAAGCATAGCGAAACCTGTCTGACGGCAAGCGTAAACATCGCTGTGGTCACCGAAGATGTTAAGTGACTGTGTTGCAACGCAACGAGCTGAAACATCAAATACACAAGGTAACTGCTCAGCAGCAATCTTGTACATATTGGGAATCATAAGTAAGAGACCCTGTGATGCTGTAAATGTTGTTGTGATAGCACCTGCTGCAAGTGAACCGTGAACGGTACCTGCTGCACCTGCTTCTGACTGCATTTCGGAAACTGTTACAGTATTTCCGAAAATGTTCTTTCTGCCTTCTGCTGACCACTGATCGACTGAATCGGCCATGGGAGATGAAGGTGTGATGGGATAAATACCGGCAACTTCAGTAAACGCATAAGCTACATGAGCCGCAGCGGTATTACCATCCATTGACTGTTTTTCTCTAGTCATGGTGAAACTTCCTCCTTAATTTTGTGCACAATAAAAAAACATTATGCCATCAAGCAAAATTATAGAATAAAGATTTGGGTTTGTAAACAAACTTTTGAAGAAAATATATATTAAGGAAGAAACAAGAAGGGTAAAAGACGTGCTAATCCCGTTTGGGTTTGATTAATGAATCGAGAACCGCCTTAACGGATTTCTCTTCGGCAAAAAGAGAATTGACGGGTTCATTGATATCCTTCAGATAATGAGCGTCGGAATCCGTAATGACATTACAGGACAGAAGATAGGGGTCATTCCTTTGCAATTCGTGAAGTTTCGTAATGTCATGAAGCTCGAAACACTTAAACTGTGCATCGGGCGGAACGAAGCCGAGGTTTGACATCAGAGAGAACGATTTTTTATCGATATGGGCGGGAATCATTACACCGTTAAATTCTTCCATCAAATCGTAAACATCGTCAAACGAAATACTTGTGGCGGATATAAGCAGCGTGTGAAATTCATCAACGACTTCGTCATTTTCATCGCAGATGAACTGATTGCCGAACTTAGCGGGACGGTTGGCGATGGGGAGAATTCTTGACTCGACATATTTGTCAAATCTCATTGCATCTTCAAGGGTATAAAAAAGACAAACGACATGAACTTCCTCGGAAGTGGTAAGCTCCATTCCGGGGATGGCAAGAATCCCGAACTGCTCGGCTATCGACATAAAAGCAGGGCAGTTCTTGGCTGTATTATGGTCTGTTAAAGCTATGACTTCAAGTCCTTTGACCACACTCATTCCGACGATGTTTCCGGGTGTGGATTCATCGTCTCCGCAAGGTGAAAGACAGGAATTAAGATGCAGATCGTAATAGAAACTGTTCATGATTCCCCCATAGTAAAACAAATCATTAAACAGCCATCGGTAAAAGAAATACTATAAACCGGCGCCGACTATCGCAGCCGCGTCATAAACGGGAAGAGAAGTTGAAAAAACAATGATGTCTTCTTCGTTTGCTTTATCAATAAGTGCGTCGTCGAATGAAATTCCTTCGGCGATTACAATACAGGAAACATCGGTAAGTGTAGCAACCGCAAGCGTGTTGGCATTGGCCATAACGGTAACCCAGCAGCTTCCGGCGGGAGCTTTGCCCATTGCAATACTCAAAAGATCGCAACAGAAAGGCTTACTGATTTCACGGTCCTCAAAATCCTTGGTTAAAAGTTTAAAATCTTTGTTCGAACAGATGTCGGACACTTTCATGGTAAAAAACCTCCGGATAAATAATTATTGAAGTAAGCTAAAAATATATAAATTTTAAATCTGATTCAATTCATGGAAATCATCGGTAAGCTTATGCAGATATTCACGAAGCACATAACTGCAGTCACTCTTTTTGGCCACGCCTCTTGTAACATCTTCGGCGAGTGCACGACATGTCGGAGCACCGCAACAGCCGCAGTCAAGTCCGGGAAGTTCTTTGCAGAGTGCTTCGATTTCACTCATTTTGGCCATGCTGTCTTTTAAGTTATCGGCAAGCTCAAAAACAGGCATGTATTCAACATTGTCTGTCCATTCCGCATCGTAGGGATAGGTTTTGACATTATGTGTCGCACTGACAGGCATATATTTACGCAGAGCCTGCATTTTGGCTTTGGCCGCAAAAGGATTCTCAACTGTCATAACGCCACCGACACAACCGCCGTTGCATGCGTTAAGTTCAATAAATTCGAGGTCGCTTGAAAACTTGTCGTCTTCAAGGTCTTCAAGCACGCGAATGATATTCTCGATTCCGTCCGCTGCCACATAAGCATCCGACAGAAGACCGCCGGCTTCACCGCCCGTAATTCCCCAGCTTATGCCTATTTTACCCGAAATCGCAAGATCCTCGGGATGATCGGCAACTTCACCCATGGTACTTACCAGGATGGGGTAGAGGTCCTTGATGGCAAGTACGCAGTCGATATCGCTGTGCTTGTAACCGATCGGAGATTTCGCAGCGGTTACTTTCGAAGGACACGGTGATATGAAGAAAATACCGATCCTTTCGGGAGGAAGTCCCGTTCTCTCAACCGCTCTTGCTCTGGCTTGTCTTGCGGCAAGCTCCGCAGGGGTAATGAGTGGTAAAAGATTATCCATCAAATCGGGATATCTTACCTGAATAAGACGTACGACGGTGGGGCAGGCCGTACTTATAATAGGCCATTTTTCTCTATGCGAGGTGATATATTCTCTCGATTCCCTGGAAATGATTTCGGCTGCCGCACTGACTTCGTACACATCGTCGAATCCCATCGCTTTGAGTGCCGTAAGCAGAATGTTGACGTCCTCTAAATGATTGACCTGACCGTAAAGAGCGGGAGCGGGCAGGGCAACCGAATAATCATAATTGTTGATAGCATCAATAAATCCTCGTTTGGCCTTCTTGGCATGATGAGGACAGATTCTTATGCATTCTCCGCAGTCAATACATTTCTCCGTCGAAATGACCGCTTTGCCGTTTCTTACTCTGATAGCCTGCGTCGGACAGTGCTTGATGCAGTTGGTACAGCCTTTACACTGATTCTCGAGCAGGTACACGGAATTTCCGTAAAGATCCATAATTTCCCTTCCTTAAATTAGCTTAAAACACCCGGTGACATTCGGAAAAAATATCCAAAAACGGATTTGTAAATTCTACAGTTTAACCGTCATCGTAACGGTTGTTCCGACTCCGATCTGAGTTTCGATATTCATTTCGTCGGAGTTCTTTTTCATGTTGGGAAGTCCCATGCCGGCACCGAATCCCAAGTTTCGAACGTTGTCGGGAGCGGTGGAGTAGCCGGCTTCCATGGCTTTGTCGATATCCGGAATTCCGGGGCCTTTGTCGGCAAGAACCATCGTAATCGCTTCCTCGCTTATCGTTACGGTAACCTTTCCGCCGTATGCGTGAATGACCATGTTGATTTCGCCTTCGTAAAGGGCAATCGAAACGCGTCTGATTACATCGGAAGGGATACCGAGTTTTTTGAGCTTTCTTTTAACATCACTCGAAGCTTCACCCGCACGGGTAAAATCTTCGTTGGAAACCTCATAAACCAGTTCCATTACATCAGGCATCCATTTTACCCCCTCTCAATCCGTTTTCGTATAAAAGACCGCACGCCGAGAACATTCTGTGAGGCGTGGATATGAGAGGAATGCCGTTCTCTTCGGCAAGCTCAAGCATCGATTCGTCGGGCTGTTTACCTCTGACGAAGATTATGCATACGATATCCATCATTTCAGCAGTTCTTATTACCTGGGGATTGCAGAGCCCGGTAAGGAGAACGCACTGTGTTTTGGCAAAAGCCAGTACATCACTCATCATATCGGAACCGCAGGCCGTTCTGACCTCGATACCGAGATTGTCTTTACATGTTAAAGGAGTTCCGTCAAGAATCCTGACAATGTCTTCAACTGTCATATAAATATCCTCCGAAAGATATAAGAATAAAGCCCGGTAAAAAAGGGCTGAAAAAAGAGCACATATCGGAAATGGGGATAATACGGATATACAAAAAACAGACAGGGCAAAAACTGCCCCGGGAAAAAATAAAATCAGAATGTACCCCTGCATTCCCAATACAAAATTATTATACCAATTTGAATATGTTTTTTCAAGAAATAAAAAGAATTGTCACAATTCTTGAATGTCAATTGCCGAATTGAACAAAAATATAATCTTCATCGAATCGTGATTGCTAATTCAGGGAATACTGTGGCATAATTCAGGGGAGAAAGAGTATGCTTATTTTTCTTTATTTTATCAAAAACAGGAGTGTGTTACGAATAAGAAAAAAGCGTGATTGACAGACTGATTCCCGCCATAAAACCGTATTTTGCATTTTCATATTAATATGATATACTCTGAATTGGATGTTTAGGGGATAATTACGATATTATTTTTTGTTTTTTGTGTGAAAGGTAAAAAGGTAATTTCTATGAAAAAAAGATTTCCGATTAAACAGGTAATCGCCGTTTTAGCCGCAGTGAGTTTCATTGCGGGTTCGACTCCTGTTTCTTTTGCGGAGGAATATGTTGTCGAAACGGGCGATGAAGGTGCTGTTTACAACGAAATTGAAACGGTTTTCGACGATGATTTCGAAGAATCTGAAAACGATGTTTTAATCGAAGAGAATGCATTGGAAACAGAAGTATCTGACGAAACTGTTTCGGATGAAGTGATTTCGGAAGATGCAGACAAGGAAGAAGTTATTTCGGAAGAGAACAATTCGGAAGAGGTTATTTTTGAAGATAATACGCAGGAAAATTTAATCCCGGAAGAAAATCGGCAGGAAGAAGAAAACATTGAAGAATCTGCCCAAGAAGAGACTCTTTCCGAAGAAGAAACGCAGGAAGATGTCGTTTATGACGAAACTGTAAGTGAGGAGAATCTTTACGGCGCTGACGAAACTTACAAGCTTCTTGTGTTTAACAAAACCGATCCCAAGAAGACTCTTTCGGTCAGATTCAAGAACACTTCATATGACACTGCGAGCGTTTCTGCAGGTTCGGACGCTTATATTTCAATTCTTTTACCGACTGATGACGGTAAAGTTTCCGCTGCCAGAGATGAGTACGGAAAAGAAGTATGTTATATCAGTAAAGTAATCTGCGTTAAAAACAAAGGAACCTCGAAATCCGAATCGATTGAACTTCATAAGGACGGAGAGTACTGGCTTATACCCAAAGAGTATATTACCGGTGACCTTTCGCTGGAAGTATACTATAAATCTCTTATGAGAATCTGCTTAAAAGATTCATCGGGTGGCGAAGCAAACGCTACCGCTGTAATTGTTGATAACGAGACCAGCCATCTTATCGGAACGGAAGATAACGGTAATCTTTATGTGGAAAAGAATCATCCCGTGACGGTAACGTTCTGCCCGAAGGAAGGATTCGAGATTTTATCTGTTAAGAATATGGTCAATCACCAGCTTTTCACAACCTGGGAGAATATCGTTTTTTCTTTTGACTATGATGCAACTTTCAGTATCGAAACAAAACAGACGGATTATGTTGCTTTCGAATCCGATAAGTTTTCGGGTACCGATTTCTTTTACAAGAGAGACGGTAAGCAGCTTGTTGTCTGTGACAGTGAATTTAAGATGTTTCTTAACCGTGGCAATGATTCACTTGCACCCACGTCCTATGACGTTTCTTTTACCGTCGATAAAAAAGCCGTTTCGGAGGGCATTAAGGTTTCAAACGGCAAAACATACAAAAAGATTACGGTTGACGACCGCTTCCTTGGTAAAACAATCAACGTTTCCCTGACGGATGCAACTTCGAAAAAACAGCTTGCGAAAGCTATGCTTGTTCCGAGAAAAGGATTAGGAGAACTTGGATTTGAAGGCATCGAAAACAATTCCGTAATCGATTTGAGAAGCGATTCGTACTGCACATTTAAAATTGCTGATTCGTATAACGGATATTATGACGATCTTACGGTTGACAACGAGAACTTTTCGGTTGACAAACTGTACGATTATAAATTCGATCCCGTAACAGGTAAACTGACTTTTTATGTTGATCAGCTTAATGTATCATCCGATACGAAGTACACGATTTCCGTTTCGGATAATTATGGCTTAAAATCCACATTCAGCTTAAAACCGGTTTCGAATTATTCATACGGCAACGTTGATGTAGCTCTCACAAATGCCGGTGCCGGAAGTTTTGCACTTCATCTTTCGATGAACGAGAGTCTAGAGAAAACTTCACATAAAGCCGAGTATTTCTATATCGTCAATGCTTCGGTAGGAGATGAGAATTACAGTTGCATATATTCAAATGAAAACTATGCATATGAAAAAGATGTGATGTTTATTTTCCCGGAAGATTTTGATTTCGGTGATTCAGAGATTAAGTTCAGCGCAGGTCTTTGGAAGATAAGAAAGAATTCAAGCGATGCAAACAAACAGGATACTGTTGAAAGATTTATTTCGCTTAAAGACAAATTATATGAAGGAAATCTTCTTGAATCCGATGATTACAATAATATAATCGTAGCTTCGGGCTCGCTCAAAGGTAAAACCGTTTCTGTCAAATCGCCGGAGAGAGTTCTTTTACCCAAACTGAAAGTGAATCAGAAAATCAAAACATTCTATACCGGTCAGAAAGGTGCGCTCGTTGCGAATATCAAATTTCCCGAAACTGTAACGGATAGGGAAATTGATATTGCGGATTATGTTTATTCGAAGGACAACAGAAATGACAAGAATACGGACACTGTGAAATTTGCTTCCTACGACAGAGCAACCGGAAACCTTTATTATGATATAGACTCAGAGGCTCAACCGGGAAAGTACTATCTTCCGATAGCGCTCAAAAGAGCGGATTTTTCCGGAAACGAGGATTCGTTCGTTTATGTCGAACTGAATATCAAGAGAAGTACGGATAAAATCGAACTTAAGGTTCCCGAAACGTTATACAAGAAATACGGCAGCAAACTCAGCACCAAAATCAAATATGTGACCAAAGATGTGTGGGGCTCGGAATATAAAGGTAAAATATCGAATGTCAGATATGAACTTCTTGGCTTAAAGCCGGGAACGGAAGACGGATTTTACACATCTGCCTTCAAAAGTACACCCGCTTCGAAATATATCAGAATTGATTCAAAGGGCAACCTGATTGTTGACAGGGATTTTACACCGGCGGGAGACGATGATTTTACATTCGCAATCCGAATGACGGCCGTAAACGAATACGGCAAAGTAATCACATCTCAGGTAACCGTTCAAAAGGATAATAAAGAGGTTTTGACAGATTCCAAAGTAACCATCGTAACACGTAAGGTATCTTTTGCAGCTGTTGCGGTAAAAGAAGCTGACGGCGTGTATTATAAAATGACCGACGCCGAAAAGAAAAACGGGTGTCTTGTTTATGATTCGGTAAAAATTATTCTTGTTAAACCGGAACTTGCAAAGAACGGTAAAATCTTTTACCCCAATGACCTTATTAAAGGTATTCCTTTAAGTATCAAGACTTCAAGCAAGTACACCGGTGTTTTCGAAGGTGATTACGATATTGACGGAACGTTCACCCTTTCTTCGCAGAGTGAACTTAAAAATGTCAAGGTTACTTTCAAAAGTACGGACGGATCAAAAGTCACATCGAAACTGTCGGGAATCAATTTCACTTACAAACCTGTGGTATCTTTTAATGTCACTCTTTCGGGACATGACCTTATTACGGAAGAAGATAACGGGGGCAGGAGTATTCCCGTGTATTTGAACGAGAACAGCAATTCCAGGAAGATAGATGTTCAGGCGGTTAACAATCAGCTTATTATGAATGTCGATCCTCGGGTTTATTACGGAATGGGACCGTATTCGTATTACAGTTATTCGGCTTCGGTTATTGGCGGTAAACTTAAAAGAATCAGCAAAGAAAACTATGTTCTGACTTTTTCGTCAAGGGAAGCAACAGTAACATTAAAGAGTAAGAATAAAGAAGGTTTCACCGGTTCTTTTACCATAACAAATACATGCTTCGGAGCCGCTTCGGGCAAAAAGCCTTCGGTAAAAAAGACCGAAGCCGTGCATTTCGGATATACTGAGTATGTCACGTTCAAAACGAATACATCATGTAAGTATGCGGCTTGCCTTGTCGGAACTCAGAATAACGGAAAAACGGAATATATGCCCAATAATATTGTGGTTCCGGTTGAGGACGGTCTGGTTACGGTTCCTTTGAAATATGTGCAGATTGCTTCAACGACTAAAAAAGCTGTTTTCAGATTTGTTTTCGGAGACTATTCGGAAAAATCCGGCGAAGAGGGCAAAATAAAGGAATTTACACCCGGTTCAAAACCGGTTTCGGTAAGTGTCTCAGTCAAGAAACGCGCTTACAGATTCAGCCTTTCCAAAACAACAATTTCAATGGATCTTAAGGCGAATGAAAGCGAGACCGTTACAATCAAATACAATAAAGAAAACGCATTCGAAAAGAGTCGTACGGAAGTGTTCCTAAAGGGTATGAAGGATTCGGAAGGAAAAACAAATGCTTTCGCTGAGATTTTCGAAGCAAAAACAAAAGAAGACGGATCTCTGACTTTTGTGATAAAAGACGACGTTGATGCGGAAAAATCCAAAATTGCGGATAACCTTTCGGGATATGTCGGCTTCAGAGATTTAAAAACAAATGAAACAAGATATATTTCGGTTTCTATATTAATACAATAATTCGGAGAGAGAATAATGGATAATAATTTTAACAACAATCAAGACTTTGAGGGAACAGAAATTCTTAGAGAAAATTACCCCGGGCAGAATGCCTCACCGTACTTTAACAATATTCAGAATCATCCTAACCGGTATTACGGCTCGAATGAGCAGATTTCGGCAGTGGACGATGATTCCAAAAAACTCGGTACACTTGCCGTTGTCGGACTGATAATCGCTATTCTTGCTTTCCTGACGGGTTGTGTCGGAATCGCACTGTTTTTCGGTATTGTTTCTCTTATTATGAGCGGTCTGGCTGTTTTGCTGGGAATAATTGCGATTATTGTCGGAATAATTGCGCTTAACAAGATAAATGAAAGAAAGCAGATTGATAATTCGCTTGCCGATTTATATTCCTGCATTTCCGTAACAAATGCCATAAGGAACGATATGATTTTGAACGAAATTTCGCCGGCTTCAGATTACAAAGAGCCAGTATCGGGAACTCTTGAGGAATTCGTCAAATCGGGAGGAAGTTCATTTGAAAAGGAATTCTTTTCATATTTAAGCGATAATTCATATGATGAAATTAACGATTCGCTTCTGAGTAAAAAAACTACAGGCGGAAAATGCGATTCTTTTGCAGTTGAAGTTACGGAAGAGAAGATTACAGTATATATTCCCGATTCGTGTGGGAAGGGTGAAGGCAAAAAATGCGAGCACGAAGAAGAGCATTTAATTAAACAGGAAATATATAGATAACGGGGAAAATACTACTGGATTTTTAGTATTCTGTATGTTACAATATTAACGATTTTGTGGTTAAAGTTGCGCAAATGTCATGTTTGGGCAACTTTTACTGGAAAATAATTTGTTAAAAAAATATCAAGGAGGTTTTTTAGGATGAGTTCTAAGAAAACAACAGTACCTTTTGCCGGAACGAAAGAGCAAGAGGAAGCACTTAAGAAAGTCATCGCTGAAAACAAAGGTGAGAAAGGTGCCTTGATGCCCATTATGCAGAAAGCACAGGACATTTACGGATATCTTCCCATCGAGGTACAGACCATGATCGCAGACGGAATGGGTATTCCTCTCGAGAAGGTTTACGGCGTAGCAACTTTCTATTCTCAGTTCGCTCTCAATCCCAAGGGTGAGTATCAGATTTCCGTTTGTCTCGGTACTGCATGCTACGTTAAGGGAAGCGGAGATGTTTACGCAAAGATTGAGGAAATCCTCGGAATTAAAGGCGGAGAGTGTACTTCGGACAGAAAATTCTCTCTGGATGCCTGCCGTTGCGTAGGTGCCTGCGGACTTGCACCTGTTATGACTATTAACGGAGAAGTTTACGGTAAGATTACTCCGGGTGAAGTTAAAGGTATTCTTGAGAAATACATGTAAGACAGACTTAACGGGAGAGACGGTTCCATGATGACAGAAATATCATTGAATGTGCTTGATGTTGCGGAAAATTCCGTCAGAGCAAATGCTTCGCTCATCGAAATATCCGTTGGTGTTGACAGAGGCAGAGACCTTCTTGAAATTACCATTAAGGACAACGGCTGCGGAATGACCGAGGAACAGCTCGAACACGTACAGGATCCCTTTTTTACCACCAGAACGACCAGAAAAGTCGGACTCGGAATTCCTTTTTACAAGGAAGCGGCAGTTTCGGCAGGCGGTGAATTCAGAATTGAATCCAAGGTGGGTGAGGGAACATCTGTTTATGCATCTTTTCAGCTGTCTAATATTGACAGAATGCCTGTGGGCGACATCGTGTCAACCATTCATACGTTAGTTGTCTATCATGAGGAAATCGATTTCCTGTATCGTTATACTTTTGACGGAGAGGAGACCGTTATGGACACCAGAGAATTCAGAGAGGTTCTCGGCGGAATTTCTTTTAAGGAAAAGGAAGTTTCCGATTACATAATGGAATACCTCAAAGAACAGAAATTTTCCGTTGATAACGGAGTAAATATTTAGCAAATTAGGAGGAACGCAAATGAAATCTCTTGAAGAATTAAAAGCAATCAGAGACAAGATGCAGGGCGCTGTTACTCTTCGTAACGAGTCGGAAGCAGGTACCAGAATCGTTGTCGGTATGGCTACATGCGGTATTGCTTCAGGTGCAAGACCTGTTCTTGTTGCTTTATCAGATGCTGTTGCCGAGAAAAAAATCGAGGATGTAGCCGTTACACAGACAGGATGCATCGGATTATGCCAGTATGAGCCCATCGTAGAGGTTCTTCAGCCCGGCAAAGAAAAGATTACTTATATTAAGATGACTCCCGAGAAGGCACTTGAAGTAATCGATCGTCACATCATCGGCGGACAGGTTATAAGCGAGTACACAATCGGAAATGTTTTGAAATAATTTGAGGAGGACAGATAAATGTATCGTTCACACGTATTGGTTTGCGGTGGTACCGGATGTACTTCCTCAGGAAGTCAGAAAATCATCGATGCTTTCGAGAGCGAAATTAAGAAAAACGGTCTCGAAGATGAAGTACAGGTAGTTAAGACCGGATGTCACGGACTTTGTGCACTCGGCCCCATCGTATTGATTTATCCCGAAGGATCTTTCTATTCGATGGTTAAAGCAGACGATGTTGCCGAAATCGTTTCGGAGCATCTGTTAAAGGGTAGAGTTGTTACCAGACTTCTCTATCAGGAGACAGTCAAAGAAGAGGAAATCATTCCCCTTGTTGAGACAGGTTTCTATAAGAAACAGAAGAGAGTTGCTCTTCGTAACTGTGGTGTAATCAATCCCGAGAACATCGACGAGTACATCGCTGTTGACGGATATCAGGCTCTTGCAAAAGTTCTTACAGAGATGACACCCGAGCAGGTTATCGACACACTTCTTGCTGCAGGTCTTCGTGGCCGTGGCGGTGCCGGATTCCCTACAGGTCAGAAATGGAAACTTGCAAGAACACTCGTTCCCGATGCAGATCAGAAATATGTTGCATGTAATGCCGACGAGGGTGACCCCGGAGCATTCATGGATCGTTCCGTACTTGAAGGCGATCCCCATGTAGTACTCGAGGCTATGGCTATTGCAGGTTATGCAATCGGCGCTAACCAGGGTTATATCTACGTTCGTGCTGAGTATCCTATCGCTATCGAGAGACTTAGAATCGCTATCGGACAGGCAAGAGAATACGGATTACTCGGTAAAGACATCTTCGGAACAGGTTTCGATTTCGATATCGACCTTCGTTTCGGTGCAGGTGCATTCGTTTGTGGTGAGGAGACAGCGCTTATGACTTCCATCGAAGGAAATCGTGGTGAGCCTCGTCCCAGACCTCCTTTCCCTGCAGTTAAAGGTCTTTTTGGAAAGCCTACCGTTCTTAACAACGTTGAAACATATGCAAACGTTCCCAGAATTATCCTTAACGGACCGGAATGGTTTGCTTCAATGGGTACAGAGAAGAGCAAAGGTACCAAGGTATTCGCTCTCGGCGGTAAGATTAACAACACCGGTCTTGTAGAAGTTCCTATGGGAACAACTCTTCGTGAAGTTATCGAAGATATCGGTGGCGGTATCCCCAATGGCAAGAAGTTCAAAGCTGCTCAGACAGGTGGACCTTCAGGCGGATGTATTCCCGCAGAACATTTTGATATTCCCATTGACTACGATAACCTTATCAGCATCGGTTCAATGATGGGTTCGGGCGGACTTATCGTTATGGATGAAGACAACTGTATGGTAGATATTGCTAAATTCTTCCTTGAGTTCACAGTTGATGAGTCCTGTGGTAAATGTACACCTTGCCGTATCGGTACCAAGAGAATGTATGAAATGCTTGATAAGATTACCAAAGGTAAAGCTACTCTCGAAGACCTCGATAAACTCGAAGAACTTTGCTACTACATCAAAGCCAACTCACTTTGCGGTCTTGGACAGACAGCTCCCAACCCTGTTCTTTCAACACTTCGTTACTTCAGAGATGAGTACATCGCTCACGTTGTTGATAAGAAGTGTCCTGCAGGTGTATGTAAAGATCTTCTTGCATTCTCGATTGACAAAGAGAAATGTATCGGTTGCGGAATGTGTGCTAAGCAGTGTCCTGCTACAGCAATTTCCAAGACAGATTACATTGCACCCGGAAAGAAACTTCCCGCAATGGCAATTGATACATCCAAGTGTGTTAAGTGCGGTGCTTGTATGGGAACATGTAAGTTTGGTGCTATTTCCAAGCAGTAATCGCGATTATACGGTCAAAAGACTGTGTTTCGCGTCGATTTGACCTTACTTTATTTAATTCCGTTTTATAAAGCGGATAACATTTTTAGGAGGTAAAATAATGGAAACCGTAAATATTACAATAAATGGTATGGCTGTTGAAGCACCTAAGGGTTCTACCATTCTTGCGGCTGCCAAACTTGCAGGTATTGATATTCCTACACTTTGCTACTTAAAGGAAATCAATGAGATCGGTGCTTGCCGTATCTGTATGGTAGAAGCTGACGAAGGAAGAGGAGCCAGACTTGTTGCATCATGTGTATATCCTATTACCGAAGGTATGAAAGTATACACCAATACACCCAAGGTTCTTGAATACAGAAAGAAAACTCTTGAACTTATTCTTTCGGATCATGATAAGAAATGTCTTTCATGTGTACGTTCCGGAAAATGTGAATTACAGAAACTCTGCAAAGATTTCGGCGTAGATGATGTAGATAAGTATGCAGGAATTACCAATGAGTTTGAAATTGATGATTCAGCAGCTCATATGGTTCGTGACAATAACAAATGTATTAACTGCCGTCGTTGTATCGCAGCTTGCGAGAAGACACAGGGAATCGGTGTTATCGGAGCAAACAATCGTGGATTTATTACCGAGATTTCATCTGCTTTCGGAATGGGTCTCGCAGAGACAAGCTGTGTATGCTGTGGTCAGTGTATCGCTGTTTGTCCTACAGGTGCAATCTATGAGAAGAGCAACATTGATGATATTCTTAAAGCAATCGCAGATCCCGAGAAACATGTAGTTGTTCAGACAGCTCCCGCTGTTCGTGCAGCACTCGGTGAAATGTTTGGTATGCCTATCGGAACCGGCGTTCAGGGCAAGATGGTAGCTGCATTAAGAAGAATCGGATTCGAGAGAGTATTCGATACAGATTTCGCAGCAGACGTAACAATTATGGAAGAAGCTACAGAGTTACTCGGTAGAGTAACAAACGGCGGATGCCTTCCTATGATTACATCATGCTCACCCGGATGGATTAAGTACTGCGAGCATTACTATCCCGATCAGCTTGCACATCTTTCAAGCTGCAAGTCTCCTCAGCAGATGTTCGGTGCTATCCTTAAGACATACTACGCAGAGAAGATGGGCTGGGATCCCAAGTCAATCGTATCTGTATCGGTTATGCCTTGTACAGCTAAGAAGTTTGAAATCGGTCGTGACGATCAGAATGCAGCAGGCGTTGCAGATCTTGACTTCACAATGACAACAAGAGAACTCGGAAGACTTATCGAGAGATGCGGTATCAACTTTACAGCACTTCCCGATGAAGAGTTTGACAATCCTTTGGGTGAGTCAACAGGTGCTGCTGTTATCTTCGGTGCTACCGGTGGTGTTATGGAAGCAGCTCTTCGTACAGCTGTATGGAAACTTACAGGTGAGACAAACGATTCTCCTCTTGAATTCACAGAGGTTCGTGGTATGGAAGGTATCAAGGAAGCTACATACAAAGTAGCAGGTCTTGAAGTTAAGGTTGCAATCGCTTCCGGACTTTCAAATGCCAAAGTTATTATGGACAAGATTCGTGCAGGCGAAGCAGATTATACATTCGTAGAAATCATGGCTTGCCCCGGCGGATGTATCAACGGTGGCGGACAGCCTCAGGTTCCCGCTTCAGTTCGTAACTTTGAGGATTATCGTTCATTACGTGCAAAAGCACTTTATGATTACGATGCTTCAATGCCTGTTCGTAAGTCACATGAGAATGCTTCCGTTAAGAAACTCTACGAAGAGTTCTTCGGTGAGCCTAACTCACACAAGGCACATGAAATTCTTCATACATCATATGTAGAAAGAAAGATTCATAACAACTAATCTGTTACTTTTATAACAGTCATTTAAAGGCAGGGCGGATTTATCCGCCCTGTTTTTTTTATTCACACGGCTGCATAAGGTAATTAGTTGCTTCGCAACATGCAGCCGGCGAGACGAGCAGGAGGACAATTCCTCCTGCTCGAAAGAAAACACGGTCGTATAAGGTAACACGTCGGCGGAACGTTAGGAGGGCTTTTCACTCCTGACGATTTGCATAACAAGACAAAATGAAATTGCTTGCAAGTCCTTTTATGCTGATGTACAATATAATTCGGGTTACGTTTTGGGTTACATTTCCAGAGGGTTTTTATATGGGTAGAATCAGACTGTTTTTACTGCTTTTACTCCCTGTTGTTTTAACCGGCTGTTCGGATGTTGATGTTTCCGTTGTGAATCAGGAAATTCAGTCGGAAACTGTTTCCGAAGATGAATTGTCGTCGGCAGATGCAGAATCGGCGGAAAATCTTATTATCGGCGAAGAGAGTGATACCGATAACAGCAGCAAAGACAGGGATGCAGGCGGAAATGAAGAGACGGTTTCTTTTGAAGAACCGGAATCTGCTGAACAAGTCATAGAAGAGTCTTCCGATGTCGTTGTGGTTTCGGAGGATTCGGAAAGTGCGTCATTTACAACCGATGATGCAGACATGATTCTTTATGCCTGCAAGAATGTTAATGTTCGAAGTCTGCCTGATACGGGATCTAAACGTATCGGTGCGTTGAATATAGGCGATGAGGTACATGTTTCCGGTTCTGTCGACGGAAAGTGGTACAGATTTGAATTTGAAGGTGAGACAGCTTATGTTTCTTCATCATATCTGATTACCAAAGATGAGTATGATTCCAGATTCCCTTCCGATTCCGGAAAAAAATTGTCTTCCGAAGAGAATACATCAGAAGAGAATCCGCCGGGAATCGGAAATCCTGAAGAGAACGCTTCCGAAGATATTTCTTTTACCGATGTATCTTCCAGGGTGGTTGAGCTTATGAACGAACAGAGAACTGCCGCCGGCGTGAATGCCGTAGCGGAAAGTGCGGAGCTGGATCGTCTTGCGATGATAAGGGCAGAGGAGATAGTAACCTCATTTTCACATACCAGACCTGACGGCAGTATGTGTTTTACCATACTTGAACAAAACGGCGTGATTTATGTCTCAGCAGGAGAGAATATCGCAGCGGGACAGAGTACACCCGAAACCGTTATGACAGACTGGATGAATTCGGACGGTCACAGAAGCAATATTCTTAATCCCTCATTCGGACATGTCGGAATAGGCTGTTTTAAGAACGATGACTCATACGGAACCTACTGGGTTCAGCTTTTTACGGATTAATATATTTAATAATTAAGATAATTTTATATGATTTAGGAGGATTGATTACCAATCATGAGACAGTTTACCTCAAACGAATTAAGAAAACTTTGGAAGGAATTCTATACAGAAAGAGGACACATTGATGTCGGTGCGGTTTCACTTGTTTCAGACGGTTCAACAGGTGTTCTTTTCAATGTTGCCGGAATGCAGCCGCTGATGCCGTATCTTCTCGGAGAGAAGCATCCTTTGGGAACAAGACTTTGCAATGTTCAGGGATGTGTTCGTACAAACGATATTGATTCCGTCGGCGATAAGAGCCATGTTACTTTCTTTGAAATGATGGGTAGCTGGAGCCTTGGAGATTATTTTAAGGAAGAAAGATGCAAATGGAGTTATGAACTTCTTACAGGTGTGTTCGGTTTTGATAAAGAGCATCTTGCTGCAACTGTTTTCGCAGGTGACGAGAATGCACCCAGAGATGAAGAAGGCGCTTCTTACAGAATCGCTTCAGGTTTCTTAAAAGATCATATTTACTATCTTCCCGCAGATGATAACTGGTGGGGACTTGAGTACGGTCCCTGCGGTCCTGACAGTGAGATGTTCTATATTGCGGATGTTCCGGATTGCGGACCGAACTGCGGACCGGGATGCTCATGCGGTAAGTATACCGAACTCGGTAATGATGTCTTCATGCAGTACGAAAAGCATAAGGATTTGACACTTACTCCCCTTGAGAAGAAAAATGTCGATACGGGTTGGGGTCTTGAAAGAAACCTTGCTTTCTTAAACGGAACGAAGGATGTATATAAGACAGACTTGTTTACTGATACAATCGCTTATATCGAAAAGACTTCGGGCAATACATACGACACGGACGAGAAGCTCACAAAATCCATGAGAATTCTTGCAGACCATATGCGTACATCCGTAATGCTTATCGGTGATGAAGCAAAGCTACTTCCTTCAAATGCAGGAGCAGGATATGTTCTCAGAAGACTTATTCGTCGTGCTGTAAGACACGGACGTACACTCGGCCTTTCAAAAGAGAATCTTTTAGCTGTTGCAGCTGTATATATTGATGAAGTATACAATGAAAGTTATCCTCTTCTTGTTAAGAATAAAGACTTTATTCTTAAAGAACTCGAAAAAGAAATCCTTCGTTTTGAAAGCACTCTTGAAAACGGAATGAAAGAGTTTAAGAAGATTCTTGATGACAAGAAGAAAGCAAATGCATCCGTTATCGACGGTAATGAAGCTTTCTATCTTTATGATACATTCGGATTCCCTATCGAGCTTACGGTAGAGATGGCTGCTGAAGAAGGTCTTACCGTTGATGAAGCAGGATTCGCTTCGGCAATGGAGGCTGCTAAGCAGAAAGCAAGAGACAACAAGAGTTTTACGGCTAAACTTTCGGCTGACGCTGATATTTTTGCAGAACTTCCCGATTCGATTGTTACATCTTTTACCGGATATGATGAACTTGAAAGCAAGGGCGTAATTAAGGCACTCGCAAACGATACTGCGCTTACCGATTCACTTCCGACCGGCTCGGACGGTACCGTTATCTGTGATGTAACTCCCATGTATGCAACAATGGGCGGACAGTGCGCAGACTTCGGTGAAATCATTACCTCTACAGGTAAATTCGAGGTAAAAGACGTAGTTAAACTTAAAGGCGGAAGAGTGGCTCATATCGGTACCGTAATCGAAGGTACATTAAAGAGCGGAGATGAGGCGACTCTTAAAGTTGATAAGATTAGAAGAGCAGATATCTGCAGAAATCATTCCGCAACACACCTTCTTCAGAAAGCACTTCAGGAAGTACTCGGCGATCATGTTGAACAGGCCGGATCTTTCCAGGATGCCGAGAGAACAAGATTTGACTTCTCACATTCACAGGCTATGACAGCTGAGGAAATTGAGAAAGTTGAAGCAATTGTTAATGCAAAAATTGCTGAAGATATGCCCGTTGAAACCAAAGTAATGTCTATCGAAGAAGCAAAGAAGACCGGCGCAATGGCTCTGTTCGGAGAGAAATACGGTGAGACCGTAAGAGTCGTTTGCATGGGTGATTTCTCAAAGGAATTCTGCGGCGGTACTCATGTTTCACATACAGGTGATATCAGAAACTTCAAGATTGTTTCAGAGAGTGGCGTTGCAGCAGGCGTAAGAAGAATCGAAGCAATCACTGCAGGTAATGTTATCGCATATTATAAGAATATTGAAAAAGAACTCAACGAAGCTGCAGCCGTTGTAAAATCTACTCCGGCTAACCTTCTTGACCGACTTAACGGAATGCTGCAAGAAATCAAATCTCTTTCGTCCGAAGTTGAGAGCCTTAAGGCTAAGGCCGCTCAGGGAGCACTCGGCGATGTTATGAACAATGTTGTTGAGATTAAAGGTGTTAAACTTCTCGCAGCCAAAGTTCCCGGTGCAGACATGAACTCACTGAGAGATTTGGGAGACAGCTTAAAAGGTAAACTCGGTGAAGGCGTTGTAGTTCTTGCAGGAGATTCGGACGGCAAAGTAAATCTTGTCGTAATGGCTACCGATGAAGCAATGAACAAGGGTGCACATGCCGGAAATCTCATTAAGGGAATCGCTGCTTTGGTAGGCGGCGGTGGCGGAGGACGTCCCAATATGGCGCAGGCCGGCGGTAAGAATCCGGCAGGTATTGATGCCGCAATTGCCGAAGCTTCCAAAGTTCTTGAAGGAATGATTAAATAATAATGCTTGACTAATCGAAGTTTAGTGTATATAATTCAATTTGTGCAATTTTGTAAGAGTTTTACCCGAACAGTCGAATGCACAAATTTAATGACTGGGAGGAGGGTTGAGATATGTCAAGAGTTGAAGTTAAAGAAAACGAGTCTTTGGATAGCGCATTACGTCGTTTCAAGAGAAGCTGTGCCAAGGCAGGTATTCAGCAGGAAATTCGTAAGAGAGAGCACTACGAGAAACCTTCTGTAAAGCGTAAGAAGAAATCCGAAGCTGCAAGAAAGCGTAAGTATAACTAATTCGCTTTTTATAGTTGAGAATTATGAATTGAAAGAGCCGCATTGTTATGTGGCTCTTTTTTACAAAGAAAATGTGAGTAAGGAGGGGAAGGACGATGGTTAAATTGTTTGGGAAATTTATCAAAGTATTTACGTTTGTATTCAAAGTTTTCATTAAACTTTTCAAAATCGGTACGGTTTTGTCCGTAGCCTTAATTCCTTTTCTTATTCTTGCCGATATAATCGATCTTTCGGTTTTTGAACCCGGTCGATACAAAGTTAAATCAGATAAAATCAAGAAGAAATTAAGAGCGGTATACATAGCGGATTTGCATGGTAAAAGATACGGTAAGGGAAATTCAAAACTTCTTAAAGCCATAAGAAAAGAAAATCCCGATATAATTCTTTGCGGAGGCGATATGATAACTGCCGCAAAAGGCAACGGTTATGAAACCGCATCTTCTTTTATGAAAGAACTTCTTAAGGATTATCCCGTTTACTACTCGAACGGAAATCATGAGTACAGAGCAAGAATCTATCCGGAGACATATAAGAGCCTTTATTATGACTATATGTCGGATATCGAATCTGATAATCTGAAGGTTCTTGTAAATGAAGGTTTTTACCTTGAAGATTACAACATTGAAATTACCGGTCTCGAAATTGACCGAAGATTTTATAAGAAATTAAGAATCGTCAAAATGGATGACGGGTATGTCAAATCCGAACTCGGAGATAAGAACGAAGACAGATATACCGTTTTGCTGGCACATAATCCCGACTATTTTAAGAAATATTCCAAGTGGGGTGCTGATTTGACACTTTCGGGACACCTTCACGGCGGACTGGTAAGATTTCCGCTTTTTGGCGGAATGGCAAGTCCGGGAGTGAGATTTTTCCCTAAATATTCCGGCGGCGTTTATCGTAAGAACAACCGTCATCTCATTGTCAGCCGCGGCTTGGGAACACACACGATTCCTTTAAGACTTTTCGACCCCGGCGAACTTGTGGTTATTGATTTCGAACCATCCGGCGATGAAGACTGATTTTTATATTATGCGTATGTATTTTTGCTGATTTTACGGAGGATAACATGGCGATTCCCGTTAAACTTGAGGTGTTTGAAGGCCCGCTGGATCTTCTTTTACACTTGATCGAGAAAAATAAAGTTGATATATACGATATTCCTATCGTTGAAATTACGGAACAGTATCTCGAATACGTCCGTAATCTTCCGAAAGACGATATGAATACGATGAGTGAGTTCCTCGTCATGGCAGCCACTTTGCTTGACATCAAGTGCAAAATGCTTTTGCCTCCCGAAGTTAACGAGGAGGGAGAGGAAGAAGATCCCAGAACCGAACTTGTCGAGAAGCTTATCGAGTACAAGATGTATAAGTACATGTCTTATGAACTTAAGGACATGCAGATGGGAAATGACCGGTATCTATATAAGAAACCGACCATCCCGAAAGAAATCGAAGAATATCGTCCGCCCGTGGATTACGAGGAGCTTATCGGCGATTCGACATTACAGCTTTTGAACGATATTTTTAAATCAGTCTGTAAAAGACAGGAAGACAAGATTGACCCGATTCGTTCCAATTTCGGTAAAATACAAAAAGAAGAAGTCGATCTTGACTTAAAGCAGGCAAGTATCTGCGATTACATTGTTAAGAACAAAAAATGCAGCTTCCGTAATCTTTTAAGCAAACAGCGAAGCAAGATGGATACGATAGTGACATTTCTCGTAATCCTCGAGCTTATCAAAGTAGGAAGCGTAAGCGTTATTCAAACCGAGAATTTCGGTGATATAGAAATTACTTACGAAGCACCGATTGTCAAGGTGGATTTGAGCGAAGATAAGAAGGAGAGTTAATTATGGATCGTAAAACAGCACAGGCAACCATAGAAGCTGTTCTTTTTACCATGGGGGACTCCGTTCCTGTTGAGGATATCGCGAGTGTGCTTGAGGAAGACGAGAAATTTGTCCGTGAAATCGTGGCGGAAATGCAGGTCGCATACGCCAAATCGGACCGCGGTATTCAGATTGTCGAACTGGAGGATTCCATTCAGCTTCGTACCAAGGATGATTTTTTTGATGCGCTTGTCAAAATTGCGACGGTTCCGAAGAAGAATGTACTTACGGACGCTCTCCTTGAAACACTGTCGATTGTGGCATATAAGCAGCCTGTTACCAGACTCGATGTTGAGAAGATAAGAGGCGTAAATTCCGATCACTGTATCAGCCGTCTCGTAGAGTACGGCCTTATCCAGGAAGTCGGCCGACTGGATGCACCCGGAAGACCGCTTTTGTTCGGTACAACGGAGCAGTTTCTTCGTTCCTTCGGAGTTAAATCTATTGAAGACCTTCCCGAAATGAACGATGATTTGCTTAATGATTTTAAAGTTCAGGCAGAGCAGGAAATTCAGATAAAGCTCGATCAGATTAAACTGGATATATAAGTTTTTTTACCGGTGAATTAATTTCACCGGTATTTTTTTGTTCACACGGCCGTATAAGGTAATTGGTTGCTTCCGGGCATACGGCCGTCGAGACGAGAGGAGGGCTTTTCCTTCTGCCCGAATGAAAACACAACGGGTCAAAGTTCATCCATGATTGTTTTTTACATCGTTTTTCAAGGCAAAATTGCGTTATTTTTACCCTGAGAATGCATATTTTTTATTTGAATATGAAAAAATGGTTAAATCGTAAAAAAAATATAAAATTATGCTAGTTTTATTGACAGGTGTGTGTTACACTCTTAAAGTACGTGGATTTTGGTAAATCCACAGATAAACCGTATTAATTTTATATAATATATATGGAGGTCAGTAAAATGAGTGGTTCTACTAGTACTGCGAGACAGAGAATCGAATCTCTTCTCGACGAAAACAGTTTCGTTGAAATCGGCGCACTTGTTTGCGCAAGAAGTACCGACTTCAATCTGAAACAGGTTGATACTCCTTCAGACGGTGTTATTACCGGATATGGTGTTATCAACGACAATCTTGTATATGTGTACAGCCAGGACGCTTCGGTACTCAACGGTTCCGTTGGTGAAATGCATGCACGCAAGATTGCTAACCTTTACGATATGGCTCTTAAAATGGGAGCTCCCGTTATCGGCCTTATCGATTCTACCGGTTTAAGACTTCAGGAAGCAACTGATGCATTAAACGGCCTTGGACAGATTTATCAGAAACAGGCTCTTTGCTCAGGTGTTATTCCTCAGATTACAGCCATCTTCGGTTCATGCGGCGGTGGTCTTGCAATTCTTCCCGGTCTTGCTGATTTTACATTTATGGAGACTAAGTCTCATCTGTTTGTTAATGCTCCCAACGCAATTTGCGGCAACAGCGAAGACAAATGTGATACATCAGCTGCAGCCTTCCAGTCTGAAGAAAGCGGAAATGCTGATTTTGTTTGTGATGAAGCTGAAATTTACGGCAAGATTCGTGAACTCGTTTCTTTCCTTCCCGCAAATAACGAAGAAGAAGCTGACGGTGCAATCACAAACGATGATTTGAACCGTGCATCAAATACAGCAGCTGCATGCTACAAAGATGCTGCACTTGCACTTACCGATATTGCCGATGACAATCAGTTTATTGAATTTAAGGCTAATTACGGTAAAGACATGGTTGCAGGATTTATCAAACTCGACGGAATGACAGTCGGATGTGTTGCCAACAGAAGTGTAATCTATGATGAGAACGGTAAGGAAGCTGAGAAATTTGACGAAGTTCTTTCCGTAAACGGATGTGTTAAGGCAGCTGAGTTCATCAACTTCTGTGATGCATTCTCAATCCCTGTTCTTTCACTTACCAATGTTACCGGATTCAAGGCTTGCAAATGTGCTGAGAAACGTATCGCAAGAGCCGTTTCCAAACTTACATACGCATTTGCAAACGCAACAGTTCCCAAGGTTAACGTTGTTCTTGAGAAAGCTTTCGGTTCTGCATATGTTGCAATGAACTCAAAGGCACTCGGATGTGATGTTACTTTCGCATGGGAAGATGCACAGATAGGTACAATGGATGCCAAGAATGCAGCCAAGATTATGTATGATGGTGAAGCCGCTGATGTCGTTGCCGCTAAGGCAGGCGAATATGCAAGCCTTCAGGAGTCTGCAATGAGCGCAGCCAAGAGAGGATATGTTGACTATATCATTAAACCTGAAGATACCAGAAAATATGTTATCGGTGCATTCGAGATGCTTTATTCGAAGAATGAGGACCGCCCCGCTAAGAAACACGGAACAGTATAAGAAAGGGTGATTTGACATGAAGAAGAGAATTTCACTTATGTGTCTGTCGCTTGCTTCGATTATATGTCTTTCCGGTTGCAATAAAGTTGAAAATATCGGGGAGATAATGAAATCGGCGGCTTTAAATACCTTACTCGGTATGGGCACAGTTTTCATCGTTCTGATTCTTATGGCATTTATTATTTCACTTTTCGGAATTATTCCCAAAATCGAGAAATCGATTGCTGAAAAGAAAGAGAAGAAGGCAGCTTCTAAAAATGCCAATGTTGAAGAATCATTCGATAATACAATCGCTCAGATCATTGAGAAAGAAGAAGATGAACTTTCCGACGATCTTGAACTCGTTGCTGTTATATCAGCAGCTATCGCAGCATATGAAGGAAGCGGATCCGCTGAAGGATATGTTGTAAGAAGCATTAAGAAATCTAGAAAATGGCATAACGCTTAAATAGGAGGAATAAATAATGAAAAACTATACAATTACCGTTAACGGAAACGTATATGATGTTGTTGTTGAAGAAGGTGCTGCAACAGGTGCTGTAGCCGCAGCTCCCGTTGTTAAGAAAGCAGCTCCCGCCGTAGCAGCTCCCGCTGCAAAGAAAGCTTCCGCAGGTGCAGGCTCTATCAAAGTTGAAGCAGGTGCAGCAGGAAAGGTTGTTAAGATTGATGCTCCCGTTGGAACAGCAGTTAAAGCCGGAGATGCAGTTGTTACAATCGAATCTATGAAGATGGAAATCCCTGTAGTTGCTCCTAAGGACGGAACAGTAGCAAGTATCGACTGCGCAGCAGGCGATGCAATCGAAGCAGGTGCTTTACTTGCGACATTGAACTAATTAGGAGAAAATGCGTAAAGCATTTCATACACAGGAGGTTTGTTAAAGATGGATTACATTATTTCAACAATGGATAATCTGCTTCATCAAACAGCATTTTTAAATCTGACATGGGGTAACTATGTTATGATTGCGGTTGCATGTTTCTTCCTTTTCCTTGCAATTAAGAAGGATTATGAACCGCTTTTGCTGGTGCCCATTGCTTTCGGTATGCTTCTTGTTAATATCTATCCTGATATTATGGCACCTTTCGGCGATGGAAAGACAGGCGGATTACTTTATTATTTCTATGTTTTGGATGAGTGGGCAATTCTGCCTTCGCTTATCTTCATGGGAGTAGGCGCGATGACAGACTTCGGTCCGCTGATTGCCAACCCCAAGAGTTTCCTGCTCGGAGCAGCTGCTCAGTTCGGTATCTATGCAGCATACTTCGGAGCTATGTTATTTAACCTGACAGGTCTTGTAGACTTCAATGACAAGGCAGCTGCAGCCATTTCGATTATCGGTGGTGCAGACGGACCTACTTCAATTTTCCTTGCCGGAAAACTTGGTCAGACGGCTCTCCTCGGACCTATCGCAGTAGCAGCTTATTCATATATGTCGCTGGTTCCCATTATTCAGCCCCCTATCATGAAGGCGCTTACAACAAAGAAGGAAAGAAAAATCAAGATGGAACAGCTTCGTCCCGTTTCCAAACTTGAGAAAATTCTTTTCCCTATCGTTGTTACAATCGTTGTTTGTATGATTCTTCCCACTACAGCACCCCTTGTTGGTATGCTGATGCTCGGAAATCTTTTCCGTGAGTCGGGAGTTGTTAAACAGTTACAGGAAACAGCTTCAAACGCTTTGATGTACATCGTTGTTATCATTCTCGGTACTTCCGTAGGTGCTACAACTTCAGCTGAAGCTTTCCTTAAACTTGAGACTATCGCAATCGTTATTCTCGGACTTGTTGCTTTTGCATTCGGTACTGCGGCCGGAGTTGTATTCGGCAAGATTATGTGCTGGGTTACACATGGCAAGGTTAATCCCCTTATCGGTTCGGCCGGTGTTTCCGCCGTTCCTATGGCAGCCAGAGTTTCACAGAAGGTAGGTGCTGAGGCAGATCCCACAAACTTCCTTCTTATGCATGCGATGGGACCCAACGTTGCCGGAGTTATCGGTACAGCGGTTGCTGCCGGTACTTTCATGGCAATTTTCGGTATTATGTAATTTATTTGTTTTATACATAAATTTCCGTTTTAAAGTGGTTCTTTTACCACATTACCAATAATTATTCAGGAGGAAAATATAATGGAAAATACAGGTGCTGCAAAGAAACCGATTAAGATTACCGAAACGGTTTTACGTGATGCACATCAGTCATTGATTGCAACAAGAATGCCGACCGAAATTATGCTTCCCATCATCGATAAGATGGACAAGGTCGGATATCATTCGGTAGAGTGCTGGGGTGGTGCTACTTTTGATGCATCCCTTCGTTTCCTGAAGGAAGATCCCTGGGACAGACTCCGTAAGTTAAGAGACGGATTCAAGAACACAAAGTTACAGATGCTTTTCAGAGGACAGAACATTTTGGGCTATCGTCCTTACGCAGATGATGTTGTAGATGCTTTCGTTGAGAAATCAATCGCAAACGGTATCGATATCATTCGTATTTTCGACTGCCTTAATGACCTTCGTAACCTTCAGGCTGCCGTAGATTCAACCAACAGAATCAAAGCACAGGAAGGAAGAGGTCATGCTCAGATCGCTCTTTCTTATACACTTGGTGATGCTTATACACTTGAGTATTGGGCAGATATCGCTAAGAAGATCGAGGAGATGGGTGCAGATTCAATCTGTATCAAGGATATGGCAGGTCTTCTTGTTCCTTACAAGGCTACAGAACTTATCAAAGCCATGAAAGAGAACACCAAGCTTCCCATTCAGCTTCATACACATTACACATCAGGTGTTGCTTCAATGACATACTTAAAAGCTGTTGAAGCAGGTGTTGATGTAATTGACTGTGCTATGTCACCTTTTGCTATGGGTACTTCACAGCCCGCAACCGAAGTTATGGTTGAGACATTTAAGGGAACAGAGTACGATACAGGATTCGATCAGGATTTACTTGCAGAAATCGCTGATTACTTCCGTCCTTACAGAGAGGAGTGCCTTGCAAGCGGACTTATGAGCACCAAGTCACTCGGTGTTAACATTAAGACACTTCTGTATCAGGTACCCGGCGGTATGCTTTCAAACATGATTTCTCAGTTAAAAGAGCAGAACGCAGAAGACAGATACGAAGATGTGCTTAAGGAAATCCCCAATGTTCGTAAAGACCTTGGTGAGCCCCCTCTTGTTACACCTTCATCACAGATTGTCGGTACACAGGCAGTTCTCAACGTTCTTATGGGCGAGAGATACAAAGTTGCTACCGATCAGACCAAGGATATCCTTCGCGGTAAATACGGTCAGACAATCAAACCTATGAATCAGGAAGTTATCGACAAGGTTATTCCCGGTGAGAAGAGATATACAGAGCGTTCGGCTGATGCTGCAGGTCTTACTAATGAGATGGACAAGCTTGAAGCTGAAATGAAGGAATGGAAACAGCAGGACGAAGACGTGCTTTCATATGCACTGTTCCCTCAGGTTGCTGTTGATTACTTCAAATATCGTAAAGCTCAGCAGGAAAAAGTTGATCTTACAAAAGCAGATACAAAGAACGGAGCTTATCCGGTTTAATTAATTGCTGTATTTACGGCCCCGTAGTTTGATTACTACGGGGCCTGCTTTATAAAATGAACCATGTATGGCTAATTTATTATCTTTGGTTCGTTATTTGAGTATAAAACATGGAGGAGAGATTTCTCCGCTTCGGGATTGGTTATTTGGTGTTATATGAAAAAGATATGCGTAATCGGCGGAGGTGCCGCCGGAATGATTGCAGCAATTGCAGCAGCTGAGCTTGGCGCCGATGTTACTGTCTATGAAAAAAATGAAAAACTCGGCAAAAAGCTTTTTATTACCGGAAAAGGACGATGCAATGTCACAAACGACTGCGATCCGGAGAACTTCTTCGAACATGTCATGAATTCGAATAAGAAGTTTTTATACAGCAGTTATTACGGCTTTGACAACAATGCGGTAATGAACTTTTTTGAGAATAACGGATGCAGACTTAAAGTTGAAAGAGGAAACAGGGTTTTCCCGGTAAGCGACCATTCTTCGGATATTATCAAAACTTTAAAAGACAGACTGAATGAATTAAATGTACAGGTTTGTTTAAATTCCGAAATCAAAGGAATTAATTCTTTTACCGATGAAAACGGAAACAGGACTTTTGCAAGCGTTTCGGTTAAAACAGGCAGTTCGGTTAAGGATGTTTCGTTTGACACGGTTATTGTTGCTACCGGCGGAGTATCTTATCCGATAACGGGGTCAACGGGCGACGGGCATAAATTTGCAGCAGGTAACGGACATACGGTAACTGAACTGAAGCCTTCTCTTTGCCCGCTTTTATGCAGGGAAAAATGGTGCGCAAACCTTGCCGGCCTTTCACTTAAAAATGTCACGGCCACGCTTGAATCCGACGGAAAGAAAGTGTATAAGGAAATGGGTGAGATGCTTTTTACCCATACGGGAGTGAGCGGTCCGTTGATTCTTACGGCAAGTTCGGTACTTGCCAATCTTAAAAATGCAAACAATGTTAAACTTTATATAGATTTAAAACCCGCACTGAGTGATGATCAGTTTGACAGGCGACTTATCAGGGAACTTGAGGAAGGAAATTTAAAAGAAATAAAGAATATTCTCCCTAAGATTTACCCTTCATCACTTGTTCCGGTGATTCTGGAACTTTCTAAAGTCGATGGATACAAGAAAGCAAATGTTATTTCGGCTTCCGAAAGAAAAGAAATTCTTAAAGTGACTAAGAACCTGGAACTTACGGTGACTGGTACGGCTTCGTTTGATGAAGCAATAATTACAAAAGGCGGAATTTCACTTAAAGAAGTAAATCCGTCTACAATGGAATCAAAAATTGTTAAAAATATGTATTTTGCAGGCGAAATTCTCGACCTGGATGCTCAGACCGGCGGATACAATCTCCAGATTGCGTGGTCGACGGGACATCTTGCGGGAGAGAACGCAGCAAGCGAAGCATAAGTAAAAGGAGGTTTATTTTATGGGATTTAATGTTGCTATTGACGGACCTGCGGGAGCGGGAAAGAGTACTATCGCCAAGCTCGTTGCCAAGGAACTGGGATTTATTTATGTTGATACCGGAGCCATGTATCGAGCTATTGCTCTTTACCTTTTGAATAAAGGAATTGCGCTTGACGATCAGGAAGGTTTTGCAAAGTACTGCAAAGAGGCAGATGTAACCATTAAATATATCGACGGCATTCAGGTTGTGATGCTTAACGGCGAGAATGTTAACGCATTTATACGTACGGAAGCCGTAGGCAATATGGCAAGCGCAAGTTCCGCAAATCCGGAAGTAAGAAACAGACTTCTTTCTCTTCAGCGAAATCTTGCCGAAGAATTCGACGTAGTAATGGACGGACGTGACATCGGAACCAATATTCTTCCTAACGCTCAGGTTAAGATTTTCCTTACCGCCAGTGCTGATGTAAGAGCGAAGAGAAGATATGATGAACTTACCGCCAAAGGTGAAGAATGTGATTATGAAAAAATCAAAGCAGACATAATCGAGCGTGACGAGAGAGATTCAAACAGAGCCGTTGCGCCTCTTAAACAGGCTGATGATGCGCATTTTATTGATTCTTCAGACATGACAATCGAGGAAGTAAAGAACGCAATAATTGCATTTTGCCGATAAATCTTTTACCGATAAAGGAGAGATATTTCTGATGGAAGTTAAACTGGCCAAATCGGCGGGATTCTGTTTCGGCGTCAAAAGAGCGGTCGACAAAGTATACGAACAGATTGAAACCGGTAAAAAAATATATACATACGGCCCGATAATACACAATGAGGAAGTTGTCAAGGACCTCGAATCCAAAGGCGTTACGGTTATAAATTCACTTGAAGAACTTAAAAATCTTAAGGAAGGATGCGTGATTATCAGATCTCACGGCGTTCCAAAATCCGTTTATGATATTCTCGACGGAAATTCTGTGGAATATGTTGATGCAACCTGCCCGTTTGTTAAAAGAATTCATTCCATTGTCGAAAAAGAGAGCAATGAAGGACGTAGAGTGATTATCATCGGCAACGAAGGACATCCGGAAGTTATGGGAATTATGGGATGGTCGACCACACCCGCAACGGTTATCGAGTCTGCCGAGCAGATTGACAATTTACACATATCTTCGGATGAAAAATTGTGCATAGTGTCACAAACAACCTTCAATTATAAAAAATTTCAAGATTTAGTTGATATTTTTCGAAAAAAAGGTTATGATGTTAATGTTGCGAATACTATTTGCAATGCCACAGAAGAGCGTCAAAAAGAAGCTAAAGAAATTGCTGCTTCGGCAGATGTGATGATTGTGGTTGGTGGAGCTCATTCTTCGAACAGTTTTAAATTGTATGAAATCTGTAAGAAGGAATGTGCGGAAACCTATTTTATTCAGACACTGGATGACTTGCATTTAGACTTGCCTAAATCTGTTGGACTGGTGGGAATTACAGCCGGGGCATCAACCCCAAACAATATTATTGAGGAGGTTCAAAATTATGTCAGAATTAACTTTTGAACAAATGCTTGAGGAAACACTCAAAACAATTCATACAGGAGAGGTAGTAGAGGGCACAGTCATTGATGTTAAACCCGACGAAGTTATCCTTAACATCGGATACAAGTCAGACGGTATTTTACCCAAGTCAGAATATACCAACGATTTGTCAATCAATCTTTGTGACGCTGTCAAAGTCGGCGACAAGATGGACGTTAAGGTTGTTAAGGTTAATGATGGTGAAGGTCAGGTAGCACTTACTTACAAGAGACTTATTGCTGACAAGGGTAGTAAGAAACTTGAAGATGCTTTCAATAACAAAGAAGTTATTACAGCTAAAGTTTCACAGCTTCGTAACGGTGGTCTTTCGGTTGTTGTTGACGAAGTTAACGTATTCATCCCCGCAAGCCTTGTTTCGGATGTATACGAGAAAGATTTAAGCAAATACGAAGATCAGGAAATTTCATTCCTTATCACAGAATACAATCCCAAGAAGAGAAGAATTATCGGTGACAGAAAGCAGCTTATCGTTGCAGAGAAAGCTAAAGCCACAGAAGAACTTCTTGCAAGAGTTAAAGAGGGTGAAATCGTTGAAGGTACAGTTAAGAACGTTACCGATTTCGGTGCTTTCGTAGACCTCGGCGGTGTTGACGGACTTCTTCATATCTCAGAGATGAGCTGGGGAAGAATCGAGCATCCCAAGAAACTCTTTAAGACCGGTGATGTTATCAAAGTTATGATTAAAGAAATCAACGGTTCCAAGATCGCATTAAGCGTTAAATTTGATGATGCAAATCCCTGGAAAGATGCAGCTGAGAAATATGCTATCGGAAATATCGTTAAAGGCAAAGTTGCCAGAATGACAGATTTCGGTGCTTTCGTTGAACTTGAGACAGGCGTTGATGCACTTCTTCATGTTTCACAGATTTCCAGAAATCATGTTGACAAACCTTCAGATGTTCTCAAAGTAGGCGATGAAGTTGAAGCAAAGATTGTAGATTTCAACGAAGAGAACAAGAAGATCAGCTTAAGCGTTAAGGCTTTACTTGCTCCCGAAGCAGAAGAGGAAGCTGAGACAGTTGATGTTGAAGCAGTTGCAGAAGAGAACGCAGAAGCTTAATAAGTATCTGACAATTTAAGAAATATATATTTTAAGCCTTGGTGAAAACTAAGGCTTAAAATTTACAAAAATAAAGGTATTTGCCAATGACTGACAGCTACGAATTCTTTAAAAACAGAATACTTCTTTTGACGGGTATTGATTTAAACGCCTATAAAGAAAAGCAGATGAAGCGTCGAATCGATACACTTATTGAAAGACATTCCTTTGACAATTATGAGGATTATGTTGTCAGTATAACCAATGACAAAGATCTTTATGAGGAATTTGTAAACTATCTTACAATTAATGTTTCCGAGTTTTACAGAAATCCCCTTCAGTGGGATATCCTTGAGAAAACAATCCTTCCCGAACTGATATTCCGCTTTGGAACCGCTCTTAAGGTATGGAGCGCAGCCTGTTCGACGGGAGATGAACCTTATTCACTTGTTATGTCTATGTCGAGACTTATCAGTATCGATCATATAAAGGTTTATGCAACCGATATTGATAAACAGGTTCTCGGTCTGGCTAAGGACGGTATTTACAATACAAGGAGCATAGCAAATGTTCCCGCGGATATGAAGTCGCTGTTTTTTAATCAGGTTTCCGATAACGAATACGAGATTTCCGGTCGAATCAAAAGAAGAGTGGAATTTCATGAACAGAATCTTTTATCGGATTTATATCCTCAGTCCCAGCATCTTATTGTATGCCGAAATGTATTGATATATTTTACCGAAGAAGCGAAGGATGAAGTTTTCAAGAAGTTCTATTCGGCACTTGCTCCCGGAGGAATTCTTTTCATCGGAAGCACTGAGCAGATGATTAATTACAAATCGGTCGGATTCGAGAGAGTGGATTCTTTCTTTTTCAGAAAACCTCTCTGACAGGATAAAAAACCTCCCCAATCGGGGAGGTTTTCTAATGCCATAAATTCTAAATATACGATACTAATATTCTTCGATAAGCATAGTCTGAAGTACGTGCTCGGCATACTGATTAAAAGATGCACGGCTTGTCTTAAACTCATCGGTAAGTTCGAAGAAAAGTTCCTTATCTTTAAAACTTCTCTTATAAAAAGGAGTGAATACCGTTTCCCACTCAGGCAAATATGAGCTCTTCTTACGGGTGTAGCAGTTGTATGCATTAGCCTGCTTACGATGCTCGCTGTCGACATAAGTAGCAACTGATTTGTGAATTGCCATATCCTCAGCAGGAAGATAGTAGTAATCCTTGTAATTCGAATAGTAATATTTAAGCTCTTCCTCGTAAAGGGGAACTTTAAGAACACCGTTTAACTCGTTACCGGTAAAATAGCAGCCGCCGAAGCTGTGAGAAACGGGAACCGGAAGAGGAGTCATAAAACGAAGGTTGAGAATAAGTTCCTGACGTTTCTTGTTCTCGTAATCGTTGTAGTAGTTCGCCTGAACTTTCATAACGCGAATGGAGAGATTGAACAAATCGGGAATTGCGAGAATTGCAAGCAAATCAAGCATTCCGACAATATCTTCCGCATTATGAAGAAGAATACAGTTCTCATATTCTTCATTCGGATTACATACATAATCATGATAATAGTTTATTAATTCACCGCCGTTGAACTTGTCATCGCGTACAATTCCGAGAAATGTCTCAATTGTCTTCTGCTTGCAGTCATCAAGCTTGAGGAAGTTCTTGTACGGCTTAATTCTCTTGTATAAATCGATTCCTTTGAATGCATCGAAAAGAAAAGGAATCTGGTACATTTCACATTTCTGCTGAAGATACGGAATATCAAAACGGTTTCCGTTGAAATGAATAAGGAAACTGTAATGAAGGCAAAATTCGAGAAATGCTTTCAGAACATCGATTTCTTCGTCATAGTTCTCGGCAAGCCACTGAATAGTGTTCCACGAATCATTCTCATAGAAGACGCAGCCGATGAGATAGAGATTTGAGCTCTTGGCTGTGAAACCGGTAGTTTCAATGTCAAGAAACAGAATTTCTTCCGGTTTGGCAAGTCTTTCTATAGGATATGAGCATTTTTTGTCGCCTAAATTCTTACGGATTGTTTTCATTTTTTAACCACCCTTATTAAAAGATTTACTTCATGTAAAACCTGTTTTCCCATACAAATATATAATACCATAAAAATACAAAAAATGTAGCAAAATCTAAAAAATAATAGTAATATAAATTCATAGGATTTTTAATTTCTATAATTGGGAGGAGCAGGGGGTATGTCTAAATTTACTTTCAATGGCGGAATACATATGTATGACGGCAAAGACCTGTCCAAAGACAAGCCGATCCGTGTATACAAACCCAAAGGGGAACTCGTATATCCGCTTTCTCAGCATATCGGAGCTCCGGCAAACGCCGTTGTTGCCGTAGGCGATTCTGTTTTAATCGGACAGAAAATTGCCGAAGCCGGCGGATTTGTGTCGGCACCGATTTATGCTACCGTTTCGGGAACTGTTAAAGCAATTGAACCCAGAAGAGTTATTACCGGAGATAATGTGCCCGCGATTGTTATCGAGAACGATAACGAATATAAAGAGGTCGAGTATGTTAAACCGGCGAGCCTCGAACTTCTTTTAAAGGAAGATATTATTAATCTGGTAAAAGAAGCAGGAGTAGTCGGCATGGGTGGAGCAGGTTTTCCGACACATGTCAAACTTTCACCGAAAGAACCCGAGAAAATAGAATATGTAATCGCAAACTGTGCGGAATGTGAACCTTATCTTACTTCCGACTACAGAAGAATGATAGAAGAACCCGAGAAACTTGTCGGCGGACTTAAAGTTATCCTTAAACTTTTCGACAATGCAAGAGGTATTCTTGCGGTTGAGGACAACAAACCCGACTGTATTAAGATTCTCAGAGAACTTACGGCAAAGGAAGACAGAATTTCTGTTATTCCGCTTAAGACCAAATATCCTCAAGGTTCCGAAAGACATCTTATTTATGCGGTTACGAACAGAACAATCAATTCATCGATGCTTCCGGCCGATGCGGGATGTATTGTCAACAATGTCGATACAATCGTAGCGGTATATCAGGCTGTTGTCGAAGGAAAGCCTTTGATGAGAAGAATTGTTACCGTTACCGGAGACTGCATTAAAGATCCTGTCAATTTCAGCGTGCCGGTCGGAACTAATTACGCCGAACTTATTGATGAGGCGGGAGGTTTTGTCAAAGAACCCGAGAAGATTGTTTCGGGTGGCCCGATGATGGGATTTGCCATTTTTGATATCAATGTACCCGCAACCAAAACTTCATCGGCTCTTTTATGCTTAAGTCACGATCAGGTTTCATCAGCGACCGAGACCGCATGTATTAACTGCGGACGATGCGTTGAAGTTTGTCCGGGAAGAATAATTCCTTCAAGACTTGCAGATTTTGCCCAGAACTTTGACAAAGAGAAGTTTGAAGCTTTTAACGGAATGGAATGCTGCGAATGCGGTTGCTGTTCCTATATCTGCCCTGCCAAAAGACAGCTGACACAGTCCATTAAATCGATGAGAAGACTGATTCTCGCCGACAGAAAGAAAAAGTAGGAGGTTAACGATGAAAGATAAAATGGAAGTTTCGTCCAATCCTCATATCCGGGATAAGATGACAACAAGTCAGATTATGGGTTGTGTTGTTATAGCTCTTTTACCGGCTACGATTTTCGGAATCTGGAATTTTGGACTTTATTCTTTGCTTTTGATACTTGTAACTGTAGGTGCGGCTGTGCTTACTGAATTCTTATTCTGTAAAATATGTCACAAACCGGTCACCTTAAAAGACGGAAGTGCTGTTGTTACGGGACTTCTTCTTGCGCTGAACCTTCCGCCGCATCTTCCTTTGTGGATAGGTATTTTCGGTGGTGTTTTTGCCATTTTGGTGGTTAAAATGCTTTTCGGCGGCCTTGGTCAGAACTTTATGAACCCTGCGCTCGGCGCAAGATGTTTCCTTTTGATTTCATTTGCAAGATATATGACAGATTTTACCTGCGACGCATATACAGGTGCTACACCTTTGGCGGTAATCAAAGCAGGCGGTTCGGTTAATGTTCTTGATATGGTTATCGGTCGAACAGGCGGTACAATCGGTGAAACAAGTGCCATAGCTCTTTTACTCGGTGCATGTTTCCTTATTGCAATGGGAATTATCGATTTGAAGATTCCGGGAATGTATCTTCTTTCTTTTACCGCGTTTCTTCTTATTTTCGGTAATTACGGACTGGTTCCGTTCCTTTCGGGACAATCTTATTTCTTCGACTGGTCTTATATCTGTTCACAGATTGCAGGTGGCGGACTGATTCTCGGTGCCTTTTTCATGGCAACCGACTATGTTACAAGACCTATTACAGGCAAAGGCCAGATATTATACGGAATTTTCCTCGGACTTCTCACCGGCGTTTTCAGAATCTTCGGACCGGGTGCGGAAGGCGTATCTTACGCGATTATTATAGGAAACCTTATTGTTCCCCTTATTGATAAAATAACGATGCCCAAGGCATTCGGAAAGGGGGGACATTAAATGAAATCGGGAGATGTTAAAGGAATTATAAAAGACACTCTGATTATTTTTGCAATCACTCTTGTGGCCGGAGGTATCCTCGGTTTTGTTTATGAACTTACCAAAGAGCCCATAGCACTTCAGCAGGAACAGGCGAAGTCCAAAGCCTGCGCGGAAGTTTTCATGGAACCCGATGAGAACGGAGAACTTACGGAGGATGTAAAACTTACATTCAGTGAGATTCCGGTTGATGAGAAAGCATCTGCCGATCTGACAGCTTCGGGTTATACGGATGCTTATATTGACGGTGTATATGAGGCATATGAGGAAAACGGTGCGCTTTACGGATATGTTCTCAGCGTGGTTGATACCAAAGGTTATGGCGGAAATATCAATTTATATATGGGTGTTTCGCTTGACGGTACGGTACAGGGTATTTCGATTCTGTCGATTTCGGAAACACCCGGACTCGGAATGAGAGCGGAGGAAGTGCTTGTTCCTCAGTTCTTTAACAGAAAAGCCGATTCTTTTACCGTTACCAAAGGTGAACCGAATGATTCGGAAATCAGCGCAATTACATCGGCAACCATTACTTCAAATGCTGTTACCGGTGGCGTGAATACCGGACTTCGTTATTTCAATCTTATTACCGAAGGAGGTGCAAATTAATGAAAAGCTGCCTCGAAAGATTATATAACGGTATTATTAAAGAAAACCCGACTTTTGTACTTATGCTCGGCATGTGTCCGACACTTGCCGTTACCACTTCGGCAATTAACGGTCTCGGAATGGGACTTTCAACGATGGTCGTTCTTGCACTCAGCAACATGCTGATTTCCGCATTGAGAAAGGTCATTCCCGCTAAGGTTCGAATCCCGGCATATATTGTAATTATCGCCACATTCGTTACCGTTGTCGGACTGCTTATGAATGCGTATCTTCCGGGACTTTATGCGTCTCTCGGAATTTACATCGATCTGATTGTTGTAAACTGTATTATCCTCGGAAGAGCGGAAGCTTATGCATCCAAGAACAAAGTTCTTCCTTCGCTTTTCGACGGAATCGGAATGGGACTCGGTTTTACGCTTGCACTTACGCTTATCGGACTTGTCAGAGAGTTCTTCGGAGCCTCTACATTTTTTGGCTTGACGGGTGCTGATGTTTATCATACATCAATTCCTCAGATTCTTGTTAATTGTGTTAACAGCGTATTCGATCCAAATTCCGCTTCGGGCTTTGTAAGGGGCCTCAATTCTTTCTTCGCGGGAGAATTCGGAAGCTTTTCACCGATTGGTATTCTGGTTATGGCACCGGGCGCGTTCTTTATCCTTGCAATTCTTACCGCAACTCAGAATTATATTAAAGCAAAAGGTGAAGCCAAGGGTAAGGATATGTCGAAGATTCAGTCGGGATGTTCAAGCGACTGCATGAACTGTAAGGAATCGGGCTGCTCGAGAAGACTTATCGATACTGACGATAAAACGTCAAATGCAGAAGATAAATCCGGTAAAAAAGAAGAGAAGACGTCCGATACGGAGACTAAAACCGGTAAAAAAGACGAGAAGTCATCCGGCACGGATGTTAAACCCGGTACAACAGAAGACAAGACATCCGATGCAGATACAAATACAGAAGACAAGGAGGAGAAATAAATGCAGGGAAATTACTGGATTAATTTAATCGTCATTGCAATAAGTTCTTCACTTGTTTCGAACGTTGTTTTAAGTCAGTTCTTAGGTCTTTGTCCTTTCCTCGGAGTTTCCAAGAAAGTCAAGACTGCTGCCGGAATGGGCGGAGCGGTAATCTTTGTAATTACGCTTGCGAGCCTTGTGGCAGGAACGATTTACAAGTTCATTCTCGAACCTTTGAATGTCACATATCTTAAAACTATTGTTTTTATTCTGATTATTGCGGCACTCGTTCAGTTCGTTGAGTTGTTCCTTAAGAAATATATGCAGTCCCTTTATAAGGCCCTCGGCGTATATCTTCCTCTTATCACAACCAACTGTGCTGTTTTAGGTGTTGCAATCAACAATGTAAATTACGGATATGACATTCTTACCGGTACGGTTAACGGTTTTGCCGTAAGCACCGGTTTTGCCATTTCAATTATTATTCTTGCTGGTATTCGTGAGAAAATGGAATATAATGATATTCCCAAACCGTTCAAAGGAATGCCGATAGTTCTTATTACCGCAGGACTTATGGCTATTGCCTTCTGTGGTTTCACGGGACTTATTTAAGGAGGTGGATGAAGAATGAACATTTCCGGAATTTTAATTGCTGTAGCAATAATTGCTGCGATAGGTCTTTTCATCGGTATCTTCCTGGGAGTTGCCGCCAACATATTCAAAGTTGAAGTTGATGAAAGAGAAGAGAAGATTCTTGAAGTTCTTCCCGGCAACAACTGCGGAGGCTGCGGATATGCAGGATGCTCCGGTGTAGCTGCCGCAATCGTAAAAGGAGAAGCTCCCGTCAACGCATGTCCTGTCGGCGGTGCTGCCGTTGCTGCAAAAGTCGGTGAAATTATGGGCGTTGAAGCGGGCAGCGTTGAACGTAAAGTTGCTTTCGTTAAATGTAACGGCGGATGTGATAAACTGAGACTCGATTATCATTATACCGGCGAAGAAGACTGCCGTATGCTTCAGTTTGTTCCCAACCAGGGACCCAAGAGCTGTAATTTCGGCTGCCAGGGATACGGAAGCTGCGTTAAGGTCTGCAAATTCGATGCCATTCATGTTGTTAACGGTGTTGCACTTGTAGACAAAGAGAAATGTAAAGCCTGCGGACAGTGCGTAAGCGTATGTCCCAGACATTTGATCGAGATGATTCCGTACGATGCATCTTTTACCGTTGCCTGTTCGAATAAGGAGAAAGGACCTGTAGCCCTTAAAAGATGTGATGCCAGCTGTATAGGCTGCGGAATGTGTAAGAAGAATTGTGAAGCCGGAGCGGTTGTGCTCGAAGATTTCCTCGCTAAAATCGATTATTCAAAATGTATCGGCTGTGGTACATGTGCAGAGAAGTGTAAAAGAGGAGCAATTCTTAAACACTGAGATTAATTTTTGTACAGATTTTCGAGATTTTCAGAATAGAAAAGTTCGTATTCATCGGTAACGAATACAGCTTCAACATCATCAGTATTATTAATTAATTCCATGCCTTTGTCTAATCCCAGACAAAGGCATGTTGTACTTAAAGCATCTCCTTTCGCGGAGTCATCGGAAATTATGGTAACGCTGCATAAGTTGTTGCTTACCGGATAACCCGTTTTAGGATTGATGATATGATGATACAGAGTACCGTCGCAGGTAAAACTGCGTTCGTAGATACCGCTTGTCACAACGGATTTGTTGATTACCTTAACCGTATCAATTGTATTTCCGTTATCATCAAAAGGTTTACGTATTCCAATGGTAAAAGATTCGGGATTCGTGCGATTGTCAACGGTCACGATATTGCCGCCGAGGTTAATGATGCATCTATGAACTCCCTGAGATATGACATAATCCTTGATTTGATCCGAAATATAACCTTTTGCGATAAAACCGAGCTCGATTGCGGAATCGGGATTGCTTAAAGAAACTGTATTTCCGTCGACACAGACAGACTTATAATCGATGTTTCCCAAAAGGGATTTGATTTCTGAATCTTCGGGAGGTCTTTTACCATCATAAATGTCGGAGAAATTCCAAAGATCTGTGACCGGTGCAACCGTGATATCGACGGCTCCGTCTGTAAGATTACAGTATTTAAGCGATTCTTCGATAAGAAAAGCCGTTTCTTCGGACACTTCAACTCCTGTACCTTCGGAGTGGTTAATTCTGTCTATATCGCTTCCGGAAATTGTTTTGCTGAAAAGATTTTCGTATTTGCGGCAGATGCTCATACATCCGTCAAAACAGGCCGCATCTTTGGAATTGTAGAATGTTATAGAAACAATTGTATTTAAAGCGAAGTCGGATTTTGTAATCGGGGATGAAGGCATGCATGAAGAAAAAGAAAGAACCGAAATGAAAAGCAATATAAAAACTATTGATTTTTGGATGTTTTTCGAAAGATTCATGTAATTTTCTCCGTACCGCTTATTTGTTTACAACGGGATTTTATCATAAATCTTTTACCTTGTCATCAGTACACAAAATGTGTAAAATTATAGGTGGAAATATACAATATATAAGGAAATGCGTATAAATGAAACTTGAAGACGAATTTTTCGAAGAAGATATTAGCAAAAAGAATATTAATTTCTGGTTAATCGGAGCGCTCAGCGTTTCCGGTTTTGTACTGCTTATCCTTCTCGTTGTTGTACTTACAAATCCGGATAGATTTTCGGGACATCCGGTTATTCCTTCTTCAACCGAGACTGCATCAGATATCGCAGATCCGACAGTGGGTGGACTTGTTTCGGGATCTACACTTGTGTCCGGTGACTTGGATATATGGGAAGAGTATCAGACGGAAGATGAGAATTCTCTTGAGGAGGATTTATCGGAATCTTCGACCGAAGAGGCGTCATCCGAAGAAGATAAATCCGAGAACGGCACCAAAGTCAAAGTGGTTCATTCCGACGGCAAAGAAGAATGGATACAGATTAACAAATATATTCCGCAGAATGAATTTGATGATTCGTTTTTTACCATGGGAAACGGAAGACTTTCGTATTTCGTAGACGGCAGGGATATTTCGACAACCGGACTTAATATTTCGGGCTCGAGGGATTACATAGATTTCCATGAACTTAAAGAAGACGGAATTGATTTTGTAATGTTACGACTCGGACAGAGGGGATATACGACAGGCACGCTTCAGGTTGACGAAAACTTCTATGATTATATAACGAATGCCCAAAATGCCGGTCTGGATGTCGGTGTTACTTTCTATTCACAGGCCGTCAATACGGAAGAAGCCGTAGAGGAAGCCGAATTTGTTATCGACGTGCTTAAAGATTATAAAATCACATATCCTGTGGCGTACGATATGGAAGTGATTTCCTGGGATGATGCGAGAACGGATTCGATTCAGAAAGAGCAGAAAACACAGATTGCCAAAGCTTTCCTTGAGAGAATTGAAAGCGAAGGCTATATAGGAACTCTTTACGGAGACAAGGAATGGCTGCTTACGAAACTGAATTTCGTGTCGCTTTCAAATTTCGATGTCTGGTATTCCGAAGAAGAGGACCTTCCCGATTTCCCTTACAGATTTCACATGTGGGAGTACGGAAAAGGCGAAGTTACCGGAATGTCGGACCTCGGGAAACTGACGATATGCCTTGTCGATTACTCCGTTAAATAATCACGGAACGTAGTTAATTATTCTCGGACTTATTTTGATTGAATCATAGATTTCGGCGTATTCCTTGTTCGTGATGCTTTCGACGTAGTTGGTCGGGTAGTTAATTGTTACACCGTTTCTTTTGAGAATGTCAGCCGCTTTATTGTAAGCAATGGCAGCTTCCGTTTCGGAGGAATAGGTACCGACAACAAGATTTCCGCCAATCAGAATTCTCGTGGTAAAAGATCCGGCTCTTTTACCCGAATTTCTTCTGACACCGTGATATTTATTGATAATCGAAAGGTTTGAATAACGGAAGTCGAAACGGTCGCCGTTTTTGAAAATATAATCACGGCCGGCCTGTGAACGGCTCATGATTCCGTAGCGGCTTAGAATGTTCTCCTGAACACCGAAGTCGGATACGAACAGATGACCGCCGCGAGCCATGATTTTCTTGTTGGCATAGTAGAAGAGATCGTCTTTGTCGAATTTTAAGATTCTGGTCTCGTCTAAATAGTAATAGAAGAAATTAGGTCTTAAATAAATCGGAGTGGGAAAGTAGATTGAATTGTCACGAAGATTGATGAGAATTACCCATTTGTCGAACGGTATCGAACGGCTTCCGGCTGAATAGTCGCCGATTGCGATGCCGGGGTTATCCATCAGTTCTTTGGCCTCTTCGTAGCAGTGTCCCGCACTTTCGGCATCGGTAAAAGAACCGAGTGATATGTGTCGGCCGTTGAATGTAAAAGAAGCACGGAAATATTCTTCGTTGTTTTTCTTGTGAGCGGCAAAGACACCGCGTGGCAATGCAGTCATTTTTAATCCCTCCGAAGTCAATAATAACAGAAAAAAAGAAACGTGTAAATTTTCATCTTCGTTAATGAAAAAATGATATTGAATGTGGGGTTTGTTCATGTTATACTTACGTTCGTGGCGGATGCCGCATTCTTGATAATCTTTTTAATGCAGATTTCGCATTGTTTTTTCATTTTTTTATGAGATATTTTTTACTGGGACGTTTATTGTACATCAATAGATGTATTCTTTTTATGTACTTATGTATTTGGAACTTTTTTAGTAATTAATAATTGACAAAATCGAACATTTGTTTTATTCTTTATACAGAACAAATGTTCATGTAAAGGAGCAGAAAATGGACAGAGAAGAGAAAATGAAAGCTTTAAATGCCGCACTCGGCCAGATTGAGAAACAGTTCGGAAAGGGCGCGGTTATGAAACTCGGGGATCCCGCATCCACAATGAATGTGGAGACAATTCCCACAGGCTCACTGAGCCTTGATATTGCACTTGGACTCGGAGGAATTCCGAAAGGAAGAATTATTGAGATTTACGGTCCCGAGTCGAGCGGTAAGACAACAGTTACTCTTCATATGATTGCCGAAGTACAGAAACGCGGCGGAATCGCAGGATTTATCGATGCGGAGCATGCGCTCGATCCCGCTTATGCAAAGGCTATCGGTGTTGATGTTGATAATATGTATATTTCACAGCCGGATGACGGCGAACAGGCACTTGAGATTACGGAAACCATGGTAAGATCGGGCGCAATCGATATCGTTGTAATCGACTCGGTTGCCGCACTTGTTCCCAAGGCAGAACTTGAGGGCGACATGGGTGATTCTCATGTCGGTCTTCAGGCAAGACTTATGTCGCAGGCACTTCGTAAACTTACAGGTGCAATCGGAAGATCGAACTGCACTGTTGTTTTCATTAATCAGTTAAGAGAGAAAGTCGGTGTTTTCTACGGTAATCCGCAGGTTACAACAGGCGGTAACGCTCTTAAATTCTATTCGTCGGTCAGAATGGAGATTAAGAGAGTTGAAGCTCTTAAGAACGGCGGAGATGTTGTAGGTAACCGTACAAGAGCCAAGATTGTTAAGAATAAGATTGCGCCTCCTTTCAAAGAAGCGGAATTTGATATTATGTTCGGTACCGGTATTTCATTTGAAGGTGATGTTCTTGATCTTGCCGCTGATACCGGAATTGTTTCGAAGAGCGGAGCCTGGTATGCATACGAAGGTAACAAAATCGGACAGGGTCGTGAGAATGCGAAGGCATTCCTCGAAGAGAACAGTGACATTTGTCGCGAAATCGAGAAGAAGGTCAGGGCTCATTACGGACTTGAAGGAACCGCATCCGAGATGGACGGTAAGAGCACAACTTCCCAGACTGCACGTTCGAAGACTGAAGACTAGCTTTTGACAGAGATTAAGTATGATTATTACAGAAATTGTTACAGTAGGGAAACGTAAATGTAAAGTCATTACTGACAGTGAAATCGCCTTTGTGATATACAAAGGCGATTTACATAAGTATGAGCTTAAATGCGGTGAAGAAATATCCCGGAAGGTATATGATACACTTTTTGATGAAATTCTTCCGAACAGAGCTTTTAACCGTCTGATGAAGCTTCTTTTATCCAAAGATTATACCCATTCGGAACTGATTACCAAACTCCGAAGAGACGGTTACCCCGATTCGGTTATTTCCAAAGCAATAGAGAGAATCGACGAATACGGATATGTTAATGACGAGAGATATACGAAAGGATATATCGAATCGCACGTCAACCGCAAGAGCAGAGAGACAATTAAGAGAGAACTGTTAAGCAAAGGAATTTCAAAGGACAGAATTGACGAAGCCTTTGAAGAACTGACTTCTTTGAACCTGATTGACGATGAAACAGAGTCGATTAAGAAGCTTCTTTGCAAACGTCACTTTGACTTTGAGAATGCCGATTATGAAGCTCAGAAGAAGGAGATTCAGTACCTTTTTCGCAAAGGATACAAACTCTCGGATATTAAAAAGGTTATTAATTCCGTTTGTGATTATTTATGATTGTTTTATGCATTTTTTTGTTATAAACCATTTATAATATTACTTGACATAACAAGGCATTACCCTTAAAATATAAATGTTGTAATATAGGTTTTTAGGACTATGTCCTATAAGATATTAGTACAATGAAAATTTAATAAGGAGGTGCTCCTGTACAATGAATGGCGGAGTTAGCATTACAGCTTTGATTATCGCCATCGTTGCCGGTATTGTTTTGGCAGCTGTTTGTTCTGTGATTACATTTTTCTCGTATAAGAAGAGTGTTGATAAGAAAATCGGAAATGCTGAGACAAAGGCCAGGGAAATTCTTGATGAGGCACTGAAGACGGCAGAAGCCAAGAAGCGTGAAGGATTACTTGAAATTAAGGAAGAATCCATTAAGTCAAAGAACGAACTTGACAGAGAAATTAAGGAACGCAGAGCCGATGCACAGCGTATGGAACGCAGACTTCAGCAGAAAGAGGAGAGTGTAGACAAGAAACTCGAATCCCTCGAGAAGAAGGAAGCCGGTCTGGCAGCGAAGGAAGAAGAACTTTCAAAGCAAAGGGAGATTATTGCTAAGCTTAACGAACAAAGAGTACAGGAACTCGAACGAATTTCGGGATTAACCTCTGAACAGGCAAAAGAGTACTTATTAAAAATTGTTGAAGATGATGTTAAACATGAAACTGCTGTCCTTATCAAAGATATGGAAAGCAGAGCCAAGGAAGAAGCAGACAAGAAAGCTAAAGAGCTTGTTGTCAATGCAATTCAGAAATGTGCTGCGGATCATGTATCCGAGACTACAATTTCTGTAGTACAGCTTCCGGGCGATGAAATGAAAGGAAGAATTATCGGTCGAGAAGGTCGAAATATCAGAACACTTGAGACAATGACAGGTGTTGAACTGATTATCGACGATACTCCCGAGGCAGTAGTTCTTTCGGGATTCGATCCCATTCGTCGTGAAGTCGCAAGAATTGCTCTTGAGAAACTTATTGTGGATGGACGTATTCATCCCGCAAGAATCGAAGAGACAGTAGAGAAAGCCAAGAAAGAAGTCGAAACAATGATTAAAGAAGAAGGTGAAGCTGCTGTACTTGATGTAGGAGTACACGGAATTCATCCTGAACTTGTAAGACTTCTCGGTAAGATGAAATTCAGAACAAGTTACGGTCAGAATGCTCTTAAACATTCAATTGAAGTCGCACAGCTTTCAGGACTTCTTGCCGCAGAGATGGGGCTTGATGTAAGAATGGCTAAGAGAGCAGGTCTTTTACATGATATAGGAAAGGCAGTTGACCATGAGATGGAAGGTTCACATATCCAGCTCGGTGCTGAACTTTGTCGTAAGTATAAAGAATCCGCAACCGTTATTAATGCTGTTGAATCGCATCACGGTGATGTAGAACCTACTTCACTTATATCCTGTATTGTACAGGCTGCAGATGCTATTTCGGCTGCAAGACCGGGTGCAAGAAGAGAAACTCTTGAGACTTATACAACTCGTTTGAAACAATTAGAAGATATAACCAACAATTTTAAAGGCGTAGATAAATCTTTTGCAATTCAGGCTGGTAGAGAAATTCGTGTTATGGTAGTTCCTGAACAGGTTACCGATGATGATATGGTATTGCTTGCCAGAGATATTTCAAAGCAGATTGAAGATGAGCTTGAATATCCCGGACAGATTAAAGTCAATGTCATTCGTGAATCACGTGTAATCGATTATGCGAAGTAACTCAAGCACTATATTAAGCCTATGGGCTTTACTGAAAAATCCGGATTGTTTCAATCCGGATTTTTTGTTTGCTTACACAGTTGTGCAAGGCATTTGGTTACACCACAACATACCGCCGGCGCGATGAGAAGAGGTATTCTCCTACTGCTTGATTATTTTTTAAATTTTTTATTGAAAAATAAAATATTTTTTGATATTTTATTAAAGATAAAATGTAATATAAAGTATGTATTGTTTTTAACTTTATTTAAAAGGAAATTTGAATGATTTCAGAGGGTGAAATGATGAAAAAATACGATGAAATGAGCAGACAGGAACTTGAAGCACTTAAAGAAGAACTTTCCAAGGCATATATTGATGCCAAAGGAAAAGGCCTTAAATTGAATATGGCAAGAGGCCTTCCTTCCAAACAGCAGCTTGATATGGAGAAGGATTTCTTTGATACAATTACTTCCGATTCTGAACTGATTTCTGAGTCCGGTGTAGATTGCAGAAACTACGGCGACCTTATCGGAATCAGTGAAGCGAGAAAGCTTATGGCTGATTTTATGGGAATTCCTGCAGACAATGTAATCGTATTCGGTAATTCCAGTCTTAATATAATGTATGATACCGTTTGTCGTTCAATGATTCACGGTGTATGCGGTTCTACTCCCTGGTGCAAACTTGATAAGGTTAAATTCCTTTGCCCTGTACCGGGTTATGACAGACATTTTGCCGTAACGGAGCAGTTCGGAATCGAAATGATTAACATTCCTCTTAATGAGGATGGTCCGGATATGGAGCTTGTTGCCAAATATGTTGAGAATGATGCTTCTGTTAAGGGTATCTGGTGTGTACCAAAGTTTTCTAACCCCTGCGGTGTGGTTTATTCAGATGAAGTTGTCAAGAAACTTGCTTCTTTAAAACCTGCAGCGGAAGACTTCCGTATTTTCTGGGATAATGCATACGCTCTCCATTATATTTACGATGAGAAGCCTGAACTTCTGGAAATCCTTTCAGAGTGTGCAAAAGCCGGAAATGAAGATATGGTATATGAGTTTTGCTCAACTTCCAAAGTTACATATCCCGGAAGCGGAATTGCTGCTATCGGAACATCCAAGAAAAACCTTGATTTCATTAAGTCAATTATTACGATTCAGACAATCGGTTATGATAAGATAAATCAGCTTCGTCATGTTCGTTATTTTAAAAACATTGACGGAATTTATGCTCATATGGAGAAGCATGCCGCTATTCTTAAACCCAAGTTTGAACTTGTAGATACTAAACTTACCGAAGAACTTGAGGGACTTGGTATCGGAAAATGGACCAAACCCATGGGCGGATATTTTGTATCCTTTGATTCGCTTCCCGGATGTGCCAAAGAAATCGTTGCAAAATGTAAAGATTGCGGAGTAACACTTACAGGCGCAGGCGCTACATATCCGTACAAAAAGGATCCCAACGACAGCAATATCAGAATTGCACCTACATTCCCTCCTATTGAGGAACTTTCACAGGCACTCGATATTTTTACCCTTTGTGTTAAACTTACAAGTGTAGAGAAACTTCTTGCGCAGTAATGTTTTTTGATGATTTGGGTATTTGCTAATGGACAGAATTGAAAGAATTAACAGAACACTTAAATATAAAGGAACAATCTTAGACATCTATGATGATGAAGTAAGACTCGCAAACGGAAATACCGCACATTGGGATTTTATCTCTCACGGAGGTGCTGCGGCTGTTGTTCCGGTTCTTCCCGACGGAAGAATTCTTATGGTCAAGCAGTACAGAAATGCCCTTGACCGTTTTACTCTTGAAATTCCCGCGGGAAAACTTGATGCACCCGGAGAACCCGGTGATGAGGCTGCCAAACGAGAACTGAGTGAAGAAACAGGTTATGAAGCAGGAGAGATGATTCCACTTCTTATACTTAATACAACTGTAGCATTTTGTAATGAGAAGATATGGATTTATGTTACTTTCATAGATGACAGGTGCGGAGAGCAGAGCCTTGATGATGACGAGGATATTCAGGTTAAGGCTTATTCTGTTTCGGAACTTGAAGAAATGATTTATTCCATGCAGATTACCGATTCGAAAACGATTGCGGCGATTCTTGCTTACAAGAACAAATATGTGAAATAAATACAGAGTGAATATGTAATTATTAAAACCCCGGTTCTTATGAAACCGGGGTTTTGTTTGATTAATGGAAGAAGAATACTTGACTTAACGAGTCAATATAGTAACATCGGGTTGAAAACCTTTTAATTGTATTTGTGCG
>JAKSSB010000019.1 GCA_024403285.1 Lachnospiraceae bacterium | reverse complement strand
TTCAACAAATGTCTTGCCGGCAAGTGTGAATTTCTTATTCTCTTCATCCATAATGATGTCGCCGCAACCGGATACACAGCATGTACCCATACCACGTGCAACAACGGCTGCATGGCTTGTCATACCGCCACGAACTGTAAGAATACCCTGAGCAGACTTCATACCTGTAATATCTTCAGGTGAGGTCTCAAGACGAACAAGTACAACTTTCTCGCCCTTAGCTGCCCATGTAACTGCATCTTCTGCTGTGAAAACAATCTTACCGCAAGCTGCTCCGGGTGAAGCGCCAAGGCCCTTACCCATGGGAGTTGCTGCTTTAAGAGCTGCTGTATCGAACTGAGGATGAAGAAGTGTATCAAGGTTACGGGGATCGATCATGGCTACTGCCTGCTCCTCGGTCTTGTGTCCTTCATCAACAAGGTCACATGCGATCTTTAATGCTGCGGGAGCGGTTCTCTTACCGTTACGGCACTGAAGCATGAAGAGCTTCTTGTTCTCAACGGTGAACTCCATATCCTGCATATCATGATAATGGTTCTCAAGGATTTCGCAAACCTTGATGAATTCAGCGAATGCTTCGGGGAACTCCTGCTCCATCTGTGTGATAGGCATAGGTGTACGAACACCGGCAACTACGTCCTCGCCCTGTGCGTTCTTAAGGAACTCACCCATAAGTTTCTTCTCGCCTGTAGCGGGATCACGGGTAAAAGCAACACCGGTACCGGATTCTTCATTAAGGTTACCGAATACCATGGGCATTACGTTTACTGCAGTACCCCAGCTGTAAGGAATATCATTGTCACGACGGTATACGTTTGCACGAGGGTTGTCCCATGAACGGAAAACAGCCTCGATGGCAAGTTTCAACTGAACAACGGGATCTGAAGGGAAATCTTCGCCGAGCTGGTTCTTATACTCTGCCTTGAACTGCTCTGCGAGAAGCTTAAGGTCAGCTGCAGTAAGATCAATATCGTACTGAACGCCCTTTTCTTCTTTCATCTTATCAATGAGCTGCTCGAAATATTTCTTACCTACTTCCATAACTACATCCGAGAACATCTGGATGAAACGTCTGTAAGAATCGTATACGAAACGCTCAAACTTGGGATCGGGGTTGCCTGCGATCATTGCTGCAACTACCTCGTCATTTAAACCAAGGTTAAGAATTGTATCCATCATACCGGGCATGGAAGCTCTTGCACCCGAACGAACGGAAACAAGAAGAGGATTCTTGAGATCGCCGAATTTCTTGCCGTTGATCTCTTCCATTTTCTTAACACCTTCCATGGCCTGAGCCATAATCTCTTCGTTAATCTGACGGCCGTCCTCATAGTACTGAGTACAAGCCTCTGTTGTAATCGTAAATCCCTGAGGTACGGGAAGTCCGATGTTGGTCATTTCTGCGAGGTTGGCTCCCTTACCACCAAGCAGATTACGCATGTCTGCACTACCTTCTGTAAACAAGTATACCCATTTTTTCGCCATGCCGATTTGTTCCTCCTTTGAAACTTTGTATTGTTTGTAATAAACGGCAAATACAGAAAGCACAATCTGTACTTTCTGTTATGATGCGTGTCCGGTAAAAAACGGACAAATTATTATTTAGGTCCCTGTGGCGAAATCCCACAGGAGCATCTAAAATATTATACCACAGTAATTTCACTATTGCTAGTATTTTGTGGTTAAAAATGCTTCCGTTTCTGAAAAAACGGAAGCATCTGTATTCTTTAATTAGAAAGTGAACTTATCTGCGAAGAATGCATCGAGCTCATCGATTGCAATTCTTACCTGTTCCATGGAATCACGGAATCTTACGGTTACGCAGTTATCTGTCTCGGAATCGAAATCGTATGTAACGCAGAAAGGTGTACCGATTTCGTCCTGACGACGATATCTTTTACCGATATTTCCCCCGTCCACGAACTCGCAGTTATACTGCTTGCAAAGATTTCCGAAAATCTTCTCAGCACCCTCTTTAAGCTTCTTCGAAAGAGGAAGCACACCGATTTTGACGGGAGCAAGTGCGGGATGGAATCTCATAACGGTTCTCATATCGGGCTTGTCTTCCGTTCCGATGTTCTCTTCATCGTAAGCTGCGCAAAGAAATGCAAGAACAACTCTGTCGCATCCGAGTGAAGGCTCAACAACGTAAGGAATATATTTCTCGTTTGTCTCGTCATCGAAGTATGACATATCCTGTTTGGAAACGTCCTGATGCTGTGTAAGGTCGTAGTCTGTTCTGTCTGCGATACCCCAGAGCTCACCCCAGCCGAACGGGAATAAGAACTCGATATCAGTCGTTCCTTTTGAATAGAAGCAGAGTTCTTCGGGATCGTGATCTCGAAGTCTCATCTCATCTTCTTTGATGCCGAGTGAAAGAAGCCAGTCACGGCAGAAGCCTCTCCAGTACTGGAACCACTCAAGGTCTGTTCCGGGTTTGCAGAAGAACTCAAGTTCCATCTGCTCGAACTCTCTTGTACGGAATGTAAAGTTACCGGGTGTAATCTCGTTACGGAAAGATTTACCGATCTGACCGATACCGAAAGGAACTTTCTTACGTGATGTTCTCTGAACGTTCTTGAAGTTTACGAAAATACCCTGAGCCGTTTCGGGACGAAGGTAAACCGTATTCTTGGCATCTTCTGTAACACCCTGGAATGTCTTAAACATAAGGTTAAACTGTCTGATGTCGGTAAAATTGTGCTTACCGCATGTAGGACAGGGAATTGAATTGTCTTTGATGAAATTCATCATCTCTTCCTGTGAAAAAGCATCGATGGGCTTGGGAAGCGCAATGCCCTTCTCTTCTGCGAAATCTTCGATAAGTTTATCTGCACGGAAACGTTCATGGCACTCTTTGCAGTCCATAAGGGGATCCGAGAATCCTCCGAGATGTCCCGAAGCAACCCATGTCTGAGGGTTCATGAGAATAGCACAGTCAACACCTACGTTGTAGGGATTCTCCTGTACGAATTTCTGCCACCAGGCTTTCTTAACATTGTTCTTAAGTTCAACACCGAGATTACCGTAATCCCATGTGTTGGCAAGACCGCCGTAAATCTCAGAACCGGGATAAACGAAGCCTCTGGCTTTGGCAACCGCAACAATTTTGTCCATTGATTTGTCCATAGTTTATTTCCTCATTTCTTATTATTATCTAGCTTTAAAAATCTCTTCCCGCGCACTATTTATACAGGATAACGGTTTCTCCGGGATTCTCGTATGTATCAACTTCGTTCTCCGAAACAATCGAAGCGTCAACGCTCACATACATAACCTTGCCGGGTACGGATACATGAAGCGGCTCGGCTGTGATAACCACACCGTAATCGCCGAGTTCAAGAATCTTCGTTCCGTCGATTGTCGATGATTCATCGGAAGCGGATTTGAGCTCATAATCAAAAGAATATCCGTTTGCGACAGCATCCTTAACAGTTCCGTTGTAGAAATACTCTCCTTCATATTCCGAATAGATGTCCGCATTGTCAAAATCAAGCTGAACTTTCGCAATATTGTTGGCTACAATCGAAGTAATATATTTAATGCTCTCCGACCCGGAATTCTTATTGAATTCCTCGACTTCTTCCTTAATCATGGTGTCGAGTTCCGACTGATTGTAATAACTCTGACTGAAATCTTCCACAAACACCGCATCAATCTTTCCGCCCTTCAAAACGGTAAGCGTCGATGTCGTAATCTTGGATGCGTCCACATTCTTCGCTCCGCATCCTGTAAGAATCAGGGTAAAAAGCATAACAACTGTAAGTATTAATCCTGTTTTTCTCATATATTCACCTTTCAAAAGTTTACTCGACCTAAAAAATACTTTACATATTATAGCGAAGTCTTTTCATATTTTCAAGAAAATCTTTGAAATGCTCCCATCTTCTTCTCAGATATTCTTCTTTCTTCGTTTTATTCCTTTTACGAAAAGAAGAACGGCCGTAATCACAAGTCCGCAAATCGTAATCTTCAGACCATCTATAAATCCGGGCGGCATATATGTAAGTTCAATCGTGTGCTCGCCGATTTCAAGGTCCGGTACGCAAAGCAGTGCTTCTTTTACCGAAGTGGTTACTCTCGGGATTCCGTCGACATGTACCGACCAGCCGTCATCGTATGCTAATGGTAAAAGAAGCATACCGTCCTGCGTGCATTTTACCCTGCCCGTCAAAGACGTATTTCCCATTTCGGTAATTTCGAAAGGCTGTTCGTAAAGTTTCCGGGAAATCTCCTCGAGGACCGGCTCGTTAATGTAATAAGACACGACATCCGGATTCGGAGCTTTGCTGTCTTCCGAATATATGAGAACCTGCGTGTCCTCTTCGTGAATGCCGAGGTCGAGAATTCTCTTGTATTCGAGTCCGTCGTGCTTCGAAACGATCCACAGTTCGTTGCTTTCTTCTTTGAGTGCGATGTTCGCGTCCTCAACACGGTTTCTTATGTAGGCAAAAGCATGTTTGCCGGCCGGAACTCTGATTGAAACAGGATTGTTCGAATAATCGCTGAGTTTCGCGTTTTCGACTTTGCCCGAGCCTGCGGAAAGCACATCCCCGATTCCGGCAAGCGGTGAATCGTCAAGTTTGTCGCACCTTAATGCGGTAAAAAGATTGCTCTGATGGCCGAGAACCGCATTGGCGTAGTTGTTCTGCGAAATAAACGGATCTTTGCTGCCCGAGAAAGTAAAACTGTTGTCGAAATCACCGGAAACTATATATCCGAACGGGAAAGCTGCCTTGTTCTCATAGACATAAACTTCCTTCCCTCCGAAGTGCATTATGCTCTCTTCAAATGTGCTTCCGAGTTTTTCCTGCTCGGTTCCGAAAATGTAATTTACTCCGAGAACGGATGATGTAAACGGTGTGGCACCCTCCAGTGAGTAGGAAACATTGCTTGTACGCATTCCCATATTGCTGTAGAAATGCATCAGTCCGTCACGCATCGTCGAGGAGAAATACGAAACACCCGCATAACCTTCCCAGAATGAATCGTTGATAATCTTCTTATTGTTAAGTTCTTCCATTCTGAAGAACTCACCGTTTTCCTGCGTTGCAAGATAATCACGAAGTTCCGCCGTCATGGCATCCTGCTCCGAATATTCGCTTCTTGTCACGTAAGAATTCATTCCAGATGCCAGCGTGTTCATTAAAATTTCCGTCAGGAAAATGAAGCATATACACCGCATGTAAACTTTCCGCGAGAACAGTTTCTCTCCGAAAAGGAAGAATGAATATGTAACGGTAAAAGCAATGCTCGGCGCGAAAATATGCACTCCGCTGAACATGTAATCCGAGCCGGTGAAAATCCAGAGGGTAATCATTGCAACCGCCTGAGCCGTTCCGGAAATGATAATTGCCATTTTAGGGATTCCTTTTCTTTTAAGGAAACACTCATACCCCATTCCGACAAGCAGGAACACGAAGAAAAACGACTGTCTGCAGGGGAATGAATTCGGGAAATGAAGGCCGTGCCAGAAATAATCGAAGTAATTCAGATTAAAACTTGCAAGCAAAAATGCCACGACGATTCCCGAAGTAATTCTTTTTTTAAGTCGGATTTTGGAATTGGTAAAATAAAGCGGAAGCAGAGTAAGCACCATAATCGACGAATATATGTTGGGTTCTTTTACCTTGCTCTGGGACGGATCGAGGTTTGCAAGCATCTGGGTATAAAGCTCATAAACCGGGAAATACGAATCCCATTCTTTCGGGAAGGTGGAGAATCCGGCATTAGTCTGCTTAAGCGCCAGATACGTCGGGAGAAGCACTATTCCCGCAACCATGCACGAAAGTACGGTGTATGCGAGCAGTTTCAACCCTGAAAGAATGAATCTTTTAAAAGAAAATCTTCTTAAATTGATTACCAGATAGAAATAGTAAACGATGCAGCAGAATCCGGCGATAATCGCAATGTAATAGTTGCTTAATGTTCCGAAAACCAGCGTTAAAAAGAACAAAAGTCCGCTCTTTCCCCTAACGATTCTCTCGACTCCGAGCATCATAAGCGGGAAAACAAGAAACATGTCGACCCACATAACATTGCACATATATGCCATGTAGAATCCGCCGAGCGCATAAGCCATACCGAAAATGATTCTGTACGGTTTTGATTTCGCGCCCTTGCAGCCGAGATAATAAGTCATCGTAGATGCTGCCAGACCGCCCTTCAAAACGACGAAGAAATTCATGGCTTCGACAACAAGTGCCTCGGGAACGAGCAGATAGAGCCAGCATGTCGGGCTGGAAAGGTAGTAACAGAACTGTGCCCAGTAATTGACACCGAGTCCGTTGTTCCAGGAGAATAAAAGTCCTTCGCCACTGAATAATCTTCTTCTGAAATCTTTGGCAAACGGGGCATACTGATGATAAAAATCCATTCTCATAAAAGAACGGTCCGAAATAGGATATATCAGTCGTGTGATATAGAGAATACCAAGAAAACAAATCGTTGCGAGGAATGCCGCAAGCGGTTTGTTCGAGTATATATATTCAACTGTTTTTTTAAGTCTGTTTTTCATTTCATGCCTTCTATAAGTTCAAGACTTTTAAAATCTTTCCATCCGCAGTCTTTCATATTGGCGTCCGCAAGTGCCCTAAGTTCGGTAAAAGACTCGTCGGACAGTTTGAAAGAATAGATTTTATCCGCGGGAGTATCATAAAGAAATCTCACAGCTTTCCTCGTTCCTTCAAGGCTTCCGTCGCTGTCGGGAATTCCGTTGAATTCTCCGTTTATCATAATCGCTTTGATTTCAAAAAGCGTTTTGACAAAATCCTTTGTAAACTGAGGAACGAAAAGTGCTTTAAGCGACTGATACAGAAGTTTGAGCATATCCGTATCGGTCACACCCTCTCTGCAGTAATAATCCGTTATTTCAAGAAAATACAATCCGTAAAAAGAGGCTTCAAGGTCGGTTCGCATCTCTTCGAAGAAATTGCTTATCGAAGCATCCGAAAGCGAGTATGAATTCGGATTCGCGAAAAGTCTGAATTCCCCGAATGCGAAAAGATTCGTCGCCGCCATAAGGCGGTTGTTCTGCCGCCTTGCACCCCTGGCATATACGGTTATCTTTCCTTTCTCTCTGGTCATGATTACTATCTTTCGGTCAAATTCTCCGACCGGTTCCTGTTTAATAACCATTCCCAGAACGCTAATCAGATTCTGCATTTCTATTCATTGTCCTCCGGATGATATCCGAAATTGGCAAGAAGGAAATCGCTGTCGCGCCAGTCCTTCTTGACTTTAACCCACAATTTAAGATTGACTTTTTTATCGAGCATTTTCTCGATATCTTCTCTGGCAAGAGTACCGATTTTCTTGAGCATCGCACCGCCCTTGCCGATAATTATGCCCTTGTGCGAATCTCTTTCGCAGTATATGGTTGCTTCGATTGCAACGGACTGCTTTGAGAAATTCATGCTGTCCACCGATACGGCAATTCCGTGCGGGATCTCGTCCGAAAGGCTCCGTAAAGCCTTCTCTCTGATTAGTTCCGACACAATCTGACGCTCCGGCTGATCGGTAAGTGTGCCTTCATCGTAGAAAAACGGTCCGTACGGAAGATACTTCTTGATACACGTGATAAGCTCGTCGACATTATCGCCCTTAAGTGCCGAAAGAGGTATGATTTCATCAAAATTCATTTCTTTACGGTAATTGTCAATGAATCCGAGAAGTTCTTCTTTTTTGACAGTGTCGATTTTGTTGATTACAAGAAATACCGGCACTTTAACCGTCTTAAGCATCTCGATTATTGCCTTCTCTCCGGCACCGATATAGTCGGTTGCTTCTACCAGTAAAAGACATATATCCGCCTCGTTTAATGTACTCTTGGCAGTCTTAACCATGTAATCGCCGAGTTTGTTCTTCGCACGGTGAATACCCGGCGTATCAACGAAAACCATCTGCGTATCTTCATTGGTGTAAACCGTCTGGATACGGTTTCTGGTAGTCTGAGGCTTATTGCTTGTTATTGCGATTTTGGTTCCTATTATTCTGTTCATTAATGTGGATTTGCCAACATTCGGTCGACCGAGAATGCTGACAAATCCCGACTTGGTCTGTGTCATAAATGTCTCCGATTCTATCTGAGAAGTGATTCCACCGAATCAAACAGTGATTCGTTCTCTGCTATTGCTTTGGCCGAACCCACAACTTTGAGGTAAGGTGTCTTAAATGCTTCTTCAAAATACTTTGCTGCATCTCTTATGTCATTTTCGGAAGCGGCGAGAAGTTCATCTCTGCGTCGCTGTATATCTTCAAAACGCGTTCCGCATATATGCTGTGAAATCGCTATATCACCCTCAAGGCTCGGGCTGAACGGGGTGTCAAGTTCTCCGATTGCACCGATAATATATCTCGTTATCGTCTTCTCATCGAGAGAAACATTCTTCAGATAATCAGCTATTCCCTTAAATACTTCGATTGTCTTCTCAAGGTTCGGATCTCTGAACGATACGAATGAAAGAATTCCGTTTACTCTGATAATCGGGAAGCATCCGTATGCGCCGCCTTTAACCCTGACATTCGTCCAAAGGTAATCATAGTTGAGCATTGTCTTAACTGCCGCAAGAACACCGCTGTATTCATACTTCGGAGTAAATCTTCCCGAAAATCCCACGAACTGAATCTGTCCCGAAGTCTTGTAAGCATTGTTGCTCTTCAACAGTTCGATGGTTAATCTTCCCGATTCAACTTCATCCGTATAAAGCTTTGTCTTGAAATCTCTGAAGCACTCTTTAAGTTCCTTATTCTCTCCGTCAGGTGCAATGTATGATACATAAGCGTTCTCCGGACGGAAAATCATCTTGCGAAGAGTGTTGAAAATATCAATTATTTCATCACATTTACTGTCGAAATCGGCAGTAATCTCTTCAAGAAGCTTAAGTGCGACAACTCCGGAAGTCTCACAGTCAAGTGCCGATGCAACACTGAACGCGCCCGCACATTCGTTCATCGCTATCATGTGACCGCCCTCGGAAATCATGCTCTTCAAACGGCTGTAACGCTCGTTCATCAATTCTTTTAAACGAACCTTATCTTCGAATCTCGTATCAAATACCGCTTCCTCAATCAGACGGAATGTATCTTTCAGGTTCTCGTCAAGGAACCTTGCTTTAACTTCGAAAGCGAACTTGTCGGGCTTCTCGAGGTTCTCCGCTCTGTAGGCAACACCAGTCATATACAGACCGCCCGTGTAAAGTTTGATTTCGTTGTAGAAGTCATTGTAGGAATGTTTCGTCGTATCCATCTTCATGAAACAGTATGAGAACAGATTGACGTAACGGTAGTACTTAAGAGGAATGTTATCCGTTCTGAAACCTAGACGAAGATAACCGATTCCGTTCGTAAAAATATCGTATTTATAGAACGGACAGCCCTCTATCGTATCAGCGATAACTTCCATTTTCCTAGCGTTCGGATTCATGTCCTCTCTGCGCAAGAAAGGCATCTTCGCAAGATCTTCGGGTGAATCCTCACTTCCTTGATATTCCTTAAGTTCCGCTGTTTTGACTACAATACGATCTATTTCTTCCTTGGAAAGTCCGTTCTTAATTTCGGCAAGTTCTGCTGCAAGCTTTTCTTCCTTCTCCGTTGCAAGACCTTTCTTCGGCCTGCCCGCAAGAATAACCTTATGCGAGTTGTTCAGAAGATACTTCTCAACAATATCTTCGAAATAACGTGTCTCCACTTTCTGTTTGAGCTTACGGTAAAGTTCGCCCTGTTCGATGTATACGAACGGTCTCGTCTTGTCGTAAAGCCATGAATCAAGGAGCGTTACTCCGATGGCAAGACCTTTCGGAAGTGCACCGAAATCAGCTTCTCTGTATGAGAATTCAGCATTTACGAGGCTCGCGAGAAGTGCTTTTTTATCGATACCCTTCTCAATCTGTTCACGAAGCGTATCTTCGATGGTCTTCACAAATTCGTCCTTCATCTCCGGCTCGGCATTGTACACCATAATGCTGCAGTACGGCTGCAGAAGCTCGTTCTCGAAGAAGCAGGAAACATCGCTTCCGATTCCCTTCTCGATAAGCGCCTTTTTAATCGGAGCACCGGGAGTCTGGCAAAGCACACTTTCAAGCGTACTCATTGCAATGTTCATCTCGGGATCGGTATTGTCGCATCCTAAGAGAACGTTGTAAGAAAGGTACGTGTTGGCTTCCTCCGATTCATCATCCGTTATCGGGTAAAAGCATTCCGTCTCTTTAACCTCACTGATCGGCTCCTGTTTAACAATGTCCGAATCAACCTCGAGATAATCGTAATGTGACAGATATTCTCTGTCGATGTATTCAAGTTTCTCAACCATGTCCATGTCGCCGTAGAGATAGATGTAACTGTTCGACGGATGGTAATATTTCGAATGGAAATCGAGGAACTCTTCATAAGTAAGTGTGGGAATGTCATCCGGATCTCCGCCCGATTCAACACCGTAGGTTCCGTTCGGGAAAAGCTCTTTTAAGATTCTGCTTCTTACAACTTCTTCGGCCGAGGAATAAACACCCTTCATTTCGGAATAAACGACACCGTTGTATTTAAGCTCGCTTTCGGCATCTTCCATCTCATAATGCCAGCCTTCTTGCATGAATATCTTCTCGTTTCTGTACATATTCGGATGGAATACGGCATCAAGATAAACGTCAACAAGATTGGCAAAATCCTTGTCGTTGCAGCTTGCCACCGGATAGATTGTCTTGTCCGGATATGTCATTGCATTTAAAAAGGTGTTGAGTGAACCTTTGCATAATTCAACAAACGGATCCTTAATCGGATATTTCTCCGAACCGCAGAGTACCGAATGCTCGACAATGTGTGCCGAACCTTTGGAATCCTTGGGCGGTGTACGGAATCCTATGTAGAATACTTTGTTATCATCGTTATTCGGTAAAAGAACTACTTTAGCTTTGGTCTTAACGTGTTCCAGCAAAAATGCCTCGCAGTCAAGATCTGCAATACTCTTCTGTTCAATAATTCTGTAGCTTGTTAAGTCTTTAATTTCCATCTTATTCTTCCTTTCACATCTGATATTTTGATTGGAAAAGTTGAAAATAACCTATCCTTTATAATACCAATTTCCTGCGCGACGGTCAACACGAATCGGTGTCCCGGATTCCCTCCTTCAAATGAGAAAACCGGCGGTGTCAAACCGCCGGTTCTGATTATCTTTGAATATCCTGTTCGTTGCAGAATTTCGGGATAAAAATATGTACATGTTCAAACAGCGACGTGGGCGAAGCGATGTACTGATATGAGCCGCCCTGTGTTTCGATCTTTTTGCTGTATACTTCTTCTGTATCGATTACCTTGTGATATACCGGCTCTCCGAAACCGTTGACCGGCTGAATGCTGTTGGCCATATCACAGTAAATGTTACCGCCGGTAATTTCAAGACAGCCCTTTAATCCGCCGAGTGAAATCGGATTTGCTGCAAGCAGAACAATCTTGACAACACCCGTTCTGATGAATGTATGTCCGCCTCCGCGGTAGTTTCCGATTCCGCCGATATCAGAGCCTTCGCCGTAGACAAGAATTTCTTCGCCGAATACATAGATATCAACATTACCGCCCATCGAACCGATTCCGACGCCTTCCATCGCATGCATATTGACATTGACGATTCCGGCATTCAGTCTGATTTGTCCCGCGGCATCAAACAGAGCACCGATACCGGTTGAATTGCTTCCCGAAACGTCCATCTCGATATCCGCAATCGAAGCAATCTCAATATCGCCGGAGAACGAACCGATTCCGACCGCATCCGCACCGGATGAAGAAATGGCGATATGGCATCTGTCGAGAATCATCTTGACCTTGCCTTCCATCGCTCCGATACCGATTGAACGGCTTCCGTTTGCGATAATCTCGAAGTTACCGCTGGCGAGCTTAAGTTCGGAATTCTCATCCGCAACCATACCACCGATACATACCGATGTGTCTCCGTTAATCTCTACACGTACAGTTCCGGAATTCTCGAATGAAATGTTACCGTACGGTTCTTCTTCCGAGTTTCCGATACCGATACCGTTATTGTGATCTACATGTACCGTCAGGTTACCGTTACCCTGAACAATAAGTCTTGAAGACGAAGGTACTTTGATACCTTCGTAAGAAAGAACGTTATCACCTTCAACGCAGAGAATAAGTTTACAGTTCTCTCCGAGTTCGATAGCCGGCATGTTTCGTCCGCGCATATTGATATCGCGGATTGCAACGACCGCTTCCAAATCGTCCTTAATCTTAATCGACATATTTACTTCCCTGTTCGTATCACCGACAATTCTCGTTGTCGACTGTGATACAAGAATCTGGGAATAAAAATCAAGTGCAAGGTTAACAACCGAAACATTGTCGAAGTTTGTCGTCTCGTACACCTTGTTCTCAACGGCAAGTTTGGCAAGTTTCAGATTGATTGCAACAATTTCATCTTCAATCTTTTCATCGATGCGATCGATAATTTCCGTATTCGGTCTTCCCGTATAGAAGCCCTGAATCAAATGACATCCGAGCTGAATAACCATCTGAAGTTCTTCCGGCGTCTCAACACCTTCAGCAAGAATCTTCATGTTATGGCTGTTGGCAAAAGAAATATAATTTGCAACAAGATGCTGCTTCTTGGAGTCCGTATCGATACCCATAATCATTGAATGGTCAATCTTCAAGTAATGCGGACTGTTGTTGAGAAGCGTCGATGCATTTGAATAACCTGTTCCGTAATCGTCAAGCGCAAGTTCGCATCCGCTCTTCGTCATGTACTTGTGAACCGTCTCACACGATTCTTCGGACTGCATTCCGTTCTCGGTAATCTCGATAACAAGCTTACTCATTATGCTTCCGTAGTTTCCGAGAAGTTCGTCAAACTCGTTCTCTTTAAGAATTGCAGTCGGAATACTGTTGATAAAAAGCTTACGGTCGTCAAACATCGAACCGTGCTCATTCATAATCTTGATTACATTGTAAAAGGTATAATGCTCAACCTCGTAAAGACGGTCCTGTCTGTCTGCCAGTTCAAGGACATCCGTCGGACTTAAGCCCATCTCCTTATTGGTACGCATAAGGGCTTCGTACGCGAATATTTTACCCGTTTTGGCATTAACGATGGGCTGGAATTTGTACTGAAGCTCGTTCGAATCAAGAAGCTGTTTAATTTTACTGTCCTTGGTGAACTCGGTCTCCTGTCTTCTGAGTGAATCCGGTGAGAAGCAGTGCGGCTCGGCTTTATGGAAAAGATTTGCTTCGTAAACCGCGAAGCTTGTGTTCTTAACCATCGAATCAAAGAAATCCGCATGAGCGGGATATACGGAATATCCGCAGTAAACAACGAAGTTCTCCGCTGTAGCAAGATGAAGAAGTGTTTCGTTGACTTCTTCCATGAGACCTTTGAGATATTCATGAACATCTTTCTGCTCATAATCGCTCAGCATAATAACAATCTCGTGTCCCGATTTGGAACCCGTGATTACATGTCTGTTACCCATTTTGTTCTGGAATTCAATGAAAATGTTACCGATTTCCGTCATGGTATCGGTTGCTTTCTGATAACCGACGAAGTGTCTCAAATGCTCAACGCCTTCAATCTGAAATGTCGCGAGGTAGCAGTTTGTAAGCGAAAGTTCCAGCTGAAGTTCCGCTTTCTTCGTGAAATTGTCGTAGTAAAGCAAACCGGTCTCCGGATCGGCATCGTCAGAAACAAGAATATTGGCATAAGCGGGAATATCATTCCTGTTAAATGCCTTAAGCATTTTGACCGCAAGACCGATTCCGACTAAAAGAAGCAGTGCACCGGCTACGAAATAGAAGTACGGCGACCAGTAAGCCGGACCGTAAATGACAATGTAATATGCACCGACAGAAATTAAAAGAAATGCCAGTACAATAAATAAGTTCTCTGTAAGCAGGTAGTATCTGATCTTCTTGTATCCGTTAGCCTGCTTCTCGTCTTTATCCAAACGTGCGGACATAGATTCCCTCCGAGCTTTTTAAACTTTTGTTTCCGAATCCCCCATCGGTATTTAACGCATCAGGTCAAAAAGTTATACATGCCAAATATAATTATACCATAATCGGCTCTGCAAAATGATAAAAGCACGCTTTTTTCGTTGTTTTGTACATCTTTAAGCATGCTTTTTGTCTAAAATAAACAATATATAATCAGGTGGAAAAACCAAGCAGTGCAAGCTTGTTAAATATAATTTCTTCCACCATATATTCCTCACCGCTTTCGGTAAGTGTTTTGAAATCTTCAAGCGAGTAAATCTCGCTCTTATACTTCTCCTTGCGGGTTCCGTCCTTTTTTTCTTTGTAGGTATATGTTCCCGCTTTGATTCTGATCTTAAGCTGTTTAAGCACTCTGTAAGTGAAATCGTCCCTGCTCATGGTTGCAATATGCCCTGCAAGTGTAGTGTCCTCATCCGCCGAAGGAAGAAGTTCCTTGCTTACAATTGCGCATATTTTGAAGGGTACTTCGTCCCAGGAAATCATTTCCCCATATGTCATTCTCGCGCCGACATAAACCCGGTTCACATCCTGCATTATATGTTTAAACGCTCTGTCTGTAGTATCCGCAGCCATTGTAATCTCCTTATGATTCCGTTGTTTTGCCCGGAGCCGGTTCAATGTATTCGATTTTGCCGCCGGTAACATTGATTACGTCCATAACAAAATCTTTCTCGAAACCACCGTCGCGGCAAAGCTCGTCAACCGTAACTTTACGCTGATAAATCTCATAGAGTTCATGTGCCTTGTCCATGACTTCGTTTGCTTCCTCAGCCCAGTCGTCAAAGGCAAGTTTCTCTCTGTTATCTTCGTAAATCAGATTCTCCATCGCTTCCATAATCGAATGCATAATCAGATCTTCCGCCGCTTCCGCCGACTGCGCTCCTTCGAGCATGTCCATGCATACGGCAAGTGCAACGTTTCCTTCACCGATTAAATCTTCGATAAGTGCGCCCTGTCCGGCATACATTTTCGAAAGCTCGACCACCTGCGGAAGAAAGGCGCTAATAAGCGCGTCTTTTACCGATTTGTCTCCTGCGGCGGCGCCGATTAAAAGAGCCTGCTTCCTGCCGTCCGAAACCGGTTCGAGTTCGTCTATTTCACTTAAGTACATCTCGAGGAAATCTCGGTCCTCCGTGGTAAAAGCAGCCTCGATGTCGCCCTCTTCGTCAACACCGATATGAAATCCCTTCAGGTAATTCACCACAAGTTCAAACTGCGCGTCGTTGAAGTTCAGCTCGCTGAAGGTTTCTTTAATCTGTTCGGTCGTTACGGAATTGCCCTGCAAAACCGCAGTCTCCCTGATTTCATTCAATTTCTCGGTAAAAAGTGCCTGTTCTTTAGAATCCATGTTAATCCTCACTACCCAATATGTCTGTGTGTAAACAGATGGTCCTCGCAATACTCGTAACTACCCGTGCATTTCGAGCAGTATCTGAAGGTAAGCTCCGGATTCGACTCGTCGGTACGTCCGCAGATTGCGCACTTGTGACGGCTGACCGGAGTAGCCTTTTTAATCTTGACTTTATATTCGTGCTGTCTCTTGATTTCCTTCGGTGATTTGTATTTGCCTTTCTTGGTCGCAATGAAGAAAATCACCGTGTTTAAAAGCGACATTCCGATTGAAACAAGTTCCATCATTCCGAAATAGAATCCGCCCCGGAAGAAACCGGTTACAATTTCTATTCCGAGAATCAGGCAATAGAAAATTCCGAGGAATTTAACCTTAATCGGAAGAAGTCCGAAAAGGAAAACTTTCATGTCGGGATACATAATCGCAAACGCAAGGAAAATCGACATATTGATATAGAATGTGCCGAAAAACTGCGCGATAATCGCATATATGTAACTTCCGCCCATCCATGCGGGGCATTCCGCTCCGTAACTGGCAAGCATCGCGCCTTCCTGGAATTCAATCCAGCCCGCACCGAAAATGCTGAAAAACGCATAAAGAAGAAAAGCTCCGACAACGGTAAAAAACATTCCCGAGAAAACATACACGTTAAAGAGGAAGCTTCCCCACGTTTTCTCAAGCGTACGTCCGATTGAATAGTAAAAATACATTACCAGAAGAACAATAAGAATGTTCGTCTCCTCCGGAACCAGAACCCAGCTTACAAGTCTCCAGACCTGTCCGTGCAGAATTGCATACGGATTAAGTGTAACAACGTCAATCCACTGCGGTCTGATTAAATTCATCAGAAATCCGAAGGCGTAACATATGATAAGAAATAAAGGCAGGTTCGGAATTGCATATTTGCCGAACTTCTGCTCAAGTTTATATAATAATTTGCTCATTTAATCTGTTCTCTTTCGTTTACTGGCATTCGTTCGAAGCTTAAATTCCCCGTTTCCGCGTTCGTCAGCGACACCCCGGAAACAATCTCCGAAACTGCAAATGCTTATAAGATTTTACTACATTTCGGGCATTTCAACAACCCTTTGAAACGGAATAAACGTGACGCTTTTGTGTCCTTACGGTTTGGTAAAAAATACATTCCCGTATCCCATCTTCGTCAGGAAATGCGCAGTTTCAGCCGCCGTGTAACCGAAATCGCACTTTGTCACAATAAGGTCGTTGGCCGATTTTAAGCCGAACGAAATCATTCTCGGATTGATGTACAACTCCTCAAACGGAAAATTCACAATCGGCCCGGGATACGGTTCCTCACGCGAAACGCTTCTTTTACGCACGTCTATCACAAGAACGTTCTCCCCTTTTTCGATATGTTCCTTAATTTCTTCTTCGGTAATAAACCTGGCATCTGCCGTACGCTTCGGCTTCGGAACAACTCTTTTATCCGGGTAAAAGATTCTCTCGGCAAAAACTAACGCTTCCTCCTCCGAAACAGGCCTGTCAATTCCGAACCGCCCTCTCGAAACACCCGGAATAATTCCTTTTGTATAGGCTTTGAGAATATGACCGGTGCAGCTTTTACAGAAAAAAATGTCATAAAGGTCGTAATCCGAAGCAGGATTTATTTCGAAGTCTTCGCAAAAAATTTCCGTAAGAATGAACGCTACCGTCTTTGCAGCTGTTTTACGGTCGAGAAAATCTTCTCCGAAAGCACGGATTTTCGCGAATCCCTCCCTGTGCGTTTCAGCGTTTTCTTCGGGCATTTTTACTTCGATGATATCTAAAAACTCGTTAACGGTCATTTCCGTTTTCCTTTCTGTCGCTTCTGATAATCAATATTCTTCGGTCGGTAAAAGAATTATTGGCCGGGATTCGGCGTAATGCGAAGAATCATGCAGTCTCTTGCTTTAATGTTGTCGGATTCAAATACTCCCGATATATCCTGATACGTCTCGCCCGTCCATAAATTCTCGACGGTAAAAGATTTGGCAGTATCAAAGATTTCCGGTGAAACCATTTTATCTTCAAGATATTCAAGGATATCTGATGTATTTGCGAAATACGAATCGTTCAAATCCTCCGAAGAGAGATTGAAAAATCCCAGTGCAACGGATCCGTCGGCAAGCGGTTTTGCAAGAATATCAACTCTTTCATTGTTGGTAATGTATGTTGTATCCGGTCTTAAGCCGTCAAACGTGGTCGCGATTCTTTTGGCCTGAATACCGAGAGCGTCCTGATTGAGTTCAATGATTTTTTCATTCGAAATAACTTTATATATTGCATCATTTTTTTCGATTCTTCGAAGATCGAGACCGAGCATAAGCGGAGCGTTTAACATGCACCACATCGACATGTGTGATTTGTTCATGACATCCGTCATGCCGTTCATTCCGATGACAAGCATGTCGGGATCGTTCCAGCCGCGTTCAAGGCCTGCGAATTCGTCCATGATGACGGCCTTGTTGTACTGGCTTAAAATACTGTCCGTGTAATCGCCTTCCCATTTTGCGCTTCCGGGGTCGCCGTCCGAGCCGACCGCAAAAGTGATGTCGTTTAAGATTCGCCAGCAGTTGCCGACTTTGTAGCCCCAGTCGCCGGGATTTGTTTTACCCCATTCACATATCGAAAGAAGGACTTCACGGTCGGGAATTTCGGTAAGGAGTGCGGAAAGCATCGCCGCATAGGCATTAAGTACATTCTCCTGACGGCGGTGATTCATGAATCTGACCGTGTTTGTGCCTTTCTTAAGTTCAATTTCAATCGGCTCGCTTATGACAAATTCATCCCTTCCGGTTTTCGGAAGAAGTGCGTCGAAGAAGCGTTTCTCGCCGACTGAAACAGTAAGCCACTCGCCCGCTCCGCGTACCATGTCGGTGGAATATTCGACATAAACCCTGTAAGTTCCGTCCGCCGGCACTTCCACATCGAAAAGAAGCTCGGCGCTCTGGCTTCCGCGCGGGGAATTCGCCGGGCCGGTGCCGTCATTTGTGCCGATTCCGCAGATATATTCCTTACTTGAAATAATTTGATTGGTCTGTGGGGTAAGGTTCTCTCTTACGCCTTCTATCCGGCCGTTCTTAACCGCGTCGAATTTCTTCGTAAAGCCTGCCTGCTCACTCGCATCGGAAGATTTTGTCTCCGCCGGTCCGCCTTCCGTAAAAGTCACGGATTTAATCTTCGGGGCGCAGACATATCTGATGTTCGTTTCATCCGAAAATGTCGCGTCATCCCAGAGATAATAGCAGTTGTCGACTTTCAGGTAATCGATGTCCCAGTCTTTGTAGTTTGCGGCGTCGACCGATTCATGTCCGCAGGTTCCGACTTCCAGTCCTGAGCAGAGCCTGGTTCCGATATCGTTGTACATTCCGAACTTAAGGCCTTTCGCATGAATATAATCCGCCAGTGCTTTAAACCCGCTCGGAAATTTATCTTTGTCCGGAGCAAGCCGGTCATTTACTCTCGTTGCGTTGTAGCAGCCGTCATCCAAAACGACATACTCGTATCCCAGTTTGTCCAGTCCGAGTTCAATCATCCTGTCGGCCATGATTTTCGTAAGGGCCTCGGTATTTCCGCTTCCGAAAGCGTTCCAGCTGTTCCAGCCCATCGGCGGAAGCTTGCCGGTTATTTTACCCGGGAAGACTTTACCGTTGGTAAAAGAATCATATGTAAGCTCCTTATTTATGACTTTCTCGGGTGCTTCCGTACTTGTTGTAATTTTCATGATTTATACTCCTGTATTTTAAACCGCTTTGACAGTTTATCCGCGCATGTTTGAAATTTTCCCGTTATCTGATATACTTATTCACGTTGGAATTATTAATTATTACGGAGAATCAAGATGACAAACTTACACCTGATTTTTGACCTTGACGGAACACTCATAGACACAGAGAAACTGTACCGCAAATACTGGCCGATGGCCCTTCGCGACTACGGATACGAGTTAAGCGACGAACGCGCACTTTTGCTTCGTTCGCTCGGCCGTCCGTTCTCTCCGGCGCAGTTCAAGGCCTGGTACGGCGAAGATTTCGATTACAATCTCGTTCGCGCCCGCAGAAAGGAATATGTCGAGAACCACATCAACACCTTCGGGCTAGAGCTTCGCCCCGGGGTAAAAGAAGTACTTCCCGTCCTTAAGGAAGCCGGCGTTGACCTTTCAATCGCGACCGCAACCGATTTGGAAAGAACAACCAAATACCTGGAAATGACGGGGATAAACGAATACTTCAGCCAGATAATCTGTGCGACAATGGTTGAAAAGGGAAAGCCTGCGCCGGACATTTACATCTATGCATGTGAAAAGCTTGGTGCATCCCCTTCCGACTGCTACGCCGTGGAAGATGCTCCGAACGGAGTTAAAAGTGCTCACTTGGCCGGTCTCAATGTCATCTTCGTTCCGGATCAGACAGAAGCGGATGAAGATATCAAGTCAATGCTTTTCGCAAATATCCCGAGAATTGACAAACTCCCTGAGGTACTACCCCTGTTTCAGTAATTTACTATCAGTAAGATCCATTCCGAAGGCTCCGAGCGGTGCCGTAATAATGATGGAAAGCACTGCGACGGAAAGGACAAGTTTTCCGCAGGGAAGTCCGAGCGAAAGCGGAACCGAACCGATTGCCGCCTGCACGGTTGCTTTCGGAATGTAAGCTATTACGCAGAATATTCTTTCTTTGAAATTTAGATTCGTACCGATTAAGCAGATAAGTACGCCCACCGAACGGAAAATAAGTGCAATGAAAATAAGAAGAATTGCCATTCCGCCCGCTTCGAGCGTATATCGAATGTCAACGGCCGCACCGACAAGCACGAAAAGAATCGCTTCTGCGGCAATCCAGACTTTTCCGTATTTCTCCGATATTCTTTTTACCACGTCTTTACTGCTCTTCATCTGATAAGCCACCGCCATACTCATGACGGCGAGAAGTCCCGATACCGGCACAATACCGGTAAGAAGTGTTTCACACTCAAGTAAAAGAAATGCAATTCCGAGCAGAATCAGCACCTTGATGCTGTTGCGGATTTTATGACCGTGTTTGTATTCGAATTCGAGGAAAAGAGCGACCAAAAGGCCTGCAACTGCACCGAGAAGAATGCCGAGAACAATTGAAACCGGGATTCCGACGAAATCCATGACTGCCACTTCGCCGCCCTGCTCCATTTCGACAAAAACCGAGAAAAGAACTATGACGAAAACATCGTCAAGTGATGCTCCCGCAAGGATAAGCTGCGGAATTTTTTTATCCGTACCGAGTTTATCATCCATAAGCTGAACCATTTTCGGAACGACAACTGCGGGCGAAACTGCGCCGAGAACCGCTCCGACAATTGCTGCCTCCAGAACCGTAATTCCCATAAGTTTCGGTGCGAAAAGCACAAATCCGCCGATTTCCGCGAGTGCCGGCAGAAATGACATTAAAATTGCGGGGCGTCCGACTTTTCGAAGATCGGAAATATCGAGCGCAAGACCAGCTTTAATCAGAATAATCACAAGAGCCATCTGACGAAGTTCGGAAGATATTCCGAGAATTGACTCGTCAAACAGATTCAACACAAAAGGTCCCAGAACAATACCGGTAGCAAGCATACCGATAATGCGGGGGACTTTAAATCTTTTACAGATAGAGGCCATCGAAAGGCCGACAAGAAAAATAAGTGCAAGTGATGTTAACATATCTCATTTCCTCTGAAACAAATCATCTTTCGGTCATTATCATAGCATAAAGTCACGATAAAAAACAGATAAAGGTATATTGTACCGAATGAACATATATGCTATATCTATGTTAACAGAACGGTCCGCCGGGCACGGTGAATTATCCGGCAAAACTGTTTAAACAACTGTAATGAGTTCTTTGTTATGGGAATGAGGAGACTTGTATGGAAGAAGGAAAAACCTGGCGTGTTGCAACATCGGAAGAAAATAAGCAGATTGTAGCGGAAACAAAACGTTTTTACGGAAATAAAGTTTTTGCCGGCTGCGCGATTATATCCTTAATCTTGCTGGTAATACTGTTACTGATATTCCTTACTTTCATGGAAAGCGGCGATCCTTTTGAAAAAGCTGCGGGATTTAAGAAGGGAGAAAGACCGACCTTTAATGAATCAAGCGAACGGGGAATTCTGATTCAGGATATGTACGGAAAGCCGGAACTTCCGATTCCCATGATCTCATTTTACGGAATTTCTGATTATTCTGATGATATTGTTGTCCCTCCTGATTATTCCGATGCGGTTAAGGAAGCACTTGACGAATACGATGAAAAAATCGATGACGAAGAAGTTGACAAAAACCTTGCCGTAAGAAAAGAAGAATTTGAAAAAGAAACGGATGAGAAAATCGAGCAGGGCTTGCAGGCTGAGAAGAAAAAACTCATCTCAGAAATACAGGCGTACGGTTTGGTTATAATAATAGGATTTTTTACCTATTTCTTTTTCATAAAAAATCTTAATTCAAAACGCAAAAAAATACTTAACGGCGAATATTCGGTTTTTTCGACAGAAGTCAAAGAGTATGAAACTTACAGAAGCAGATACCGCTCATATTACAACATGAATGTTCTTACGCCCGATTCCGGCTACACGGAGTTGCACGTTGATTCGAGTGTTTATTCAATGTCCATGGAAAGAGGCGGACAGGTTTTACTTGTAAACATCGATTCCCTTAACGGATTTTATGACAGTTACGACGTTGTATATGTGAAATAGGGGCAACGTCGCAACCGGCTCCGTTCAACCGGATTCTTCACGATTTAACTTATTTTACCAAATATTGAAGATTTTCATATATGTAAAAAATACGGCTCCGCGTGAAATTCGCGAAGCCGCATATACAAGCTTTTCTTTAGTTTTTACTACCGATTGAATCCACATCATACGGTGTAGCCTGATATACGTAATAATTCAACCAGTTGCTGTATAAATTGATACTGTGACTTCTCCACTGTAAAAGAGGTCGATTCTCCGGGTTGTCGTCCGGATAATAATTGTACGGCAGATCCGGATTAAGTCCTTTGCCCTGATCTCTCACATACTCGTTATTTAAGGTGTATCTGTCGTACTCGGGGTGACCTGTTACGAATACCTGTCTTCCACCTTCCGAAATGCAGATAAACACGCCTGCCTGATCCGATTCAGCAAGAATCTTCAAATCTTCACACGCATGAACCGCTTCGGCCGGCACCTCCGTATATCTTGAATGAGGCGCATAAAAGATATCGTCGAAGCCCCTGACTAAAGGCTCTTTCCTGTTCATTACCTTATGAGGATAAATTCCGACTATCTTCTTCGGAAGTTCTCTCTTCTCGAGACCGAAATGATAATAAAGACCGGCCTGTGCACCCCAGCAGATATGAAGCGTGGAAGTTACGTTCGTCTTGCTCCACTCCATGATGCTGCACAATTCCTCCCAGTAATCGACTTCTTCGAAAGGAAGTTGTTCAACCGGCGCTCCCGTAATAATCAAACCGTCAAATTTCTCATTCTTAATCTCATCATAAAATGTATAGAATTTGTTCAGATGACTTGCCGACGTATTCTGTGAAACATGGCTGCGCACATTAAGGAAAGTAACATCCACCTGAAGGGGCGTATTTGAAAGAACTCTGAGCAGCTGAAGTTCAGTCTCTTCCTTGAGCGGCATTACATTGAGAATCGCAACCTTCAAAGGTCTGATATCCTGATGAATCGCCCTCTCGTCATCCATTACAAATATATTTTCGTTTTCAAGCTTCTCCTTAGCCGGAAGCTCACTCTGTATCCTGATTGGCATATTTTTCCTCCGTTCGGACAAATTGTTCGCGCAAGTGTGATTATAACACAATTTCCGGATTCGTCAAAGTAATCATGACATATCCGCATTCGCCGTCATGTACTTTTTCGACCGCAAAAATCATCACATCTGCGCTTCGATTCCGTACCTTTCAAGGAAATCCTCTTCCGATATAATGTCGATTCCAAGTTCCCTCGCTGTTTTGTTCTTCGAACTCTGCGAAGTCACATCGTTATTGATAAGCGCATGAGTCTTGCTCGAAACGCTGCCCGATACCTTACCGCCCATTGCTTCGATTATTTCTTTTAATGCGCTTCTGTCCTTGAAATGATTAAGACTTCCCGTAATTACAAAGGTAAGTCCTTTGAGTTTGTCCGCGTCTTCTCTTATCTCCGGTTCCGCAATCTTTATATACGGTAAAAGATTCTCCAGCTCAGCCATTCTCACCGGATTGCGGAAATATTCGCAAAATGAGTTCGCAATGACTCCGCCGAGGCCTTCAATTTCGCTGATATCTTCGCGAGTGGCATTTCTGCATGCTTCCAAAGATTCGTTAAACTTCCGGCTGATCAGTTTGGCTGTTGCCACACCGATATTGGCAATTCCGAGACCGTAGAGAAGTTTGGCAAGTGTGGTCTCTCCGGCTTTGTCAGCATTCGCAACCATGTTGTCATAAGACTTCTCACCGAAGCCTTCCATATTAACTATCTCGTCTCTGTGATTCGAAAGTCGGAAAAAGTCGGCATATTCTGAAACTATTCCGTGCTCTGCAAATTTCTCGATTGTCATTTCGCTTAATCCGTCGATATTCAATGCATCTCTGCTGCAAAACAGCGTCAGCGACTTGATTTTCTTGACAGGGCATTCCGGGTTCTTGCAGTAAAGCGATTCAACCTCGCCAACTTCCTCGAGAGTAGTCTCGCCCTTGCAGGCCGGACATACAGACGGAATTTCGACGTTGTTGCTGCCGGTCAGATTGTCTGCAATCTGAGGAATAATCATGTTGGCTTTATAAACCGTAATTCTGTCTCCGATTCCGAGTTTGAGCGATCTCATAATACTTACGTTATGAACGCTTGCACGGCTTACCGTCGTGCCTTCCAGTTCAACCGGTTCGAAAATTGCAACCGGATTAATAAGTCCTGTTCGGCTCGGCGACCATTCAATTTCTTTAAGCGTTGTTTCTTTTACCTCGTCAGCCCACTTGAAAGCAATCGCATTTCTCGGGAATTTCGCGGTTCTTCCGAGTGAAAGACCGTACTCGATATCGTCATATGTAAGAACAAGGCCGTCGGAGGGAATCTCATAAGTCTTAATATCTTCTGCATACTGTTCTATTGTTTCCAGGATGTTGTTTTTATCCACCACGCGATTCGTAACCGTTTCAAATCCGTTTATATCGCCGTTCTCTGCGCCGAACTGCGCGGCTCTTTCTTTAAAAGGCTTAAATTCCCAGTCATCGGCTATTACAACACCGATTTTTTTCAGATCCATATGTACTCCTCCGTTTCATACCTTCTGATTATACATTATTAAATCATTGAATGTCAATATCGGATGTGATACAATAGAAGCATCAAAAAGCAAAGGAGATTTCTTATGTATTTTTTAAACGTAATTTATCACACAAAGGATAACAGACGCGAAGCTTTTCTTGATAAAATCAAAACGCTG
>JAKSSB010000187.1 GCA_024403285.1 Lachnospiraceae bacterium | reverse complement strand
GCGTCTGAGCGTTTCCAGGTGTTTTGGTACTTTGAGTCTCAAAACGGCTGGAGGAAGTACAGTCAATCGTGGCACTCGGAGCAGGAACGGTGACGAAACGTGTTTTCCGCGACGGAAGAATAGAACGATGCGATAATGTCAAAGATCTCAAACTTTACATGGAGAAGATTGACGAAATGATAGACCGTAAAAAAGTTTTATTCGGTGCCGGCTGATGAAGTATTTTGGACGCGTATAGAATGTCTTTTACCGGGGGAAATAAACGTAAAAGCGTTAAAGGCGCCCGATTATTGCCAAAACAGTTGTAATATTCGAAATTAATGTGTAAAATAAACAGGAATTGTGCGTCGTAAACGGCGTACAGAATGAATTTATAGGCCCTTGCGGCAACAGAAAGGAACAGAAAATGGAACTTATTAAGAAACCTACCACGGGAATGAAAGACATTTTGCCGGAAGAGGAAATCATCCGGGATTATGTAATCGATGAAATCAAGAAAACATACGGACGTTTTGGATTCTCACATATCGACACTCCCTGTGTAGAGCATATAGAGAATCTTTGCAGCAAGCAGGGCGGCGACAACGAGAAGCTTATTTTCAAAATTCTTAAGAGAGGTGAGAAACTTAATCTTGAGAGTGCGAACAACGAGAATGACCTTGTTGACAGCGGTTTAAGATACGATTTAACCGTTCCTCTTGCAAGATACTATTCGAATAATCAGTCGGTGCTTCCGCAGCCTTTTAAAGCACTTCAGATGGGTAATGTATGGAGAGCCGACAGACCTCAGAAGGGAAGATTCCGTCAGTTTATGCAGTGTGATATCGATATCCTCGGAGAGGCAAGCAATCTCGCAGAAATCGAACTCGTACTTGCAACTACGACACTTCTCGGGAATGTCGGATTTAACGGCTTTAAAGTTCACATCAACGACAGAAAGATTCTGAAGGCCATGGCTTCATATGCAGGTTTTGACGAAGCAGATTTCGACCAGGTATTCATTCTCCTCGACAAGATGGACAAAATCGGACTCGACGGAGTTTGCGAAGAACTTGCCGACTACAATTTCGATGAGAAATGCATCGCGAAATACAGAGAATTGTTCGAAGGTCTTTCCGCACAGGAGAACAAACTCGAATATGTCAAAGAAGTACTCGGTGAATTCATCGAAGACGGTGCAGCAGACAATCTTCTCGAAATTATCGATACCGTAAACGCTTCCAAAGGTGCCGATTGCGAAATCGTATTCGACCCCACTCTGGTAAGAGGAATGAGCTATTATACGGGAACCATTTTCGAAATTGAGATGGCAGAACTCAACTGCTCGGTTGCCGGAGGCGGACGTTATGACAAGATGATCGGTAAGTTTACCGGTAACGATACACCCGCATGCGGATTCTCAATCGGTTTTGAAAGAATTATCACGATTCTTCTCGAGAGAGGCTTCAAAGTGCCCGGAACCGAAGAGAAGGAAGTATTTCTTGTTGAGAAGGGCATGAGCGCCGACCGTTTGGGCGACGGCCAGTGACTACCAAAGCGCGGGAGATCGCCGCGAATCCGTCGGCA
>JAKSSB010000186.1 GCA_024403285.1 Lachnospiraceae bacterium | reverse complement strand
ACCGTCAGAAACAGATGGCAGGAAACATGGAGAACACGGGCTTTGCTTCTGAAGGCAAGTTCGGACTTTACAACATTCTTATTATGGAGGAAGTGCAGTCCATCGTCGCTATCGGTGCGGGTTCCGTGTCTAAGCGGGTATTTGCCGATGGCAGAATCGAGAGATGCGACAATGTCAAGGATGTTGACCTTTATCTTGGAAGTATTGATGAAATGATTGAGAGAAAAAGACAACTGTTCGGATAAAAGGGCGAATGTATTTACAAAATTTCAATCTTGCGTGATAATATGAATCCATAGGCGAAATGAAAGGAAAATGTTCAAATGAGTATTAATGAAGAGGTTCGTTCAAGAATCAAAGACAAAAAGAGAATAGTAATAAAGATAGGTTCATCGTCTCTTCAGCATCCGGAAACGGGAGATCTTGATTATACAAAGCTTGATGTTCTTGTAAGAGAACTTGTAAATATCAGAAATATGGGAAAGGATGTTGTTCTTGTAAGTTCGGGAGCAATTGCGGCAGGCAAGAAGGCAATAGGAAAGCATGCTGTTAATTCGGATTCGAACAATATGGGATTTAAGCAGGCATGTGCGGCAATCGGACAGGCAAGACTTATGATGATATATCAGAAGCTTTTTGCGGAATATAACCAGATTTCGGCACAGATACTTATGACTAAGAACATTCTTACGGATGAGGTCAACAGAACTAACGCTCATAACACTTTTTCCGAGCTTTTGAATCTTGGAGTAATTCCCATCGTAAATGAAAACGATACAATTTCAACATACGAAATCCTTCTTGACGAGGATGATACGCTTATCGGAGATAATGACAGATTAAGCGCCATAGTGGCCAATCTTATAGATGCAGACCTTCTTATCCTTTTATCGGATGTGGACGGATTGTATACCGACGACCCGAGAGTAAATCCCGACGCAAAGTTTATCGAATGCGTCGAACAACTTGACGATAAGTTTATGAGCATGGGAAAAGGCTCAACCGGTTCAAATGTGGGAACAGGCGGAATGAATACGAAGATGAGCGCCGCCAAAATTGCCACATGTTCGGGTGCGGATTTGATAATCGCCAATTCAAGCGACATAAGAATCATTCACAGGATTATGGATGGAAGAAATGTAGGAACGCTTATCGTTGCACATAAGGATGAAAATTTTGATGCAATCGAGTACATTAAGTAATAAAAAAGAGTAACAGAGACAGGAAGAAAGGTTAACGAAATGAATTCATATATTGAAGAAAGTAATTTTTTTAACGGGTTAAACCCTGAAACCATAGCACAAAAATACGGAACACCGCTTTATGTGTACAATGAAGAAAATATAAGAGAGCATATGCGTGATGTTGCGCGGGTAATTACGAAATATCCGTATCGCGCCAATTACTCAATGAAAGCAAACAGCAATCTTACAATACTTAAGATTGCACTTGAAGAAGGCTTAAATGCCGATGCAATGAGCGAGGGCGAGATGAGACTTCTTATGAAGGCGGGATTCCCTTCGGACAGAATTTTCTTTGTTCCAAACAATGTCGATAAATCAGAAATCGAGTTTGCGGTAAAGAACAATATTATGGTCAGTCTGGACAGCCTTGACCAGCTTGAATTGTTCGGAACAATCAATCCCGGCGGAAAATGCAGCGTCAGAATCAACCCCGGTGTGGGTGCAGGTCATCATGAAAAAGTTGTTACAGCCGGAAAGAAGACGAAATTCGGTGTTGCCGAAGAGGATGTTGACAAGATTTTTGATATTGCCAAGAAATATAACTTAAAGATTGCCGAGATTAATCAGCATGTAGGTTCCGGATATCTGGATCCCGAACCATTCCTTCAGGCAGTGGAGAACTTCCTTCGAATAGCTGAGAAGTTTGATAATCTCGAATATATTGATTTTGGTGGCGGATACGGAATTCCCTATCATAAATTTGATGATGAGAAGAGATTCGATATGGCTTCTTTTACGGAGCGTTTTACAAAACTTCTTGATGAATATGCAGAGAAACATAAGGATAACCTTCCGCTCTTTAAGAGTGAACCCGGAAGATATTGCGTTGCCGAGGGCGGAGTAATTCTCGGTCGTGTT
>JAKSSB010000185.1 GCA_024403285.1 Lachnospiraceae bacterium | reverse complement strand
GGCAGACCGATGCGCGCGATTTCGTTAATGACAAGCTATTACCCGATGGACAAGGGATTTCCGAAAAGGGCGCATGATGCTTTTGACGGAACGGATATTACGTTTCAGTGGGATTATCCGTACGATGATTATGAGACATATAAAGGCGGAAGTGTCGGTCAACTTGACAAAGAACCTTTTAATTGGATGAGAGACGTAAGAAGACACGGTCAGGACGTATGTCTTACGATTACAATGGACCCTTTTCTTTCGGATGAACATATATCCATGATAGCCAAGGACCTGTCGACTTTCGGTAGGGTAATCTTAAGAATCAATCACGAGGCAACCGGTAACTGGTTCTCTTTTAACAAGAGAGCTTCATATGAGGAGGTTGCGGAGTTTTTTGCGCATGCATGCGAGATTATTCACAAAGAGGCTGAGAATGTCAAAGTGGTTCTTTGTATCGACGGATATAAGAGTCTGGACGAAGAAAAAATGGATAAGGAAGACATTTTTACGCGTGCCATAAAAAATGCCGACATTTTTTCGGTTGACAGATATATGGCGCTTCACTGGGGCTGGCCTTACGATGTTGCCGACAGCGATACGAAAAATTACAGTCGTACAAAGGTTGAAGACATTTACGCACTCGGTAAAAGAAGCTACAAGAGATTTTGTGAGATAGCCGGAGAAAAGCGGCCGATGGTTCTTTCCGAGGTTAATGCCGACGGAGATGTTACGGGACCTTACGATCAGGCGGATATGCTTCTTTCGTTCTGCAATATGCTTAAGGAAGACGAAGAAAAATGGCTTGATGCGTTTACCCTTTATCAGTTCAGAGACAGAGGACGACTCGGTTTGGAGCTTGAGGATCCGAACAACAAAGAGGTAGGAATAAAACTTCCGCTTATGGATGCTTTTAAAAAAGTAATCAATGACGATTATTTTATGCCTTCGGTTGAGGAATTGTCGGAAACGTCACTTCCCGCAACATTAAGATGGGGCGGAAGCGAGGATGCGGACGGAGTCGGAATGAAACTTCATTTTGAAAAAGACCCCGTATTTTGCGAAGCATATTTTGAGGATGAACTTGAAAAAGCAAATCTTTTGCTTTCGATTAACGGAAAGTGGTTTTATAAGGCTCCGGGAGTTAAGTGCATAGATTTGATGACTGCATTTTTCGATAAGAAAATCGGAGCGGATGCCAACCTTAAACTTTTGATATTTGCACCGCCTGCAACGGGAGAAAACGTGCCGGAATCCGGTGATGACTGGAAGTTGAATTACAGATATATGTTAACGAAACTTCCCCGCATAAGAATCAGGTATGCGCCGATTCTTCCAAGATAGAAATTACAACATAAACGTAGAAAAAGTAATATTTGTTGTAATTTGAAGCATATGACACACAAAAGTGATATAATTAGTGAAATTCACACGTAAAAACAGCGAGAGATAAAGAAAAGAGGAGAATTATGGAAAGAGTTATTACAAGCCTTCTTGAAACGGATGCTTACAAGTTTTCGATGGGACAGGCAATTTATCATCAGTTCAGCGATTACAAAACAACATGGGATTTTAAGTGCAGAAATACGGACGTTCATTTTACACCCGAAATGGTAAATGAAATCAAGAATCAGATTAAACTTTACTGTGAATTGAGATTTAAGGAAGATGAACTTGAATATCTTCACAATATTAAATGGATAAAAGGCTCATACGTTGATTTCTTAAGACTTTGGAAACCAAGATATGAGGATTTTGAAATTTCGGACAACGCGGAATGCGGACTTGCCATAGAGACAAAGGGTACGTGGCTCAATACTTCGATGTATGAGATTCCGACACTTGCGATTGTCAATGAAGTTTATTTCAGAATGGCATATGACTATGAAGATTTGATGGATAGTTTCAGAGAAAGACTTACGGCAAAGGTAAAGAAACTCGAAAGCGGAGCATACGAATTGGAACCCTACTAGGAGTTTGGTATGAGAAGACGTCTTTCGGCAGAGGCACAGGATTTGGCGGTAAAGACATTGAAGGAGTGTAAACCCGCAAATTCGGTATTTGTCGGAACATCGAATGTGTATCTTGCGAAAAAGTACGGAATTACTCCTGTGGGAACTATGGCACATGA
>JAKSSB010000184.1 GCA_024403285.1 Lachnospiraceae bacterium | reverse complement strand
GACAGTCCGCTTATGGTAAAATCAAAAGCATTTGGGTGTAAGCCGCGATACGGTTCTTCGCTGGATTGCGACGAAGCAGATGCCGGCTCACAAAATCGGGAAGAATTGGAAGTTCAAACTTTCAGAAATTGATGAGTGGGTAAAAAGCGGAATGGCAGAAGAAAAATGAAATTTTTACAAAAAAATTGTTATGCAAGCCTACGAAATCTTTACTTATATAGTGAAGGCCTTTAATACATACGGGTGATTCGAGAAAGGAGGATTTATGGAGGATTCATTAATACTGGATATGTTCTTTGATCGGAACGAAAACGCTATTAAGGAAACTGACCGGAAATACGGAAGTAAATTGATGAATATTTCTCAAAATATAACCGACAGCAGACTTGATGCGGAAGAGTGCGTAAATGATACATACGTTGCAGTCTGGAATCAAATTCCGCCGACGCGTCCTGACAATTACTTTGCTTTTCTTTGTCGAATCGTGCGTAATATTTCGTATAATCTTTTTCATAAGAACACTGCTCAAAAAAGATCGGCAAACATTATATCTCTCGATGATGAATTGAGCGAAATTATTCCGGACACAAGGTCTATTGATTCAAACGAGTCGGAGCTCGGAGCTGCAATCGACAGATTTTTGCGAATACAGGACAGGAGTATACAGTTATTGTTCATTAGAAGATATTTCTATGGGGATTCCATATCTGCTCTTTCGGAGTTATCCGGGCTTGCCGAATCCGCTGTTTCCATGCGACTTATGCGAATTCGCAAAAAACTAAAGGTTTACCTTGAGAAGGAGGGCTTTAATGTATGAGCAAGGATATCTGGAGCGCGGTTGGTCTGATTGGAGACGATTTGGTTTCCGCCGCCGATAAAGATAACGTTAAGGAGTATTTTAAGCAAAAAAAGCAGCGCTTATGGCTGAAATATGCAAGCATAGCCGCTTGTTTTGTATTAGTAGTCTGCGCGGTCGTTGCGGTTCCTTCAATCATCAATAATTTTAAAATCACGAAAGATGAAGGAGTAACCGTTGATTCGCTGCCGGAAAAGTATAGCGAATACCCAATTATATCTATGCATTCCTCTGCGGATTGGCCGTGGTATTCCACGGTTGGTGAAATCGATGATGCCTCAACTGAAATCTATTCGGGAAAAATCACAGGCATATCATTCGAGATTGTTGACCAGGCAACGGGAAAAGCAGACCGTTCACCAAATAGCACAAGCACAAACAGAATGTTGTACACTCTTTACACTGTTGCGGTTACCGACAGTTACAAAGGTGAAACTGTTTCGGAAAAAGTAATCTGTATTACCGGTGGGATGGCAGGATATAACGAAAAAGAACAGTATGATCTTTTGGAATCATCCGGACTTCTCGATAAATATCACGGTATCCCGGTAACAGAAAAAATACGTTCTTTGAAGATCGGAAGCGAGTATCTGTTCTGTACTGCTCGCACTGCCGGGGATTATGACCACATCATAAATCCGGATCAATTCGCATACCAACTCGATTCGGAAAACGCCAAAAAGATTATTCGTTTCGTTAAATGAAGAAAGGATTCTGAATAAATGAAAAGACTAACTACCTCGATTCTTTGCATTATACTTGCAGGAGTATTGCTTTTGTCTTCCGCTTCCTGCGGTCTTCGTGTAAGTGCTGCCGAGCTTTCAAAAGGATATGAACGTACGGCAACCGAAACAGGCGAGATCACCGAAGCTTTCAAGACGGCAATGGCGGATTTCTCGATGTCACTGTTTAAGGGTCTTGTTACAAAAGATGGCGAAAACGACCTGATTTCTCCGCTGTCCGCCGTAATTTGCCTTGCAATGATCGCAAACGGTGCCGACGGAGAAACAAAGGCACAGATGGAAACGGCGTTCGGAATGGATGTCGAGACGCTCAATAAATCGCTCTATGCTTATACGTCTTCTCTTTACCGTGCGGACGACTGCAAGCTGAATCTTGCGGACTCGATCTGGTTCCGTGACGAAGAAAACAGGCTTCATGTCAACGAGGAATTTCTGCAAACAAACGCCGACTGGTATGATGCACAGATATATTCTGCACCGTTCGATGATTCTACCCTGAAAGATATCAATCACTGGTGCAAAAAATGCACCGACGGTATGATTGAAAAAATGATTGACAGCATCGATGCAGATACTGTTATG
>JAKSSB010000183.1 GCA_024403285.1 Lachnospiraceae bacterium | reverse complement strand
ACCGTCTCCGAAGAAATAATCCTCGTATCCTATCTCGTCCATTTCCTCAACGTCCCCGATTCTGTAAACATCAAAATGATAGAAGGGGAGTCTTCCTTCATCGTAAACCTGAAGTATTGTAAATGTCGGGCTGTTGACCGGTTCATCGATTCCGAGTCCCTTGGCGACACCCTGTGTAAAAACGGTCTTTCCCACGCCAAGATCGCCTTCGAGGGCATATACACTGCCTCCGACGGCTTTTGAACCGATTATCAATCCCAAATTATATGTTTCTTCCCTGCTGCCGGTTTCGTAAATCATAAATGCGTACCTTCGATCTTATCAGTATTTAATCTTCATGACTGAAGGATCCACATGGGTAAAAATCATCTCAAGCGCATCCTGTGTTCGCTCGCCCATTTCCTTACGCGGCAGAATAAACGCCGAAGATTTCGATGTGTAAAGAAATATGCTTCGCTGTGTATTGCACGCCCGCACAATGCTGTCCCAGCCGATTAAGTTCTCTTCCTCACCGTATCTTACCGTTATTCCTTCTTCCTTAAGAACATAGGTAAGTCCGTTCTTAAACGTCTCCACGGATTTCGCCTGAAGAAATGATTTCATCAGAAGAACAACCGGATTGTAAAAGACTACAATAACGGCTGCCACAAGGTAAAGCCACTTATGCGTCGAAATGAAACCGTACACAAGAAACAGACCGAGTCCCGTCACAATAATGTTAACCGCCTGTCTGTACGTGTGCTGAAGTTTAAAGTCATAAAGATCCATTGTCTGAATCTTAACATTAAATTCAACTTCCATTTTCATTCCTCCGTCTGTGCATAACAATACAGAGTAATGATACCACATTTTGCAGTTTTTGAAAAGAAAAGATTGTGTGATGATTAACGATGGCGAAGTGCCTCGATAGGGGTAAGACGTGCGGCTCTTCCGGCAGGATAAATACCGAAAATGATGCCGATTCCCGCTGAGAAAACGCTTACTCCGAGAACCAGAAACGGATTAAAGCTCGGCAGAATGCTGGATTTAATAAGAGATCCCGCTATAAAGCATAAAAGCATGCCTCCGAGGTATCCGAAAATCATGCCGATAACACCTCCCAGAAGTGAAAGTGTTCCCGACTCGATAAGAAACTGCCAGAGAATTGAAGACGTTCTGGCACCCAAAGATTTTCTTATGCCTATTTCCTTCGTTCGTTCCGTAACGGAAACAAGCATGATATTCATCACGCCGATACCGCCGACAAGAAGTGAAATGCCCGCAACAAAGCAGATAAAAAGCGTAACCGCCGTAAGAATGCTGTTAAATATTTTCATGTATGAATTAAGTTCGTAAACATAAACCGCATCACCCGTCGTATCCTGATGATTTGCTCTTAAAATTCTTCCGATTGCGGCACTGACGTTTTCAACGTTATCCATGCTGTCCGCAAAAACAATCACTTCGGGAGATTCATTGTAAGACCATCCCATTTCGTTGCAGACGGTGGTATAAGGCGCGTAAATCATACCCGATACTTTATCGGAATATACAAACAAACTGCTTGAAGCCTGTTTGTCACCGACAACACCGATGATTCTGCATTTCATGGAGCCGCTCTTCGCAAGATCGACGGTTATTTCTTTGCCTACAATATCCGTGTATCCGTAAACGTTTTTAGCAAATCTCTCGTCGACGACAACACCGTTTTCAAAATTGTCATATTCTTCCTTTGTGAAAAAACGGCCTTTTTTAATTTCCGTCTGGGATTGAGTTTCAAGGTATCTCTCACCGCACATCTGAATAATAAACTTAAATTCTCCCTTTGTATTCTCTCCCGTGGCAACCCACATGTCGCTAAACATGTAGTCCGTAGCGTGCGGAACCCTTTCTATGACATCCTCAATCTCATCCTTCGTATAAGTAAGCCCGGTAAAAGACGTAACGGTGCAGTAATTGCCCGCAATACCCTCCAGTTCACGGAAGAGACCGTTTTTGATACCGTCGCCGCATGAAAAAATCATCACAACGGAAGAAATTCCGATAATAATTCCGAGCATGGTAAGAAAAGAGCGCATTTTATTGGCTCTCAGATTGAAAAATGCCATTTTACAATACTCGGGAAAATTCTTCATTGCTACTCCTGTCTCAATGCCTCAATAGGACTTAATTTGGCAGCTTTCTTTGCCGGATAAATTCCAAAGAACAAACCGATTGCCGTCGAAAAAGCAACCACTCCGAGAACGGTTAACGGTCCGATGGA
>JAKSSB010000182.1 GCA_024403285.1 Lachnospiraceae bacterium | reverse complement strand
TTGTAAATGCGCTCGGTCAGCCTATTGACGGCAAGGGACCCATTAATACGACAAAATATCGTCAGATTGAGCGTGTTGCATCAGGTGTTATCACAAGAAAATCGGTAGATACACCTTTACAGACCGGTATTAAAGCTATCGACTCGATGGTTCCCATCGGAAGAGGACAGAGAGAGCTAATTATCGGTGACCGTCAGACAGGAAAGACGGCAATCGCTATCGATACGATAATTAATCAAAAAGGACAGAATGTAAAATGTATTTATGTAGCTATCGGACAGAAGGCTTCAACGGTTGCAAATATCGTTAAGACACTTGAAGAGTTCGGTGCTATGAGCTATACGACAGTGGTAGCATCCACAGCCAGTGAGCTGGCTCCGTTGCAGTACATTGCCCCTTATGCGGGTTGTGCTATCGGTGAAGAGTGGATGGAGAACGGTGAGGATGTACTTGTAATTTACGATGACTTAAGTAAACATGCTACGGCATACCGTACACTCTCTTTGCTTTTGAGAAGACCGCCAGGACGTGAGGCGTATCCCGGCGACGTATTCTATCTGCACTCAAGACTTCTTGAACGTGCGGCAAGAATGTCGGATGAATTCGGAGGCGGTTCACTTACCGCACTTCCCATCATCGAGACTCAGGCGGGAGACGTTTCGGCATACATTCCCACAAACGTAATTTCTATTACGGACGGTCAGATTTATCTTGAAACAGAGATGTTTAACGCAGGTTTCAGACCCGCTGTTAATGCTGGTTTGTCGGTATCCCGTGTAGGTGGTGCCGCACAGATAAAAGCTATGAAGAAGATTGCTGCTCCCATCCGTGTGGAACTTGCACAGTACAGAGAACTTGCGGCATTCGCTCAGTTCGGTTCCGAACTTGATGCGGATACGAAGGAAAAGCTTGCACAGGGTGAAAGAATTAAGGAAATCCTTAAGCAGCCTCAGTACAAGCCGATGCCTGTTGAGTTCCAGGTTATCATAATTTATGCTGCGACAAAGAAGCTTCTTCTTGATGTTGAAGTATCGAATATTACAAGATTCGAAGATGAATTGTTTGAGTTTATAAAGACTGCATATCCCGAAATTCCCGAATCAATCAAGACGGAAAAGGTTATGTCGGGAGAGATTGAAGAGAAGCTTCTTAAAGCTATTGAGCAATTCAAGAAGGAATTCAAATAAAGGATAATCGCTTATGGCTTCAATGAGAGATATAAAAAGACGTCGCGAAAGCGTTTCGAGCACGCAACAGATTACCAAGGCAATGAAACTTGTGTCCACGGTAAAGTTACAGCGTGCCAAAACGAAGGCGTTACAATCTAAAAATTACTTTCAATCCATGTACGGCACGGTAACGAGCCTTTTGGTTAAGTCAGAATCGATTGACAGCCCGTATACCAAAGTTTCGGAGCAGACAAGAAAAGCAGTACTTGTTCTTGCTTCGAACAGGGGCCTTGCAGGCGGATACAATGCCAATGTAGCAAAAATTGTTACAAACGGACCGTTTGACAAGAATGATACGGATATTTACATCGTAGGACGAAAAGGCCGTGAGATACTTGAACGTAAAGGCTATACAATCAAAAAAGACTATTCCGATTTGGAAGAAGGCGGATATGATTATGCCGATGCGATAAAAGTGGCAAACAAACTTATGAAAGAGTTCAAAGACGGCAATATAGGAGAGATTTATGTAGCTTATACGAATTTTAAAAATACGGTAAGCCAGGAAACCATCCTATTGAAACTTCTTCCGATTCTTCCGGATGATTTTCCCGATGAAAATTCGGATGATAAGGGAAGCCAGCTTATGATGAACTTTGAGATGGATGATGAAGAACTTTTGTCACTCTTGATTCCCAAATATGTGGCAAGTATAATCCACGGTGCCATGATTGAGGCAGTTGCCAGTGAAAACGGCGCGAGAATGCAGGCAATGGATTCTGCGACAAACAACGCCGAAGAGATGATCGGAAAACTGACATTGCAGTATAACAGAGCAAGACAGGGATCCATCACACAGGAATTAACAGAGATTATTGCCGGAGCAGAGGCAATATCATAACATTTCCCGGCTTCGGCCGGATAAGGAGGAAAGCATGACAAATATCGGAAAAATCACCCAGATTATCGGTGCGGTTTTGGATATTAAATTTACACAGGGCGAGTTACCTCAGATTAACGAGGCTATTAAGATTGCAAGAAAAGACGGAAGCAATCTTATTGTTGAAGTTGCGTCTCATCTTGGAGACGATACGGTACGCTGCATTGCCATGGGACCCACAGACGGTCTTGTAAGAAACATGGAAGCGGTTGCCACAGGCTCACCCATCAGTGTACCCGTCGGAGAAAATACACTCGGAAGAATGTTTAATGTACTCGGCGAACCCATTGACCAGAAACCTGCACCCGAAGATGTAATTCAGGCTGCAAGACTTTACGGAAAAATCC
>JAKSSB010000181.1 GCA_024403285.1 Lachnospiraceae bacterium | reverse complement strand
GATACATTCTGTTTCTGGCCATCTTTGCACTACCACCCGCAGAATCTCCCTCAACTATGAATATTTCACACTTTGAAGCGTCCTTGGACTCACAGTTGGCAAGCTTTCCGTTGGAATCAAAAGAGAACTTCTGCTTGGTAAGCATATTCGTTCTGGTCTTCTCTTCGGCTTTTCTGATTTTCGCCGCTTTCTCCGCGCAGGAAATAATTGATTTGAGAGAATCCACATTACGGTCAAAGAAAAGAACAAGTTCATCTCCGGCAACCTTGCTGACCGCCTTCGCTGCATCCTGATTGTCAAGTTTGGTCTTCGTCTGACCTTCGAATCGGGGAGTCGGATGTTTAATCGATACAACCGCTACCATACCTGTACGAACTTCGGGGCCGGTAAAATTAACGTCCTTCTCTTTAAGGATATTAAGCATTCTGGCATAATTGTTGATTACCGTTGTAAACTGCGTTTTGAAACCGGTAATATGCGTTCCGCCTTCTGCATTGTAAATATTGTTACAGAAACCGAGAACGTTCTCATGGAACTCATGTACATACTGAAAAGCACATTCAACGATAATTCCGTCACACGAACCTTTGAAATAAATAGGATCGTGAAGAGTTTCGCGACCGTTGTTCATGTCTTTTACAAATCCGAGAAGTCCGTCGGGTTCATGAAATTCACACTTGTCGACTACATCCTCTCTTCTGTCTTCAAAGTATATTGAAAGATTCGGATTAAGATAGGCGGTTTCATGAAGCCGCATTTTGACGTCGTCGGCTTTGAAATAGGTTTTCTCAAAGATTGTGTCATCGGGGATAAAAGTAATACTTGTACCGGTCTCCCTGGTCTTTCCGATAACCGGAAGAAGACCTCCGATAAGCTCGGTGGTCGGTTTGCCGAATGCGTATGTATCTTCGTGAATTGCGCCGTCTCTTTTGATTGTTACCTTCATATACTTCGAAAGCGCATTTACAACCGAAGAACCGACGCCGTGCAGACCGCCCGAATTCTTGTAAATATTGTTATCGAACTTGCCGCCGGCATGAAGCGTGGTAAAAACAATACGTTCGGCGCTGACGCCTTTCTCAGGCATATCAACGGGAATGCCTCGTCCGTTGTCGGTAATCGTTGCCGAACCGTCTTTATCGAGAATGACGGAAATTTTGTCACAGTATCCGGCCATATGTTCATCGACCGAGTTGTCGACAATTTCATATATAAGGTGATTCAGACCTTTGGTGGAAACGGAGCCGATATACATTCCCGGTCTTTCCCTGACGGGTTCAAGGCCTTCAAGGACTGTAATCGCGCTGGAATCATAAACTTCTTTTGAACTCATAAAACCTATCCTTATCAACTATTGTTAAAACTTGATATTGTGCGCATAATACACAGATTTGATTATATCATATGAATATTTATTTGAAAACACCAAAAGGCATAAAAAATACACGATATAGTGCATTTTCAAGAAATTTTACACCATATCGTGTGTTATTTTATCGGCTTCATCTTTGGCGTCCATCAAAAGGTCATAATCCTGAAAAACATCCGCCATTTTAAATTTCATTATACCGCTCTGTCTTATTCCGAGAAGGTCACCCGGACCACGCAAACGAAGGTCTTCTCTCGCTATAAAGAAACCGTCGTTACTCTTAACCAGAACATCGAGTCGTTCGTTTTCTTCCTCCGATGAGTTTATGAAAATACAAAAACTTTGACAGTCACCTCGTCCGACACGTCCGCGCAGCTGATGAAGCTGGGCAAGGCCGAAGCGATCGGCATTCTCGATAATCATAACTGTTGCATTCGGTACGTTGACACCGACTTCGATAACCGTTGTCGAAACAAGAACATCAATATTGCCCGCTGCATAATCGCTCATTATCCGATTCTTGTCTTCACTTTTCATTCTTCCGTGAAGGCAGCCGATTCTCATTCGTTCATCAAACCGGCTTTTCAAATCAGCCGTATAAGAAAGAACATTTTCAAGTTCGATGCTCTCATTTTCCTCAATCATCGGACATATAATATATACCTGATGTCCCAGTGAAACTTCTTTTTCAACAAATGCAAAAGCACTGGCTCTTTTCGAAGAAGGAATTACACAGGATTTAATCGGAAGTCTTTTAGCCGGCATTTCATCGATATCAGATACCTGCATATCACAGTAAAGGGCCGAAGCAAGCGTTCTCGGAATCGGAGTCGCCGACATGGAAAGAATATGCGGATTCATTGATTTGTCCGCCAGTTTGTCTCTTTCTTTTACTCCGAAACGATGCTGTTCGTCGCAAACCACAAGCGCAAGTTTCGAATACCCGACACCTTCCTGAAAAAGTGCCTGCGTACCGACGATTATATTAAATGAGCCGTCTTTTATTCCTGCAAGAATTTCTTTTTTACGCGCACCCTTAATGCTTCCCGTAAGCAGTGTAACAGAGACTAAATCGTTCCCTTTTGCCCATTCGGTAAAAGATTTATAATGCTGTTCGGCAAGAACCTCGGTCGGAGCCATGACAACTCCCTGATAACCGTTCGCCGC
>JAKSSB010000180.1 GCA_024403285.1 Lachnospiraceae bacterium | reverse complement strand
CTCCGAAATCATGGTTACCACCGAAGTTATCGGTTCCATCATGGAACTTTGCCAGGAGAGAAGAGGAAAGTATCTCGGAATGGAATATATGGAAGAAACCAGAGCTCTCCTTAAATATGAACTTCCGCTCAATGAGATTATTTACGATTTCTTCGATGCGCTCAAGTCGCGTTCAAAGGGATATGCGTCTTTTGATTACGACCTTAAGGGCTATGAGAAATCCGATTTGGTTAAACTTGATATCCTTGTAAATCATGAAGAAGTGGATGCGCTTTCTTTTATCGTTCACAAGGATACCGCTTATGAACGCGGCCGTAAGATGTGCGAGAAACTTAAGGACGAAATCCCGAGGCATCTTTTCGAAATTCCGATTCAGGCTGCCATCGGCGGTAAAATAGTTGCGCGCGAAACTGTAAGGGCTATGCGTAAGGACGTGCTTGCTAAATGCTACGGCGGTGATATTACCCGTAAGAAGAAACTTTTAGAGAAACAGAAAGAGGGTAAAAAACGTATGCGCCAGGTCGGAAACGTGGAAATCCCGCAGCAGGCATTCATGAGCGTGCTCAAACTTGATGATGACAAATAATTTTTTTACACAAAGAGTAACAGAACTTTCCGATGAGAAAACCGGAAAGACTAAGCAGGATAAGGACAGTGGGATTATGAATAATAGAAAGAAACTTGGTATATATGTTCATATTCCTTTCTGCGTCAGAAAATGTCTGTACTGTGATTTCCTTTCCGCAAAATATTCCGATGAAATTGTGAATAGTTATGTAAACAAACTTCTTGAAGAAATTGATTTGCGTGCAGATGAATATTCAAGTGATTATGAGGTGGATTCCGTCTTTTTTGGAGGCGGAACCCCCTCTTTTTTATCCGCAGATAATCTCTGCAAGATTTTATGTAAACTTAAAGAAACTTTTTCTTTTACCGAAAACTGTGAGATAACTACGGAAGTTAATCCGGGAACGGTTGATTTTACGAAACTTTCCGCGTACAAAAAAGCCGGCTTCAACAGGCTGAGCATCGGACTTCAGTCAGCCGACGATTCGGAACTTATGATGCTCGGAAGAATTCACAAATTCGCGGATTTTGAAGAAACTTATGAAAATGCGCGAAAAGCGGGATTTGACAATATAAATGTCGATGTGATGAGTGCCATCCCGGGACAGACCGAAGAAAGCCTTGCACGAACGCTTTCGATTCTTTGCGGGATGAAACCGGAGCATTTGTCTGTTTACAGCCTGATAGTGGAGGAAGGGACTCCGTTTGCAAGTATGAATCTTGATCTTCCCGATGAGGATACGGAACGGGAGATGTATGAGCTTACGGGAGAAATACTTCGGACAAACGGTTATGAAATGTACGAGATATCGAATTATGCGAAGCCGGGTTTTGAGTGCAGACACAATATCAAATACTGGGAGAGGGACGAATATCTCGGACTCGGACTTGGGGCATCGTCGCTTCTGGGAGGAGAAATCCCCGATGTAAGACTAAAAGATACGACTTCCATGGATGATTACCTGAATTCGGAATTTTTGGGAGAAAAAGAGATTCTTTCAAGGGAAGACTGCATGGCAGAATTTATGTTCCTGGGACTTAGAATGAACAGGGGAGTGTCATTAAGCCGCTTTGAAGATGTGTTCGGCTGCAGCGCATTGAAAGTTTACGGCGAGGCAATCGATAAGCATATAAAAGAAGGCCTTTTGGAATATTCGGGTAGACTCGTGAACGAAAAAGAACCGGAACGGGATGAGAGAATCAGACTGACGAATGAGGGTAGAAACCTTGCAAATTATGTAATGTGCGACTTTTTGCCCGATTGACAGGAAGAATGCAAAACGGGATTTTTGTGAATGTTGTCTATTGGCTACGAGCACATACGGTAGTAAAATAATTGCATGGATAACTAATGAAATGTCATGGAAACACTTGCAACAGATATTCGTTTTGAGTATAATCTTAAGTAGCGTTTATGCATAATTTTATGGCTTATATAAAGAATTGAAGAAGAGCCGTAATTTTATTTGTGTCGTTTTTCTGCATTCTTATAAGAAAAGGGGTTATATTATGCCAAGAATCGAAGAAATTTTGCAGGTTGCAATGGATGCGAGAGCATCCGATATTCATCTTACAGCAGGTCTTCCGCCCAAGATGCGTGTTAACGGACATCTTCTTAACATGGATTTCTCAATCCTTAAGCCGGAAGATACACTTGCTATCGTAGGTCAGATTATGACAGATCATCAGAGAGCAATGTTCGAGGAACGTGGTGAGCTCGATATGTCATTTGCCGTTACCAATCTCGGTCGTTACCGTGTTAACGCATTCAGACAGAGAGGTTCGGTTGCAATGGCGCTCCGTGCGGTTAATACCGTAATTCCTTCACCTGCCCAGTTGGGTGTTCCCAATGCGGTTGTTGATCTTTATAACCGTAAGAGAGGTCTTGTTCTTGTAACAGGTCCTACCGGTTCGGGTAAATCGACAACACTTGCTTCAATTATTGATAAAGCCAACAATAACAGAGATGCTCATATCATTACCCTTGAGGACCCTATCGAGTATCTCCAC
>JAKSSB010000018.1 GCA_024403285.1 Lachnospiraceae bacterium | reverse complement strand
TGACTTTAGTATTATCCATTAATTCAAACCTTTACCCACTCCGTTCTTGTTCTGCTTTCTGAACTGTTTCGGAGTCACCTTATATTTGCGCTTGAAAATTCGAATCAGATGACTGCAGTCCGAAAATCCGGTTTCAGAGCCGATGTAATTCAAATCGTAATCGGTAAAAAGAAGCAGATTCTCGACTTTGCAAAGTCGCACAAACTCAATGTATTCCTTGCAGGAACGACCGTAAAGTTTGTGGAAAGTTCTTGCGAAATACGAATAACTCATATGACACATATCCGCGAGATCCGTAACCAGAAGATTCTCGTTCATATGCTCATCGATATATGTGAGAATATTGTTAATTGAGTAATCGTACGAATCATCGTAGAACATCGACTGTTCCTGGGAACCCGACTCATGCCAGTATTTCAGAATTCTGATAAGGAAAGCCGAAACGCCGGAATAAAGAAGTCCGTCATATCCGAATTCATGCGCATCGTTAACAAGCACACACTTTTGGAAGAATTCACCGATATTGAAATCGTCAAAATCTTCTTCTGTAAAAGATATCTTGAATTTCTCCTGAAGCGACGGATTTCTGAAAACGGTCATCGCTTTCGAAAGATAGTCGCCCGGCAAAACTATTCTGCTGACATCAAATTTGAGAATTCCGAATTTGTACGGATTCTCGTTAACCTTATTGAAACCGTGAACGGCACGGGCCGGAAGGAAAATCATCTCCCCGCTCTTAAGGTTAAAAGAAGTATTATTGCAGACTACATTAACTTCACCGTCAAACACATAAAGCACCTCTACAAAATAATGCCAATGCGCTTTAAACGGTAATTTGTGAGTTTCATTGGTAAAATAAAAAGCTTCAATCGGCGAATTCAGAATATCGCTGTACTCAAAGAGAGATTCCATAGTGTAACCCTCCTCCACAACATTATTATTCAGTCACTGTTTCGCCTTCAGCATTTTCCGAAGAAAGAGAAGCTCCCAGTCCGGCCTGATATTCCTTGTAACTGGTAAAAGTTCTCTCGCCGGGAGCAATGTAAATTCGTACTTTCGATCCGTACGGGAAACAGATAATTCCGTTCTCGTCGATTTCTGCGGAAATAAACGGTGCATCGGTATTGTCAGCGTCGTAAATGTAAAGAACACCGTCGGTAACGTAAAACTCGCCCGTAACACTGACACCTGCCGGATTCTCTACCACGGCATCACCTACCAGCGGAAGAGTCAGCTGAAAATTCACCTGATCAAGTAATTCGGCATGAACCATTCCGTACTGCTCAATCGAAACGATTTTGTCTTCCTGACCGAGTCCGACAACATGCCAGTAATTTCCGGCAATTGAATCCTTGGTGATGATATCCCTTGCGGATTCATCGACATCCGATTCACAGACCTGATGAGCCTTCTCACCGAGTGCCGTATCAATGCACTGATTGAGGACATACTGGGTTTCATCTCCGAGACCTTCGAGACCGAGACCAAGCTTATCGGGATCAACTCTTTTACTCTTATTGCTGCTGCATCCTGCGAATAATGTAACTGTCAAAGCCAAAACAGCAGCTGCGCAAATGTACTTTCTCATTTCAAATCTCCATTCTTTAATCGGTACAGTACAATAAATAATACTACCTTTTGTCGATTTTGAAAACTATCTGACGAAAACCACCGTTTGGGCCTTTCCTAATTTATCGACAATTTTGTTTCCGGCATAAAGCATAAAATCAATATTTTTAATAATTTCCATTTTAGGAAGGCATGCCTCCCTGATTCCCGCGAAAACTTCCTCCTTGCGGGAGTCGGGACAGTCAACAATGCAAAGATATGATGCATCGCCGCTCTCGGGGTGTTTCTCGCAGAGGTCTATTCTCGTAATATACTCCAAATCCATGGCATATTCAATCATTGCTTCCTTGATGCATCTGACTTCCTCGGTCTCCGAAGCAAGCGTAATCTTTATGTTTGCTCCGCCATCCGCTGTTTTGGCATCGGCCGGTGAACCGAATTCATCCTGAAATCCTTTCATCGAAACGATTTTCTGAATCATGGCTTTGTTAAGAACCATATGAGCATCGCTGAATGCATTGATGATAATGTCATTACCCTGGCTTGCTTTCACAATTTCATTGAAAGGAAGAACCACAATTCTCTGAGGATGATCTTTGTTGAAAAGATCTTTCCAGCGGTCAAGTTCTTTCATATCGGTAAAAATCGGGAACGCACGCGCCTCGGGATTCTCTTTCTGAGTAAGCATGGGAAAAGACATCCTGCTTCCGGGCGGAAGTGCGAATCTGCCGTTCACAGGCTGAGGTTCCGGACCTTCAATCATTGCCGGAATAACAAATCTGCCGTGGCAGGCAAGATAAATTATGATATTGATGAAATCCTTGTCGCCGCCGTAAACGGTTATATCCCTGACAAAAGTAAGAAGCTGCGGGTTCTCCGTTGCGGTACCGACAGCGCCTGCTGCCTGCGGCTCAATCGATGTAAGTGCGGTATACCTGGGAAGCATTCCCGCTTCCTTAAGTTCCGGGATTCTGATTGAAATTGCTCCGCTGTTAAGCGCATTCTCGATTTCCTCGCCGTCCGCATTGTAAAGTGCCTCGGCTGTGGCGTGAACTATTTTACCCTGAGGATGATAGATAAAAAATCTGTCGCCCTTGCAGATAGCTCCGTGAAGAATTCCGGTAACCAGAATTCCGCCTTCTTCACTGTTCTTCACTTCGTTTGAAAGAAGAGTAAACCTTCTCTCGTTATTGTTATTCTCGCTCATTTACATATCCTCTTTTATTTCTGAAAATGCTGATAATCTTTCGGATTCTTCCAGCTGCCGCCCCAGGTAAAACCATGTGCGGTAAAAATCTTGTAGCAGGTATCCTCTTCAGTAATAACATGCGGCAATCCCGTTGTTCTGTCGATGTAAGCATCGGCATTTGAATGACTCCATTCCGGCGACCCCGACGAATAGCTGACATAGGGGTTCTGCTGCGGATTGATGTCAATCGCCCGACCGTATGAATGCTTCGAAAGTTTGCCCGACCCGGTCGCCGGTCTGTATAAAAATGACGACGAATTGTTGGCATCTATCGAAGCGCTGTCCGTACTTGTCCCGTCTCCGGTCCAGTATTTATCGGGAAGATACATTGACTGTATCTCGTATTCCGCATTGAAAAGTTCCTTAAAAATCGCAGTGTAATCATCTGCGAGGGAAGCTGCCACTATCAGCTCGCCGACCTGCACCCTGTGTTCGAAATTATAGTGCAGAACCTTGACGTATCTTAAGTCGTCACGGCTGACTTCGGTGTTCTCCTGAAACGATTTCCCGTTTATTATACCATAAATCTCATCGGATATGGTATATGCTTTAAAATAATCGTCGATGCGCGAAGAATCGACAGTGGAAATATCGATGATTGTACCTGCCGGAACATATTCCAAATCGCCTTCGCTTACGGCTGCAGTGCCCGGATTTTCGGGGGTTTGCCCTTCGTCCGTGCCGTCGTTTTGCGCACCGTCCGCTTTGTCGTCCGATTCTTCCGTTTCGTCTTCACCGGGTTCATCATCTCCCGAATTGGCAATTACGGTAATTCCGTTATCCCCGCTTTCCGGTAAAACACTCTCCGATTCTTCTTCGCCTGTTTCGGAAGTCGAAGTTTCCGCGGGCGAAGGAATATCGAGTTCAACCGTGGCAATCTCCGTACTCTGCTCCGTTTTGGGGGATTTTCCTCCCGAAATAATGATAAAATATGCAATGATTGCGGCGCAGACAAGTGCCGTAACCGAAATTATGATTATTCCGCTTTTACGACTCATCTTTCTTTTCTCCGTTCTCAGTCTTTACTCGCAGGCGCAGCTGCCTGAAATATCCCGAGAGCATCTCGCTGCACTCCTCGCCGAAAACTCCCTCGGTTATCTCTACCTGATGGTTGAATTCCTTCATGTTTAAAAGATTTATCACGGAGCCCGCACAGCCCGCCTTGGGATTTCTGCACGCAAAAACAACCCTCGGAATTCTTGCCTGAACAATCGCACCCGAGCACATCTGACACGGCTCGAGGGTAATGTACATCGTGCACTCTTCCAGGCGCCAGTCTCCGAGTTTTTTACCGGCTTTTCTGATTGCGGTTATCTCAGCGTGCGCCAGGGTACTCTTGTCGGTTTTGCGCCTGTTGTAACCGCGGGCAATAATTTTGCCTTCGTACACAATAACGCAGCCAATCGGAACCTCTCCGAGCGCGTATCCTTTATAAGCCTCTTTAATTGCGGCCTTCATAAATTTCTCGTCTTCAGTCATCTAAAACTCCTTTTTTCGAGCAGGAGAGAACGTCTCCTGTCGCATCGCCGGCCGTAAGTTGCGAAGCAGCTGTTTATCTTATACGGCCGTGTGAATGAAAAAGTCACGGGAGAGAGCCCCGTGACTTATATATGGTATCTTACTCTTGTCTGGCTTTTTTGAAAACAACAAATTTTCTGTTGTTTCCGTTTTTGACGGGTTCGCTGTAAATCGTATCGAACTCCCATCCTTCCTGACCATATCTGTTGAGAAGCTCTTCAAAAGTTTCAAAATCCTCAGCACCGAGTCCGATTCTTCTCTCATCTTCCGAATACAGATTGTAAAGAACTTCAACCGCATATTCGTACTGTCTGTTCGTAAGATTGTAAAGCTGATTCTGAATCGTCGTTACCGAATCGAGGAGACATACGTCCATCGCATCTCTGAGTTCTGCCACGGTAGCCTTCTCGAAAAGGTCCGTCTCGACTTCCCTCTTCTTCTTGATGATTACCGTATCGTACCCTTCCGAACAGTCTCTGATCATCTGTTTGGCAAGTTCGATGTTGTCCGCTCTTCTTCTGTATCCCATCTCGTCGAGATACGCCAGAGCAACCGCCTGGATGTTGTCTTCCGTTTTCTCTAGCTCGGTGTCGATAAGTTCTTCCGTTTCTGCAATAAGCGAAGTCTGAATCTGAGGATTCCTACGAATCTCATCGAGCATTATCTTTTTTAAATCTGCCATAATATAAATAACCCCTCCGACCTATTTTATTGCATAAAGCAACAAATTTATTTTAACGCATCTTGTAAAAAAAGTGAAACTTTTTGTTTCTTTTTGCCGTTTTTTGGCGAAATATCCAAATATGCTAATATATTTTGTTAAAATGTGTCAAAAAACAAATCGGACCGTTTCTATTGTGATATAATTGTTTTCAGGGATTTTTCTCCCCGCCCGCCGCTTGATTTTACGGAAATCGGCGCGGGTAAAAGACATATCAAACGTTCCGGAGGAATTTACAAATGGAAATACACGGACTGAATAAAACCACGCTTTTAGACTATCCCGAACATGTTGCCTGCACGGTTTTTACCGGGCACTGTAACTTTGCATGTCCGTTCTGCCACAACGGCGATTTAGTGCTCTGTCCCGGCTCGCAGCCGCTTATCGACGAATCGGAATTTGAAGCATTTCTGAATAAAAGAGCCGCCGTCCTCGAGGGAGTCTGCATTACCGGCGGAGAACCCAGCATCCAGAAGGATCTTCCCGAATTTATAGCAAAAATCCGCTCGCACGGGCTTAACGTCAAGCTCGACACGAACGGATCCAATCCGGAAATTCTTGAGAATCTGCTAAACAAAAACCTCCTCGATATGGTTGCAATGGATATTAAATCATCAAAAGCCGGATATCCCGAAGCAATCGGAATTCCCGGCTATGATATCACAAATGTATGTAAATCCGTGGATATTCTGAAATCAAGCGGCATTCCGTACGAATTTCGTACAACCGTTGTCCGCGAGCTCCACAACCGTGAAGTTTTCAGTGATATCGCCGAATGGCTCAAAGGATGTCCGGCGTATTTCCTCCAGCAGTTTATACCGGGCGAGCGAATGATTGTCGATATGCTTCCCGAAGAGAGGCGTACATACAGATATCCGAACGGACTGAGCGCTTATTCTCCCGAAGAGATGCGCCAAATCTGCAGTTATTTGAACGAACTCGGAATTCCCGCCAAACTACGTGGAATATAATGATTAAATTAATCAATCTTGAAATGAGAAATCTCCGTCTTAAGTTCATTCATGTTCGAGTTAAGCGTACGTGATACATCATCAAGATGCTCGACATCCGCCATAAGAAGTGTCATGACCGCGTCAACATTCTGGGCGCAGGCACCGCTCTCCTGAATAAGTGCCGAAATATTCTGAATGAAGGCGATTGTCTCGTCTTTCTCACGGTTTGCACGATCCGCGCTCTCAACGATATTCGAAAGTCCTGCAACAAGGCTCTGCATCTGAACTTCCATATTTCCGAATATTTCGATCATCGTATCCACAAGTCCGCTCTGAGCCGATACCATGGTTCCGGCTTTTTTTGCGCTTAAAACGGTGTCGTTGGTCTGGTTCGCAATCATCTCGACGCTGTTCTTTATTTCGTTAGCCGCAACCGCGGAGTTCTCTGCAAGCTTTCTGATGGCTTCGGCAACAACCGCGAATCCTCTTCCGCTCTCTCCCGCTCTGGCCGCTTCAATCGAAGCATTCAGCGACAGAAGATTGGTCTCTTCCGAAATCTCGGTAATGGTCTCAACAAACGAATAAATCGAATCGGTTTCCTTCTTAAGAACATCAACGCTCTCCGTAACGTGAGCCGTAATATCGTTCGTTTCTTTGGCCGACTCGCCCAGGCGGTTAACTTTCTCTTTGGCGTTGTCAATTAATGCGCCCGTCTTCTTAATCAGCGTCTCGACTTCCGCGATAACTCTGCCAACCTCGTTCATCTCTTCGGCAAGCTGATTTGTTCTCTCCACACATTCACCCGCGTAGCGCGACTGCTCGCTCATACTGTCCCTGATTCCGGTGACCGCGGTCTGAACATTTGCGGAATAAGCGTTGATGGCATCCGAAGTGTCCTTAACTTCGCCCGAAGTCCGGTCGAGCATATCGGATGCAAGATTAACCTTATCCACAAGATTTCGCGTATTCGGAATCATTTCCGTGGTCGAATCCGCAAGAATACTGAACTCGTCATTTCCGTATGAATTAACCTTCACGGTCAGATTACCTCCGGCAACCTGGGTGAGATTTTTGGTAATCGATTGAACGTTTCTCTGAATAAGATGAATCATCCAGAGTCCGAATCCGAGCGACAGAATCGAAGAAATAATAACAAGGATTGCGGTAAAAAATCTGACCGACATAGCCTGCCCCGTAATTGTTTTCATCGGAATCAGCGCACAGATAACTGCGTTCGCATTTGTAACCTTGCTGAAAACATAAAGATATTTTTTACCGTTATAGGTAACTTCGGCAGAACCGTTTGTCATGCTTGTATCTTCGGAATCTTTAAGGTAAAAATCCTTATCGGCGAAAACCGGTCCGACTGTATTTTTCTCCTCTTCTTCCGATTCGAAGCTTGTGATTTCGCGTCCGTGTTTCGTTACCATTCCGACAATGCTTCCCTCTCCGAGATCGACTTTGTCCAGAATTCTTTTTACTTCTTTGGCCTTAACATCGTAGCAGACAATAAACATCTTGTTCGATGAGTACAGCTGATACGTAAGAATCGACTTCTCGGGGTCGATGAAAAGTTTTTTATCCAGATAATCGTGTCTGTCGGTCCATCTTGTAAGAACCTTGCCTTTATGCTCCGCGTCCTCGAAATACTCCTTGGCGCAGCCTTCGAGAAGTCTTTCTCCGACCATGCCTGTCGACTTGGTCGTAAGAATTTCATATCCTTCGTTCGGAATGATATAAATATTCTCAATATAATCGTTACTCTGCACGGAAGACATGATTTCCGAACGCGTATCGGCTACAATCGCAGCTTTTTTAACTTTATCAGAATCCAGCGTTCCGAGATAGAGACTGTTTAAATCTCCGTCAAAAGCATACTTCGATGCCTCGGTCGAAACATAATCGTTTCGCATACTTATGTTCTCGCTGACCATATCGAGAGTTTCCTGCGTCGAGCTGATATATTTCTCCGTCATATATCGTGCCGTCCGCCTGTAGGACGATGTTCCGATAATAATCATAAAAATGATGGGAACCACAAGACAAATAAGAAGTTTCCCGGCTATAGAGAATGTTTTTTTATCTGTCATTAATTTCATTGTGCTCATAACATTCTTTCCTTCCTTTCAAAAAACTTTAATTTCCCTGTATCTGCTTACAATACTGCTTTCAAACCGCCTGCGTTCGTTCAAAGTCAACGCTTACAATCCGCCTGTATTCGGACGGCATTACAGTTCCTGATTCATCTGTGCCAGACCGGCGTTTTGGCTGAATCTGACAATTTCTTCAACGATTTCGGGCGGAATCGATGTGATAATCTTTTCATTCGGACGGGCCGTGTAATAACCCTGAATCAAATCAACTCCAAGGTTTATAACCGTTTCAAGTTCCGCTGCGGTTTCGACACCTTCCGCTAAAGCCTTGAATCCGTTGGCACGGGCGAACTGAATGATATCTTTGACGAAATGCTGTTTCTGCGGGCTTGTATCGATTCCCGACAGAAGCATTCTGTCGATTTTGACGTAATCGGGATTATACCGTAAAAGATTTATGATATTCGAATATCCCGTTCCGTAATCATCTACCGCAGTCTCCATTCCGAGTTTGGCAAAATGATTGCGCATTTCCGAGAGCTGTTCGTCCGACAGTTCGGAGCGTTCCGTAAACTCAACAACCATCATGTCTGCTATATTCTGCACAAGATATATAAAATGTTTGGCATCCTCTCCCACGAGGTGATTTCCGGGGATACTGTTGATGAACACTTTTCGTTCCCCGAATGACAGAACGTTCTCCCTGACGAAACCGATTACGTTGTAGAATGTCGCCCTCTCGACATCGGTAAGTCTGCCCGACATTCCCGCATACTTGATAATGTCGTTCGGAGAAACCGTTATTTCTCCCGTCGAACGCATCAATGCTTCGTATGCGTAGATTTCGCCGTTTCGTGCATCGACTATCGGCTGGAAATGATAGGTAAAAAGATTGTCATCGAGTATTTTACCGACAATTCTCATATTCTCACGGTCTTCGCGATTCGGCTCGCGACCGTTGATAAGCTGTCTTGCTCTTGCCTTGTTACCGTTCTTGTGGCTGACGGCCTCGTTCACAAGGTCTTCCATCTGTGAAAAGTTCTTAACGGCGCCCGAACGGCTTCCGAAATAAACCTTCAGATTATATTTTCTGTCCTCAGTTGAATTCAGTTCGTATAAATAAGCCGAAATTTTCTCGCGGAGTCTGTCGGCATTGTCCGAAGATGAATTCTCTGCCAGCTGAGCGATGATGAACTCGTCGTTTCCGAGTCTGCAGCACATCGAGCCTTCCGGTGCGGATTTGGTAACGATATCCGCCACTTCCCTGATTGCGATTCCGCCCGTATGGCGACCGAATTTGGAGTTTATTGCGTCAAGTCCCGCGATATCGAGTGCCAGTACCGAAATATAGCAGTCGAGAGAAACTTCACGCTCGATTAACGGCTTGGAATGCTTAACGAAACCTTCGTAGTTGAACATTCCCGTCAGGTCATCGTGAATCAGCTTCTCGTTCTCCGATTTGTTCGAACGTAAACGCAGTCCCATTCTTCTGTAATTCTCAAGTCCGGTCATAATAGTCTTGAGCCAGAGCGAATATATCTGCGGATAGGTCGCCGGTTCGTTTCCGTAGCTGATAACACTGTATCCGAATACGATGTTGTCATAGAAAACCGGGGTAAAAATAAAGCTTCTCGGGACCGGTGAATGTTCCCACAATGCGGGAATCATCTGCTTACGGTCGAAAACCGCATCGAAATCCACTCGGTCGGCTCCCTTTCCGGAAGGTCCGCACTTAATGATTTCCACCATCGAATCCGTGAAAAATCCGTTTACCGTTTTGGAAGCACTCGAATTGTCAAGCCAGATGCTGTTTAAACACAGCGAGAATGAAGCAAATTCTCTTATCTGGTAACTGTAACTCTGTATTGTATCGACTATTCCGCCGAGGTCATACTGAAGCACGATATCGTCGGTGAGTCGGTGAAGTCCGCTGTAATACATTCTGACCGGATCTTCGCTTACCCAGGATTTTTTATCGGTTTTATCCTCATCAACGCTTTCGTTGTGGCAGCCGCAGCTGCAACCGCGGAAAAGATTGTCTCCCGACTCATATTTCGCAGGCGCATCCGACTTCGTAATCAGGCTGAAAAGATATTCCATCGAATAAGCGCCGAATCTGTAAGTGTCGACATCAACGGAAGTAATTGCCTTATCTCCCGAGCGGGCAATCTGTCCGGTTTCATAGCCGGTTACGATAACGTCTTCGGGAACCCTGTAACCGTTTTTGACCAGTTTGTCAGCGATACCGGCTGCAATTCTGTCGCTGGTGCAGACGAAAGCATCCGGCATTCTGGAATTTTCTTTTACCAGACGTTCCACTACATCGACGTCGGTGTCCGAGAAATAATTCCCGTAGAACATTCTGTTCGAGCCGATTCTCAGGCCGCGGCGCATCAGGCAGTCTCTGTAGGCACGATCGGCCTGTTTGGAAAGATTCTGTCTTTTATAGCCGTTGACCAGCGCAATGTCACGGCTTCCGTGAACATCGATTAAGTGGTCGATGATGCGGCAAACCGAGGAATAATGATCATAGCAGATATACGGATAGTTCGAGTTCTCGCGGTCGATGTACAAAACGGTGCCGTCAAAACCGGCAAGAATGTTCTTCTCAATCTGCATAAGCAGTCCCGTTGCGGAAAGATTATCCGGGAAAACAACGACAGCATCGAAAGAATCCGTATTTATCAGTGAAAAAACAGAACCCTCGCCGACTTCCTTGAGAAACGACGAAGGTTCTTTTCTTAAACACGCAAAAATACACACATCAAAATCAAGCTCAAAAGCTTTCTTCTCGAAACCTTTGAGGAATTCGCTCAAAATCTTATCATCCGGTTGTGAACACAGAACGGCAATTTTTCTTCTCGTATTCATTACACTACCCCACCAATAGTAACTGCACGTGCCTATATCTGTGTTATTTATCGGTCAAATCCGGGATTTTGTTTATAGATTTGTTTTATTTTTTGCTGTTTTTTTACTGTTAAGTTCCACTTTGATATTCATACATTGGGGAGTTGTCAAAAAAATACATCCGCCAATGCGAAAAAACACCGTGTAAAGCGCATTTACCATTCCTACGATATGAAACTGTAATCTTTTTTGTCCAACTTATTCTGCATTTCTTCAATATAATCTTCCGGTTTACATGCATCGTAAGCCTTCATGTACTTTTTCCATGCGGATTCAAAATTTTGGGCTTTAACCACTTTGGGAATCCATTCATGTTTACAATCGGTCATTTGTTTATAAGCTAAACCTCCCGGAGATTCGTATAAATGTGACGAAAAATTATACAGTGGAAACCATTCCGGAATCTCAACTTCTTCTGAGCCAATCATTTCCACATATCCGCCTACATCATACGCCCTAAAACATTGAGCCAAAGGTATGGCTAGTGTTTCCAAATATTCGCCGGACTGCTGGTAAGGCTGCATGGCATTGATATTATCCCGGCTTGTTCCAATCCACTGGGGTAAATATGAGTATTGGCAAAAATGAGACTTCTTATATTCTTCATCTTCGCACCGCTCCCTCATTTCATCATTTCTGTAATACAAGCCGTTCTCATCTATAAGATAGTCTTCACCTTCGATTCCCCAAAATCGATAATCATGGATTTCCTGGTCCAGCATTGCATTAAGGAAGTAAAAAGCAAGTTCGGGATTCTCGCAGGCAGTGGTTACAGCAATTCCGCTGGAATAATTTATTGCATTTTCTCTCACATACCAATATTGGGGCATATCCTCATCTATAGTAAGTCCCAAAGGAACGTACTGACAACCGGGTTCACAAAGCTTCTGATCATCGCCGTTTTCACTCAAAGCATATCCGAAATTCCAAAACTGATCGCACATTCCAAGTACTGCACCTGTTTTAAGTAATTCAATGTATTCTTCATAGGTGCGTGTGTCAAAATCCTTATCCATCAAACCCTTTTGGTAAAAATCATTGAGTTTGGCCAGATATCTCTTGGCTGTCGGCGTATTATCGTAGGAAATAACGGTGGGCGTATCGTAATCTTTGGTATTAACGCTTATGGTACCGTCATTCATATATCCGTCCAGGAAATTTGGCGCATTCTCTATGCAAAAATATCTCCAGTCATCACAAAGCGCGGTATAAGGAATAATATCGATTATCTCGCCTTGATTATTTACAATAAATTTATTTTCCTCGTAATACTTTTCCAATATGTCAAAATACTCATCCAGTGTGGTAATCTCAGGATAGTCGAAATATTCAAGTACTTTTACCTGAATCCAGAATGCTTCTGCATTATGATATTTTGTTTTATCTTCGCCATATATATTGCCGAAAACATTGGCCCAATATATATGACCGTCTTCCTGCCTGAACAATTCCCATTCTTCATCGGTATACAGCTCTTTTAAATTGGGATATTTGTCCAGATATTCATCCCAAGGTACCAAAAGTCCGGCATCATAGAAGTCCTTCATACCGTCCAGTCCATCGACAAAATCCGGCAAATCACCGCTTTCTATCATTTTTTCGACTGCTTCTATTGAAGTATTCTCCTTTGTTATCCATTTTTCCTCAAGCCTCACACCGGTTTTTTCTGCAATTAATTCCCTAATCTCGTTATCTTCGGAAAGTTCTTCTCCCGTTGTGGCTATAAACATGGTAAAATCGGTTATTCTTTTCGGTGGGGCAGTGATTACCTCATCTTCCCCTTCGTCTACAGTCTCACTTCCCGGCTCTACGCTTTCCAGCTCCGGAGCCGCAAGGCAGCCTGACGCAGACACAACTACTGTCGCTAATGTTAAAGCAATAATTCTTTTTGATTTATTCTTTTGAATACTTTTCGGGTTGTTTTTTTGAAATTTATTTAGATACATCCTCAATTTTTTGAACCTGTGACAATGGTTCAAAGCTCCCCTTTCATCTACTTATTCCATTGTATTGTCTCTTTATGTTTTACTCTATTTCCTGTTGGTCAAATTCATCCCATACACAGTCAATATACATCATTTTATGATAAAAATACAGTTATATTCATTTACCCTTCTCATATAATTGCTGTTAATTATTTATCCTGCCAAATTGCATACAGTGTAACAACATCCTTATTTGTTACAGAAAGGCTTTCCTCAATCTTTGCCTTGTTAGTAAACTCAGGCTCTTTGGCATCCTTAAACAACATAAAACAATTATATTGTGCACTATGTACAAAAATAACCCCCCTAAAACTAGTAAATACATCTACTAATTTCAGGGGGTTCAAAAAATGTTCCTTAATACAGGGGGCGCTTTTCGATATAAAAACGTCCTTACTCGTGGTACTGATATTCTTTATCGTCGTCGATAATCTCGAGCATTACTTCCGCAAACTTGGGATCAAACTGTGTTCCTTTTCCTTTAACAATCTCTTCTCTTACAACCTTCTGTTCCAAAAGTTTACGATAACTTCTGTTGGATGTCATGGCATCATAAGCATCTGCCACCGCGATAATTCTGGCGATTTCCGGAATTTCTTCGCCCTTAAGACCGTCGGGATATCCTTTGCCGTCATAACGCTCATGATGACTTCTTGCGCCGATGGCGATTCCCGGGAGTTCTTCGATTTCTTTTAAAATATCATAACCGATTACGGGGTGCTTTTTAACCACTTCATATTCTTGGTCGGAAAGCTTATCGGGTTTGTTAATGATGGTGTCCGGGATTCCTATTTTACCAACATCATGAAGAAGGGCAATGTAGAAAATGCTGTCCTGCATCTCTTCAGACATTCCGACTTTCTCCGCAATGATTTTAGAATACTTTGCCACACGGGAAGAATGACCGTTTGTATACTTGTCCTTGGCATCGATTGAGTTGGCCATGGCACTTATGGACTGGAAAGAAAGCCTTTCAATCTGGGCAGTTTTCTCTTTTATCTCATTCTTCATATTCTTACGAAGGAAATAAGCTCCGCTAACGGTTCTCTGGTAAAGCAGGGAAATTGCAGTGCTGACGATACTGTATGTAATCACATCTATTATATCCACCACAACCACCGAAGGTTCCTTATATATAAATGCAAAGGTAAAAAATACAATGATTGCCATTGCTCGATATATAATGGAGCGAAGCGCATAATCATATGTCCAAAAGGGCGCCAGCGCGATAAAAACGCAGAAGGCAATTGCCGGATACTCTGCGCCTGTTACAGTTCCGATGTATATGGCGAAGGCAAACATTACCGTCATAAAAACATAAGTAAGCACTGTTCCCACCCATAGCTTTTTGGTAGCCACGGTAAATAAAAGAACAGACATCACTGCTGCACCGATACCAATGAAAAGATAAGAAAAACGGTTGTTCTCGATGCTGGGTGCAAAAAACGAAACACCGAAAAGTATAAGGAAAATAGCACAAAGGACCAAAGAATAGAGAGCGATATTTCTTCTGTTCTGACTTATGATTTCGTCAACTACACTCTCATATTCTTCTTTAGTGCGAAGACCGTCATAAAGTAAAAAACGTTTAAGTTTTTTTAACATACGCACACCCTCCCACGGAAATAAAACGCAAAACTATAAATAGAAGTTGTCTTTCTCTGCTTCGATTGTTATGGGAGTGAAATCTTTGCTCTGTTGTTTATGATGCTTTACACCCTCCTCGTCTTCGAGGATTTCATTAAACGATGACTTTTCGCGCAGGATCGGCTGAAGCGTCTGTGCCGAAATGAGCGCAAGTTCACTTACGATACTGCGGCGTTTGTTATTCGCCTTGCCCGGATTGGCGATATACTTCGCGCAGGCTTCGTTCAAAGTCTCAACGTCTTTCATATACTTATCGCGATCGCCGTGATTATCGGCATCGAGTACGGCTTTCAGGGCTTTTTTTACATCCTTCATCTCATCGGAATTCACTTTGAAGAAGAGGAATTTCCGGTTGTTTTGCTTCAATGCATCATTCAGAAACAGGAATTTCGGATTAACCAATTTATTCTCCGTTTCGGCCTGACATGCTTCATTTATACGCTTTGAAGAGGCTTCCAAAAGATCAATCGTAGACTTGGGATCTTCCTCATAAAGATTTTTGTATATTTCCTCTTCGAGTCCGATGCCCATGTTCTGTTCCAAATCTACCATCTCACGGGCACTCATTTTCGGTCCGGAAAGCATTGATGCAATTAAGTCTATTTCATCCTTCGTGGCATCAAATTCGGGATCAATTTTATGCATTTTGGAAAAACGGGTAAGTTTATCTCTGTATTCTGCTGCAAATTTTCGGGCATTTGAATACACCGCAGTTATATCTCTTTCGGTTAAATCCACGTTTCGCCCACCCATTGTCGCACCGACACCGTGTTTGGTTGCACCGAATGCCGAAACTTCGGATTTGCTTGCCGAAGGACCGTGCGAGTGTCCGAAACGTCCATTTTCACCCGGCGCCTCGTTCTCGAATCCGACAAGCAGATATCCTTCTTCCGTGTGGCTCGGCTCCTTCATCTTGATGTACATATGACCGTTCTTTCCGTCATCTTTAATTAACGGGGGAGAAATGGTTTCTCCTTTATACGTACAAGCCAGCTTTCCGAATTCTTTACCGAATCCACCGATTGCGGGATCCATTCCGTAATTCTTCAGTCCGCTCGTTATAAAGGGCTTCCCTTCCCTGTATTGTTTTTTAATACGGTCGGTACCAAGGACTTTAACATTCTTCGGACTCATATTGTGAGTGGCAAAACTTCTTCCATAGATGGCACCGTTATCAAATGCGCCTCCGAGAATGATATTGACAAAATCTTTACCTGTTACGCTTCCGAGTGTTTTCGGAAGGTTAAAAGAAGTACGTCCGCCGTGTCCGAAAATTTCTCCCATGGTAAAATTTCCCGCCGGATGAGGATCACCTTTGGCATCCGAAATTGACACATTACCGTGATGTGCGACATAGAGCAGTGTCGCCATTGCAACCTGTTTGTCAATATTCTTCGAAATTGCCGCATCCTTGACTTCCCGGGCCCCGAAAGAGCCAAATATCTGTGAAAAATCGGCTGCGCTGATGGGTTCGAGCGTATTCTGCAATACTTTTGTAGTGGCATACGCCGACGCCTCCCCGATTCGATTTACGTCTATACCGTCGGTCCGAATAAATTGCTGATCGACATTTTTGCCAATCATCTCCGCACGTAAAACTTCAAGACCTGTCTGAAAAACGGGGTTGAGCGCTTTATCTGCGATGTATGCCCGAATTTCGGCTTCTCTTTCGGCTTCGGCCTCTTTCTTCGTCCGTGCGCGGAGATCTTTTTTATCCCGATTCTCCAGACGATGGATTTCCTCCGTAAAAGATTTCATTTCATATGTCATCCAAAAATCCCTGTACATTGCCGGAAGTTTGGAAAACTTCGTATAATCGCCCTCCACAGCCTCGAACAGATCCTTCAGACCTTCGTCTTTACTGTCAAAGTCCTTCTGTATCCTATTGAATAAATCGCTGGAAAGCAGTCTCGGGCCTTTAGCTTTACTTACCTCGGCATATGCTTTTAATTCTGCTTCAGTTATCGGCATATTTCAAATTCCTCCCGCTAATTATAATCTCGAAACCCGCGGTGCCATCTAAACACCGCGGGTAAGAATACTTTTTTTACATATTTACCGTGAAATCCGATCCCGATAAAAACTACAGAAGCTTCAAGGCTTCTTCAAGCGACATCGGTTTACCCCAGACATAGCCCTGAACAATGTCACAGTCAAGCTCTTTGACATATTCAAGCTGTTTCTCGGTCTCAACGCCTTCGAGGATAACTTCACAGTTTAAAAGATGTCCCATGGAGCCGATTGAGCCGATGAAATCTCTGTTGACTTCACCCTTCTCAATATCATCGACAAGGCTCTTGTCAACTTTGAGAACGCCCGCCGAAAGCTTCATCAAATGAGCAAGTGAGGTATATCCTGTTCCGAAATCATCGAGTGCAACCGTGATTCCGTACTCACGAAGCTTGGCAATATTCTTAATCGTCTGCTCCTGCGATTCGGCAAGTGAATATTCGGTAATTTCAATCTCCAGATGCTTGGGATTGAATTTGTATTTATTGATAATTTCTATTACCTTGGAAACCGTATCCTCGCTGGCCATTCCGTTTGCTGAAATATTGACGGAAACTTTCAGGTTGCTGTCGTCGGGAATTTTGCCTGCGAACTCGCTGATTACGTAATCGAAAGCAAACTCGTCTATGCTGTATATCAGATTTGACTTCTCGGCAATCGGAATGAATTCACCGGGACTGATTACAATGCCGTCGTGGCGTTTCATTCGAATGAGCGCCTCAAAGCCGCGAAGTCTTTTACCATCAACATGGAACTGCGGCTGGTAGACCATATAAAAATATTTCTTATCGAGCGATTCCTTAATCATGCGCTCGATTTCCTTATCGTGAAGCATTCGGCTCGACATATCCTCGTCGAAAACGTCGTAGGTGTTCGCGCCTGCTTCGGTTGCGTAAATCAGGGCTACGTCGGCACATCTGACCAGATTATTACGGTCGTGACCGTCGGCCGGGAACGATGAAATTCCGGCATTGCTTTCAAGGTAAAAACCAAGGTTGACATCGCCGAAAACTATGTCGATTCGTTTGGAAACAGATGAAATGATGCGCTCGGCCAGTTCCTCCGGATCGGTATTCGCCGGAACCAGAACCGCGAAAACCGCGCCGCCGATTCGGCTGATGTTACCGTTCTCACCAACTGTCTGGCGGAATCTGTCCGCAACGACTTTGAGCACGATGTCACCAACCTCATGTCCGTAATCGTCGTTGATTGCACGGAAGTTGCTCAGCTGATAGTAAATTATCGAGCACATCTTTTTCTCGTGAATTTTCGTGTCAAGAGCATAGAGAAAACCGCGCTGATTCAGGAGTCCGGTTGTGTAATCCGTGAAACTCTTGCGCCTAGCGTCCCTGAAAAGACCTGCAACCAGGAAAATAATGACTATGGTAATCGAGCCTGAAATTTCTCCCGGAAGAGGCTGAATATTACCGGTAGCAAGCATCCTCACACCTGTCATAACAAGCGTAATTCCTACAATTACAAAGGAAATGTTTCTGCCGGAAATGCAGTCAACGCAGGTAATAATGATACAAGTCATATTGATGAGCTGCTGAAGAAGACCCTGGATTGTATTGACCGGATAGTCGACACCAAAATAAGTGATCACCGCATTGGGATTCCTGTTTCTGGATCCGAGCACCACAACATAACCGTACATAACTATGCACAGCAACGTCAATGCAATTATAATCAGATGTCCTTTCCTTTTCTGTCGCATAAAATCCATTTTATTGCCCTCAGAACTCTTCTTCTCTGCGTTATAAAGATGCCAAAAAGAGACACTCCGGCCCCTGGTAAATATTTTATCGGGCAAAAAACTGAATTTCATAACCCCTTTTTCTAAAATTTGTCGGGGTTTTGCCTCGCCCCGCCACGGTGGTTTCTGCGGAGTCCCTCGCCCAGACGCGGTGGTTTCTGCGGAGTCCCTCGCCCAGTCGCGAATGTTTCTGCGGAGTCCCTCGCCCAGTAGCGAATGTTTCTGCGGAGTCCCTCGCCCAGCCGCGAATGTTTCCACGGTGGGCAAGCTTGCGCACAATTGAGCTACGCAGCGGTTCTAAACTCGTGAGGAACCTCGTTAAGAACCGGCGAGCTCAAAAGGCCCACCTTTGGAATACATTCGCGGCTGGGCTCGAGGGAAAGGCATGCGGAAAGAGTTCGCGGCTGGGGCTCGAGGATGAATCCTGCGGAAAACGTTCGCGGCCGGGGCTCGAGGGAGAATCCTGCGGGAAACGTTCGCGGCCGGGGCTCGAGGGAGAATCCTGCGGGAAACGGATAGAAATACCGCTAAATTCGAGATTTTGGGGGATTTTAGCGGTAATTCGATCTGAACTGGCGGAGGAGCCGACCGCAACATCAGCACAAGTCTTTTGCGTTGCTGTCGCCAAAAGAAGATTTCCGGAGGGCAGACAGCAAAATCAACACAAGTCTTCTGCTTTGCTGTCGCTGAACGAAGATTTCCGGAGGGCAGACAGCAGATTCAACACAAGTCTTCCGAATTGCTGTCGCTGAACGATGATTTCCGGGGTGGCAGACAGCAAAATCAACACAAGTCTTCCGAATTGCTGTCGCGGGGAAGAAGATTTCCGGAGAGCAGACAGCAAAACCAACACAAGTCTTCCGAATTGCTGTCGCCGGTCTCTTCCTCGAGGGCGAAGCTGCATATGTTCCTTAGCGGACTTTTAGAGCTCGCCGGTTCTTAGCGAGGTTTTTTCGAGCTTAGAACCGTTGCGCAGCTCGAGAGAACGCAAGTGGTCCGCGGGGAACATATCTGCCTCGCCCGAGGGGTGTTCTTTGCATGTATTCTGTAAGCTATCAACCCACGGAAGAATATCATCAAAGAACACCCCGAGGCGCAAAAAAACCCCGGCAGATATTCTGCCGGGGCGGAGGCGGAGTTCTCTAGGTGAAATCCCAGGAATCTCCATCGTGAATGTCTTTAATGTCGTCGCGAATTCGACTGAAAAGCTCGGTGCAGTTTACGTTCGCCTTGCAGGAATTGGTGAAGGCTCCGATGTGAATGTGAACCGGAATCGATACTCCGTTGAAATCGATTTCGCGGTCGTTGATGGCTGAAACTTTCGAAACGATTTCGAGTGCATGATCCGTTCCTTCGGACGCGGTAAAAATTACGAATTCGTCACCGCCGACACGCAAAAGCAGGTCGTCTTCCGCGCAGGCATCCTCGAGTCTTTTCATCATTTCGAGAATAGCCGCATCTCCGGCCTCAAATCCGAAATTGTCGTTGATGTACAAAAGGTGTCCGAGATCTGCGCAAACATATCCGTTGTTTTTACGCTCATTAATTACTTCATATAAATCAGTGATGTCATACTGTACGCTCATAGGCAGCTCCTTTCTGACAGAATCTGCGGGTATGGAAAGCTTGGGCGTATGACCTGTAAAATGCCGTGTTTTCCGAAAATCTTTCGGGTTGATTCCCCAGATTTTGTGAAAGCCTCTGGTAAAACTCTCCGCCGACGAATAACCGTACTCCATCGCAATGTCAAGAATCGTCCTGTCGGTTTCGATGAGCAGCGCTGCCGCCTTCGAGAACCGCCGCCTAATGATGTATTCTTTTACCGACATTCCGAAAACGTAGCGAAAGGTTTTCTGCAATCCGGAATCAGACACATAGCAATGCCTCGCAACATCCTCGACCGCAATCGGGCCGGCGATGTTCGCCTCGACATATTCAAGTGCATCAATCAGAATCTCTGCCTTATCTTCCATATCCTGTCTCCATAGTTACAAAAGCCGCGCGACTAACTTTATGGTAAAAGAATACCACCCCGAAGCGGATGTTTCTTGACCTTTTCGTCACAAAATCTGTCACGGTTTCGAAAATTCCATGTGTGAGTTGCCGGTTTTCACCGATATCGATAATTTCATGTATGAGTCCCCGTATCGACAAATTCAGGAACTTGCTGTTATGTCTTTTACCGGTAAAAGACATTATTTCTTCAGTTTGCGAATGTCTGCGAGCCGCTCGAGCGCGGAATTCAGCGTTGCATCCTGCTTAGCGAAGTGAAGACGGACAAGACTGTTGACGTCCTCACGGAAGAAACTCGAGCCCGGAACGGCGCCGACTCCGACTTTGCTTGCGAGGTCGATGCAGAAATCCGTGTCGTTGTCATAACCGAATTCGCTGATATCAAGAAGGATGTAATATGCGCCCTGCGGGTCCGTGAAGTTGAGCCCGAGGTCACGAAGTCCGCCCGTGAAAAGATTTTTCATGTGGGTGTAGTGCGCCTGAAGCTCCCTGTAATAATTGTCGTCGAATGCGAGCGCCACGGTTGCGGCCTCCATGAGCGGAGCTGCGGCTCCGACGGTCAAAAAGTCGTGAACCTGTTTGATTCTGTCGAGTGCGTCGGGCGGCGCGATTACATAACCGAGCCTCCAACCCGTAATCGAGTAGGTTTTCGAAAGCGAGTTGCAGATGATTGTCCGCTCGCGCATTCCCGGCAGCGCTGCCATGTAAACGTGCTTATTGGGCGCATAGAGAATATGTTCGTAAACTTCATCGGTAATCACCCACGTGTCATATTTGATTGCGAGTTCGCCGATCGTTCTGAGTTCTTTTTCGGTAAAAACTTTGCCGCTCGGGTTCGAGGGATTGCAGATGACAATCGCCTTCGGGCCTTTTTTGAAGGCATCTTCGAGCACATTTGCGTCGAAATCGAAATGAGGCGGAACGAGCGGAACATAAATCGGTTCGGCACCCGAAAGAATTGTATCGGCGCCGTAATTCTCATAGAACGGTGAAAAAACAATTACTTTGTCGCCGGGATTTACGACCGACATCATCGATGCCATCATCGCCTCGGTACTTCCGCAGGTAACAACTATCTCTGAGTTCGGATCGACCTTCATTCCCGAAAAATGCTCATGCTTTTTGGCAAGCGCCTCCCTGAAATTCTGTGCGCCCCAGGTGATGGCGTACTGATGCGGTCCTTTTACCGAAATCTCCCTAAGATACGCGGTCAGCGCTTCGGGCGGCTCAAAATCCGGGAATCCCTGCGACAGATTGACTGCGCCATACTCATTTGAAATTCTCGTCATCATTCGAATGACGGACTCGGTAAAAACTTCTGTTCTCTTACTTAACTGCGGCATTTAAAATAACCTCGATTCTATTCTTTTTTACCCCGGCGGGGTTTGTTGATTCCTGCGGGGTTTGTTGATTCCGGCGGAGTGTGTTGTGCTCGGCGCGACGCAACATGTATTCCCTCGGCCATGTATTAGATGTGTTGTGCGCGACGCGATGCAACATGATATTCCCTCGGTCATGTATTAGATGTGCCGTGCCCTCCCGATGCAACTTGATATTCCCTCGGTCACATATTTGTGGCGCCCACCTGATGCAACATGTATTCCTAAGGTGGGATTTTTGCACTCGTCGGTTCTTGGCGAGGTCCTTTCGAGCCTAGAACCGTTACTGAGTGCAATTAAGCGAAAGCGCTCCCACCGTGGAATATCATTTGCATCGCGCCGGAGGCGTAAACTACTTGTTAATAATTTTGACCTGGCACATCTCCATGGCGGAAAGTGCGTTTAAGTGGCTCTCGGGCGTTACGCCGGCACAGCAGGAAGCGTCTGCGACAAGCGGAATTTCCGGAAGGAATGCTTTGGTGACAAATGCGTTCGAAATGACGCAGATGTCGGTGCAGAGGCCGATGAACTCGATTTCCTCGATTGGCTCGCGGTCATTTTCTTTTACCAGATATTCGGCGAGATTCTTCGAGCCGAAAGTGGGCTTGTCGAAAATTACGGCATCATCGGGCATCGGAAGCTTGTCCGAAATCTGCCAGCCGAACGTGTTCTCGACGCAGTGAAGTACGGGAAGATTCTTTCCCTCCTGCGTTTCGGCATAATTGTCGAAATGAGTGTCCCTGGTAAAAATGATTTTGCCGGGGTAATTTCTTATTTTATCAGCAACTTTGTCGACGATGGCAACCGCCTCTTTGGTTCCGAGCGCGCCGTCGATGAAATCATTCTGCATGTCTACCACAACAAGTATCTTCATAATTTGTCTCTCCGATCTGCTTTATAAATTTAATGCCGCTGCTGCCGGCATTCCCTGTTAAGTGTCAGCTACTATTATATCATAAAAATAAGTTCCACGAGCCGTAATTCCGTTTGCACCGGACATTCGGCTACATCTCGGCAAGTCCCTCGGAAATTCCGAGAACTACAATTCCTGCGATTACCGTAAAAACGCATGCATACTGGCTTGCTTTCAGTTTTTCTTTTACGAAGATTCGTGAAAGAATAACCGAAACGATGCAGTAGGATGCAATCATCGGTGCCGCAAGCATGGGCTTGTCGGCCATTGCAAAAACGTAGAAAATCTGACCGAACTGCTCGAAAACAGCCGCCACGCCTTTGGTTCGTAATTCTTTTACCCCGAAAGGATTGTAAGGCTTCTTCTCTTTGATGAGCAGGAAAATCCAGGCTGCGATTCCCGCGATGAAAAATGTCAGGCCGTAGAGGATGAGCACGTCGATTTCGCCGAGGCCGAGGCCGGTTTCTTCATCAAGAATGATGCCGTCTGCGGCGGTGCCGATTGTGTCGAAGACGCAATATGCAATCGGGAAAAGAAGCGCGAGTGCGCCGAAGCGGTATTTACGGTCTTTATTTGCGCTGCCGTCCCCGGTGCTTTCTTTTTTGGCAAGGATATTCTCGACAATCGCGAGCGCAACGACACCGACTACGATAACTGCGGTGCCGATGATGTCAAGCGTCGAAAATGCATCGGAAAATCCCGAAATGCTGCCGGTCACCATGAAGAAAACAAACATCGCTATTGTTGAAAATGCGCCGGACGCGTTCTGAAGCGGTGAAACGATGGAAAGCTCGAGATAACGGAGTCCCGCGTAACCGATGACCATCGACAGAATGTAGCAGAGCGATGCCGGCGTGTATTTCAGGCCGTTCACGCAAAGCCCGGTAAAAGAAAAACCGCTTTCGCCGAAAGGAATGAGCACAATTGAAACGATTCCCATAACAAGTCCGACCCAGACTGCGGTCCGAAGGTGCGAATACCGGTCGTCTTCATCATTTCCCAATTTGTAGAATAAGTCTGCGCCACCCCAGCCGAGAGTCGCAATAAGAGCAAAAATAAACCAGTTCATCTTTTTCCTCACTAAAAGTATTAATTTTCACAAACATAAAAAACAACCCACTTGCAACTATAAAGCAAAGTGGGATGTGTGGCAAATATTTTTTATTTGTTACATACAAAGAAAATCGCACGCTATGGAGTTTTGGGTTAATGCCGTAGCGTGCGCTTGATCTTTGAGGAAATGAAAAAAAAGGGTTGTTAACACCTATATCGTCAGAGAATCGGAATTACTTAACACTTTGAAAAAAATAATTGTAAATTTGTCTCCCAAAGCATAAGCCGGTCTTGCTCCCGGCAATCCTAACAAATTCCTTCGTCTATCATCTCATCAAGAATAAGTGCTCCTGCCACAGCCCCGCATAATTCGCCTTTACGAGCGCCTCCGCCGAAATCGGTTCCCAGTTTTAGCGCCAGTTTCTCATCTATTCCAAGTTCTGTTGCAAACGCGGTAAAAACGCTCTGCGAACAATTGAAATTATTGCTGTAATACTCTACAGCTTTTTCGGAATGACTCATTACTGTCTCCTCCCTATGTAGTAGTGAAAATCTCTGTCCTGTTCACTTTTCCGTCCCCGATTCGAGTTCTTCTTCGTCGACGGTCTTGTAAAACCAGGATAAATAACTCTCGTCATGTCTTTCGAAGCCGCCGATTCTGTCGGCAGTTTCCTTATCTTCGACCACAATGGTGCACTTATTGCCGTTTTTACCCCAGATGCTGACTTTAACACCTTTGTAGTAATATTCTCCTGTATTCATATTCACGGCTCCTTAATTCCGGTTTTGGTAAAAGAAATCAATAATCCAATATCGCTTTATAATTATTCCGTCAACATCCATATTCTTTTCGAATATTCCACCATTCTTCAGAATAACATGCTCACTCGCTTTGTTTTCCTCACTACAGGTTACAAGGAACTTATCTATCCCGCGTTCTCTGGCTTTTTCCAAATTTAATTTTAGCATGTCGGTTGCATAACCCCGGCCCCTACCGAATATCCGCTATGACCTCCCCAAGTACCAAGAATAGGATGATTTATATGATGGCGTAAGTCTATTATTCCGACAATTCTATTGTCACTTTTTCTTACGGCAAGATACGTAGTGGAAGGAACATTCACACCGGTTTGTTCACATGTTTTTTCATCTTTTCTCAGTTCACAAATTCTTATCCATTCCTCTGCTGAAGCACAATCGTCAAGTGACATGCACCCTGCAAATATATCCTCATTACCTTCATCGTTCTTTAATATTTCGTCTCGGAAAGCCCAAATGTCATCTGCGTATTCGATGTGTGGCTCAATAAGTTCTATTTCACTCATAAAATACCATATCTCCTTGCTTCTTTAGTGTAAATGGTAATTTCCGTATCTGTATCTGTACTTGCATGGAACTATATTATTCCGATAATTCGGGCTATCGAGGGTAGCATTTTGCTCTCATAACTTTAGCACGTTAATGTGTATAATAGACGCGTTAGGTTTCAATTTTGTTGTGCAAAACACTATCTTTTTTTATAAAGCAAGAGTTCTGG
>JAKSSB010000179.1 GCA_024403285.1 Lachnospiraceae bacterium | reverse complement strand
TCCTGAAAAATGAAGTCACCAAGCTTACTGCACCGAATATTTAATTCGTCATCCGTATACTCTTTCGCGCAATCATGAAGAATTCCCGCAATTAGATAAGCATTCGGTTCATAACCGTTCTGCATGGCAAGAGAAGCAGCCATATTTGCAACACCTACAGAATGCAGATAACGCTTTGAGGAAAGCTTCTTACGCATAAGCATATCATATTCTTCTATCGTTTTCATATACAAAAACTCCCATATAAGAAAAAAATCCGCTATACGTTTTCTTTATACAGACCGTTATCCGAAATATATTGTTCTATGCTTTTCGGAACAAGACCGTTTAATGCTTCGCCATTCCTGACACGACATCGAATTTCCGTAGATGAAATCGGCAGATAATCCATTTCCAATTCAAGAAAAGGATTACCGAATTCCGCTCTGTTTTCTATCAGCAGCTTACGTAGGGAATCATTCGAAAAATCTCTGGAAGCGACAATGATATCAGCGAGTTGCGCAATTTCCTCCGGATGATACCAGCGTTTAAAATCAGCCAGGGAATCCTCTCCCATCACGTAAAAGAAATGACAGTCGGGATAGCAAAGATGGAAAGCCCGAAGTGTCTCAACCGTATAAGAAAGACCTTCTTTACCATACTCATAAAGATGAACAGACAAGCCGGGATATTCTCTGATAGCAAGCCGCAGCATATTCAATCGATGCTCATCGGAAAATGCGACACTCTGTTTATGAGGCGGATTCTTTGCCGGAATCAACCACATATCATCAAGCTCAAACTGCTTCTTCGCCGTGTATGCCATCATTAAATGAGCGTTATGAATTGGATTAAAGCTTCCGCCTAAAATTCCGATTTTCTTCATTTCGGTAACTCAATTCTCTTTTTCTTTTTTGATTCTTTATAAAGAACGATTTTCTTTCCGATAACCTGAACGACTTCGGAACCGGTACGCTCTGCCAGCACACGTGCCAGATCATTCGGATCTTCCATACAATTGTTCAAAACGGTAATCTTAATCAGTTCCCTTGCTTCAAGAGCATCCCGTACCGCTTCGGATATTTCAGGAGTCAGTCTGCCTTTACCGATCTGAAAAATCGGTTCGGTAACCATTGCAAGACTTTTCAAATATGCTCTCTGTTTGCTGGTCATAGTATGAACCTCCTTTATTATTTATAATAATCAAATTGCAGGCCGTACATACGAACCGTATCACCGTCCTGAATACCTAAAGCTTCAAGCTGCTCTAATATGCCTGTTGTTTTAAGAAAATTCTGGAAGAACTCAAATCCCTTTTCGGAGTCCAGATTCGTATAACCGAGCATTCTTTCAATACGCGGGCCCTCCACAACATACATAGAGCTGTCCACATCAAACGTAACGGTAAAAGGTTCCTCGCCGTCGATAAGTGTTTCGGGAAAATACTCCTGCTCGAAAACAATCGGTTCCTCTTTCATCTCATGCAGCATTTGATAAGCATCAAACAAAAGCTCGCGAACCCCCTGTCCGCTGACTGCGGAAATCATATGTATGGAAGTGTTTTCGGGAAGACCGTCACGAATCAGTGAAAGAGCAATTTCCTGTTCCTCTTCGGAATACAGGTCCATTTTGTTCAAGGCTATAATCTGTGGTTTCTTTGCAAGCACTTCACTGTATTTTTCCAGCTCGTTATTAATCAGACGAATATCCTCAAGCGGGTCACGTCCCTCCGTAGATGCGCCGTCAACCATATGAATAATAACCTTGCAGCGTTCAACGTGCTTTAAAAACTCATGTCCGAGTCCGACACCTTCGGATGCACCTTCAATTAATCCGGGAATATCGGCTATGACAAATCCGTCGGTTCCGGGAAGATTAACGACACCGAGATTCGGATTTAATGTCGTAAAATGGTAATTTGCAATCTTAGGCTTCGCATTGCTGACTCGGGAAAGAAATGTGGATTTACCGACGTTCGGAAAACCTACAAGACCAACGTCCGCAATAACCTTAAGCTCAAGAATTACGGTAAGCTCTTTCCCTTCCTGTCCCGGCTGCGCATATTTCGGAATCTGCATGGTAGGCGTAGCATAATGCTGGTTGCCTTTTCCGCCTCTGCCCCCATAAAGCACAATGACTCTTCTGTTATCGTGGGAAAGATCGGCAATTACTTTTCCGGATTCGGCTTCTTTAATAACAGTGCCCTCGGGAACCTTCAAAACAAGGTCTTCACCGTCGCTTCCGGCACAATTGTTATTGCCGCCGGGTTCTCCGTGCATTGCTTTGTATTTGCGTTTATAACGATAGTCGTTGAGTGTATTCATACCGTCATCCACTTCAAAGATAACGTTGCCGCCTCTGCCTCCGTCTCCGCCGTTAGGGCCGCCGGCTGCAATGAATTTCTCACGATGAAATCCGACATGACCGTCTCCGCCGTTGCCGGAACGGATATAAATTGTTGCAACATCTGCAAACATATACGAGCTTCCTTTCAATGATGAAAAAAAGCCCTGGTATAAAAATATACCAGGGCTTTCGTGAATACTACTTATTCAGCAACAGGATAAACACTAGCCTGCTTCTTGCCGCCTGCCTTGGTTTCGAACTTCAAAGTTCCGTCTACCACTGCGAACAGGGTATCATCGC
>JAKSSB010000178.1 GCA_024403285.1 Lachnospiraceae bacterium | reverse complement strand
TCCTTAACATAATCTATGAACCCGGAAGTCTGAATTTCATTCCATTCGTCCGGCGAATCCACAAAGTGAATCATTCCTATATCGATGTAATCTGTCTGAAGTCTTGTAAGCAAATCTTCAAAAGCCGGAATAACAAATTTTAAATCGCGCGATTTGCTGTACTGACCGTCCTGCCAAATCGAACCGATTTGTCCCTGAACGTACCAGTTCTCACGGTTGTCCTTAATTGCCTTGCCGATGATGTCACGCGACTTCGGATCGGACATCCAGCAGTCGATAATGTTGATGCCCTTCGATGCGGCATACTTAATCAGCTCAATCGACTCTTCTTCCGGGTGACGCTCAAGCCACTCTCCGCCGAAACCGATCTCGCTCACATAGAGATTTGTTTTACCGAGTCTTCTCTTATTCATCATATTGCCCCCTTAAAATTAATACGTCTTTTCAATGTTACTTATCCGCTTTAATCGGAACATATCCTTCGCTTTCCACAAGTTTTTTACCGTCTTCAGATGCCAGCCAGTTGTAAATCTGCCTTTCTGCGGATTCTTCCGCGCAGTCTTTCGAAATAACGCAGTAGTAATAATCCAGGAAAGGATACTCGCCGGATGAAATCGTATCGTTGTTTGGTTCTATTCCGTCAATCTTAAGAATCTTCAGGCCGTCCGCCATTTTCATGCTGTCGGCATAGTAATATACCGTATATCCCAATGCGTTTCCCGTATTATCATAGAGCGCAACTTCATCTATCAGATCACCCATACTCTGTGAAACCTGAATATATTCCGGTTCAACAATTTTGGTTTCTTTCATTACACATTTGTTCATCAGAGCCTGCGAACCGCTGCCTTCCGATCTCTGAAAAGCCTTAATCGGAACATCGTCGCCGCCTACCTGAGACCAGTTGGTTATCTCACCCGAATAAATCTTTCTGATCTGATCCGGTGAAAGACTGTCCACAGGATTCTTTTCATTAACCACAAATACAAGACCTTCTCTGGCAATGGGAAGCATTTCGTATTCGAAGCCCTGCTCTTCAAGATCGTTAAAAACCTGTTCTCCCGGGTCGGCCGCAAGAAGAATCGTTCTGTATCCGTCCATAAGATAATAATACGCGTAATTCGTGGTATTGAAATCAAACATATACTGCACTTCGGATCGTTCTTTGCCAAGCATAACACTTGCAAGTCCCACCGCCAGATTTTTCATTGTGGTGGAACCGTCAAAACGCGGGTAATTCTCCATTGTCAGCTGAGTCCGCACAGCATCGTCTTTGACTCCGCCCTCGGATGATTCTTCTTTTACAGTCTCAGCGAGTTCCTCTTCCGGTTCTCCCTGGATTTCAGCGGATGAAATTTCTTCGGAATCACTTTCCTTTTCGCTGTCTTCTACTTCATTTTCACTCAGTTCGGTCGCATCCCCTTCGTCCGGGCTGATTTTGTTATTCGAAAGATAAAAAACAACAAGGCCGATGCAAGATACAAAAAGTACGGCAGCAATAACAATTAGAATAACTTTTTCTTTTCCGGATTTCATTTGTCTCCCCCTTTACATTCCTTCATCCGTATATACCGATGCATATTCAAAAATGCACTTTCCGGTATTAAAATCTATCAGTTTGTTATGGATCATGCATTTTCCGTTGACCACACTCTCAGCTATTCTATATCCGCCGCTAATATCTGTTGTCGTATAAACAACTTTGTTATTCACAGAAGATGTTACCGTCAATCTGCCATCTTCGTTATCAAATGCATACTCGATTCCCGTAATCCTGTCTTTAAGGACGCTGCTTGCGTGCTTCTTTAACATTGTAAACTGATTTTCAATCGGGTCTGTTTTTTGATTTCCGTTTAAATCGAAAAATACCTGTTTTGAAAAATCGTAACCGTCATCTGTCACAATCGTATCCCCGACCAAATCCCATTCTGCTTTAATCTCCGCCGGAGTCTTTACCAATTGTCCGCCGGATAATATGTACAAAGAATCCTTTTCATTCTCACTAACCATATAGGCATTATCTTTTAGGTAACGGATTCGGTCAAATCTGCTGTTCGGAATTTCAGATAAATTTGCATCGAGCAGGTAACATTCACCCGCACAGCATATATAAGAGCCGTTATCACATTGCATAATTTCTTCACCAGAAAAAAGAATCTGACCGGTTTCCCTGTCCAGCATTTTCGCCTTATAAGTCGGATAATAGAATTCATCGCGTGTTATTACTTTATAGATCAAATACTTTAAATCATCGGAAGGTACCAGATGTTCATTCAACGGGATATATGAATTTAAATCTTCCATATATTCCAAATACTCTTCGTTTTCAATTTCAAAGCTTACATTATAGGTCTTGTCAAAAACGGTATTTCCATATTCGTCACCGATTTTACAAGAAAATTCTCTTGTATAAACATTATTTGAACAGCTGTACTTTCCCAATGAAGACTCGTATAGTTGCAGACACCCGTTGGTATTCTTGAAATCATCGCATTTCAATACTTTGGAGCCGTCCTTGGCAATGAAATATTTTTCTCCGCCCAAAGCAGCCTCCCAGTAATCTCCGGCATCGCGTTCATAATTACATTTCAAATTCATTACATCAGCCCAAGATTCAAAGCGATCTCCATTATATACATAATCATAGACACCGTCAGCCACTCTTATACCTGTTTCGTCCAC
>JAKSSB010000177.1 GCA_024403285.1 Lachnospiraceae bacterium | reverse complement strand
AGCATACGCATCGGCACTTCCTTCAAAGCTTGATGCTTTTGTAAAGGTAAGCCGCGGAATTCATTCTTCTTCGGTTGCCGCTGCTTTCCCTTATGTATATAAGGTATTGAGCGACAAGGGCGGTATTTGTATCGGTGAATCTTCGGGAATGCCTGTGTTTATCAACTTCTTCTTAAGAGACAAGAACCGTGTCAACAGTAATATGGTTGTTATCGGTAAGTCAGGTTCCGGTAAATCATACGCAACCAAAACACTTCTTGCAAACCTCGCTGCCGAGAACTCAAAGATATTTATTCTCGACCCCGAAAACGAATATACCGAAATGGCCAAGAACTTCCAGGGTAAAGTTATTGATGTAGGTAGTGCGACACAGGGACGATTGAATCCTTTCCACATCATTACCAGTCTTTCCGATGACGATACCGATGAAGGAGAAGAAGGAGAGCAGCAGTCTGTTGTTACAAGTTACAATATGCATCTTCAGTTCCTCGAAGAGTTCTTTACTCAGATTCTTCCCGGTATCGACAATGATGCACGTGAGTATCTTAACAATATTATCGGAAGAATGTATGAAGAAAAAGGAATTGACGAGTACACGGATCTTTCGAAACTTGAGCCTTCGGATTATCCTACATTCGATGATTTGTACGATAAGATTCTTAATGATTTCCAGATGGCGAGCGGTGATTATTCAAAGAATAACTTAAGAATTCTTTTGAACTATGTATCGAAATTTGCTTCCGGCGGACGTGACTCGCTTCTTTGGAACGGCGAATCCACAATCAGTACGCAGGAGAACTTCATCGTATTCAACTTCCAGTCACTTCTTGCCAACAAGAACAATACGATTGCAAACGCACAGATGCTTCTTGTTCTTAAATGGCTCGATAATGAGATTATTAAGAACCGTGAATATAATATGAAATACAACGAAAACAGAAAGATTATAGTTGTTATCGATGAGGCGCACGTATTCATTGATGCCAAGTTCCCTATAGCGCTTGACTTCATGTATCAGCTTGCAAAACGTATCCGTAAATATAACGGTATGCAGATTATTATTACACAGAACATTAAAGACTTTGTAGGAACTGAGGAACTTGCAAGAAAGTCTACGGCTATCATAAACGCCTGCCAGTATTCGTTTATTTTCCCGCTTGCACCCAATGATATGCATGACCTTTGCAAGCTTTACGAAAAAGCCGGCGCCATTAATGAGAGCGAGCAGGATGAAATTGTCAATAACGGTCGAGGCAGGGCATTCGTTGTTACGTCTCCTTCCGAAAGAACCTGTGTTGATATTGTTGCTCCGCCCAGCATTGAACAGCTGTTTAAAATGTAAAAGAGGAATGAATGAAAGCTACGGAATTACTTAAAATTAAAGCTGTCAGAGAGGTTCTTTCACTTGAAGAAAGCGAAGAACCTTCATCGGTGTTGATACCGCTGATAGAAAGAATTGAAGAAAAGAATTTTGCCGACGGTGAGGTTATTGTCGAATACGGTGATGATGCCGATGACGGAATGTATGTCATTACCGAGGGCGAGGCTTTGGTGTATTCGAAAGACGGAGAGGTACTTAACCATCTTTTCGAAGGCGAAACAATCGGTGAAATGGCACTTCTTGACAGAGCAAAAAGAAGCGCCAGCGTTAAAGCAAAAGGCAACATAAAGTGCGTTAATTTAAGTGCGGATTTGTTCGAGGAAATGCTTGCCACATATCCCAAGCTTGTTACCGCTTTTATGAGAAGAGTGTATCAGAAAACTGCCGGACTTATCGCCACACAGGAAAAAATCAAGGCGGAACTCGAGGTTGCTTCAACAATTCAGGCAACGTCGCTCGAAAAAGACTTTTCACCTTTTAACATTGAAGGAAAGATGTCTTTTACCGCTAAAATGAAACCGGCAAAAGAGGTCGGCGGTGACTTTTATGATGTATTCTGGGTTGACGAAGACAGGCTTTGCTTTGTTATGGCTGACGTTTCGGGAAAGGGTGTACCCGCTGCGCTTTTTATGATGATGGCGCACATACATATAAGAAACTATGTTAATATGAAGCTTCCCTTAAACGAAGCCGTATACGAAGCCAATAACAGACTTTGCGAAAAGAATGAAGCAAATATGTTTGTAACCGCTTTTGTATGTCTTTTGGATTTTAAGGAAGATAAGCTTTATTACGTTAATGCCGGTCATAATCTTCCGTTTGTTAAACAAACGGACGGCACATTTACGATGTTCAAATGCAAAGCAAATATGTTCCTCGGTATGATGGATGAAATCGATTATACCATGGGTTCGATGGATTTTGTAAAAGGACAGAGTATATATCTTTATACGGATGGAGTTCCGGAGGCAATGAACAACGAACAGGAATTGTACGGAGAAGAGAGAATGGAAGAGTTCCTTAACAAAATCTCGGATAAAACTTCGGACCCCGATGAATTTACGGAAGATATTTACGATGAAATCAAAAGATTTGCGGACGGTGCTTCGCAGACAGATGATATTACAATGATTCTTTTAAACAGATAAGTAGGGAGAAAAGTATGAAAAAATCATTAATGCCGGTTTTGGCCGGAACCTTAATACTCACAATGACGGCTTGCGGTCAGAAAGCTCCGACAAAAATCGATACGATTAAGGCTAACGGAGAACTTAGAATTGCGGTTACCGACGTACATTCATTAAACTGCGAATATGATGCAAATACGAATACATACACAGGAGTAGAACCGGATTTTGCTTCTTTTATTGCTGAAGATTTAGGCGTTTCACCGACATTTGTTCAGATGAATCTCGATGATG
>JAKSSB010000176.1 GCA_024403285.1 Lachnospiraceae bacterium | reverse complement strand
TAGCATGATGCACTTCTTCTTTTCGTGCAGGGAGTTCATCAAGTGAACGACGGTATACAACATGTACTTCGCTTCCGAGTCGTAACGCTGTTCTTGCTGCATCCATTGCAACGTTTCCGCCTCCGACTACAACAGTTTTTTTACCGACCATAATCGGAGTTGATGAATCCTCTTTGTAGGCTTTCATAAGATTACTTCGGGTAAGATATTCATTTGCTGAAAATACACCGTTTGCATTCTCACCGGGGATTCCCATAAACTTGGGTAATCCTGCTCCCGAACCGATATAAACGGCTTTGAAATTCTCTTTTTCAATCAGTTCATCGACGGTAATACTTTTGCCGACAATGACATTTTTCTCGAATTTAACTCCGAGAGCGGCAATCTTTTCTATTTCTTTTTTGACAACTTTTTCTTTGGGAAGACGGAATTCGGGAATTCCGTAAACAAGTACTCCTCCAAGTTCGTGGAGAGCTTCAAAAACGGTTACTTCATATCCGAGTCGGGCCAAATCACCGGCAGCCGAGAGGCCTGAAGGACCTGAACCGATAATTGCAACTTTAATACCGTTTGAAGGTGCTTTATCAGTATTTACATAGCCGGTTTCGATTGCTCTGTCGGCAACAAATCTTTCAAGCTTACCGATAGAAACAGCATCACCTTTAAGTCCTCTTACACATTTACCTTCACACTGCTTCTCCTGAGGACAAACGCGGCCGCAAACTGCGGGAAGTGAACTTGATTTGGAAATCACGTCAAAAGAACCGTTAAAATTACGATTCTTAATCTCGGAAATAAATCCGGGAATATCAATATTTACAGGACATCCTGTCACACAGGCAGGATTCTTGCAGTTTAAGCATCTCTCGGATTCTTTCAATGCTTCTTCTTCATTGTAACCGAAACATACTTCTTCAAAATTGGAAGCTCGTTTCTTCGGTTCCTGCTCCCTGACCGGAACTGCATGCATTAAATCCATATTAATCTTCTCCTCCACAGTTTCCGCATCCGCCATGATGAGTGGAACCTTCTTTTTCTTTAAGATAATCACGACCCTCTTTTGTTTTATAAAGAGCCGTTCTCTTCATCGCTTCGTCAAAATCAATAAGATGTCCGTCAAACTCAGGTCCGTCAACACATGCAAACTTAATCTGGTCTCCGACATGAAGTCTGCAGGCTCCGCACATGCCCGTTCCGTCAACCATAATCGGATTCATGCTGACAATTGTGGGAATCTGAAGTTTTTTGGTTAAAAGACATACAAATTTCATCATAATCATCGGACCGATGGTTACGACGTAATCATATCTTTTACCGGAATTATAAAGTTCTTCGATAACAGAAGTAACCATACCGCTTCTGCCGTATGAACCGTCATCTGTGGTAACATACAGATTTGTTGCAACTTTTGACATTTCATCTTCCAGAATAAGAAGATTCTTCGTCTTGCAACCCATGATAACATCAGCTTCAACATTCTTTTCGTGAAGCCATTTAACCTGAGGATAAACAGGAGCCGCGCCGACACCGCCTGCTACAAAAAGAATTTTCTTGCTTTGGAGTTCTTCTGTCGACATAGCGGTAAATTCGGAAGGTTTACCCAATGGTCCGACAAAATCTTCAAAAGAATCTCCTGCACGAAGTCTGCTCATCTTAAGAGTTGATGCTCCGAGAGCCTGAACTACAATTGTGACATAGCCTTTTTCACGGTCGTAGTCACAGATTGTCAAAGGGATCCTTTCGGAATCGGAATCGGTTCTGACAATTACGAACTGTCCCGGAAGGCAGCCGGAGGCACATCTGGGCGCTTCAACAATATAAGTATAAATATTCTCAGCCGGATTGTCGGCTTTTATTATCTGGTACACATTGTTCCTTTCTGCAGAGAGTTATCAGTGCAAATAATAATTATTGTTTTCGTCGACTTCAACGGAGCCGAATGAATTAATATCGTGAATACACACTCCGTAAGACAAGCCTGTTCTTGTTCTTACCAGCGTATTGGGATCTTCATATTCTTCATCTATTACATAGAAAACATCACCGTTAATATATGCTGCAGAGTTGCAGATATATAAAAGTCTTCCTCCGATGGAATCAAGATGTCCTTCCAAATCAACCATACCACCGAGTGAAAATCTGTAATTGGTAATGAAATTAACGGCTTCTTCAGGTGAAACTGTTGCGCCTTCAAGATTTAATGAATATGAAACCTGAACAACTTCACTTGCAATATCGTCGATATTATAAGATACAAACGAAAATACCGAAATTCCCAAAGGCATAAGTATAGGTCCTCTGTACTGAAGGCTGTCTTTTGTGGGAACGGAACCGTCAGTCGTATAATAAGTGCTGTAAATATATTCGTCTTCAAGTTCAAGTTCGATATTGGTAGGTAAAGTATAATCTCCGGGTTCGGTAAGTACTACGGGAGCCGTAGGCATGGAGGAATTAATGTCAAATATTCCGCTTACGATTTGAGATGAAATTCCGTAATTGTTAACAAAAACAGCTTTAATGGTATAATATCCCATCTCAAGGAATATAGGAGAAGTATACTCGGACGATTCCAAGGTAGGATCGGTACCATCTAAAGTGTAATAAATGCTGCCTGAAGTATTCGCTGTAATCTTAAGATAAATAGGTGAATCGTACGAGCCTTCGGGTGAACCGAATTCGGGATCGTAAGCCAAATATCTCTGATACTTCTCGATAATTGCTGTATCATTGCAATTTGACAGACAGTTAACAATTTCGCTTACTCTGTCTGTATCCGAATATATTTTGAAAAGCTTATCGTAAGCATCGTTTACTTTCTCATCAGGATTCGCAATTAAATCTTTTAATGTTAAAATGGCATTCTCGGTCTGAGAATTTGCGATATAATAATCAGCTAAAAGATATTTGAGCGATCTGTCGGAATTGTCAGCTAAAATAGCCTG
>JAKSSB010000175.1 GCA_024403285.1 Lachnospiraceae bacterium | reverse complement strand
GGGGAACTTATCAGCGCAGCCCAAGGCATGACGCTTGCCCACCGTGGAAACATTCGCGGCGGGGCGAGGGTTTAAAACGCCTCCGGATGGAAAATCTTCGCAAGCTCCACGACTGCATCGTCGTTTCGGATGCCCTGGCGGTCAAGCATGTCGGTGTCGAAAACGATGACGCGTCCTTCTTTGACCGCGGTCAGATCTTTGTAGTTCTCGGCCGCACAGAAATCTTCTTTCATGTAGTCAGGAAGGATGATGTACTCCGGATCGGCCTCGACAAGCTGCTCAAGCGAGTAAAACCATGCGGTGCTGTCTTTTGCGACATTGATGCCACCCGCCAGCTCCAGAATCTGCGAGGTGAAGGTGTCTCCGGTCGCCGTGAAATCGCCGTACTCGCCGTAACTTACAACGTAGTAAACACGCGGTTTCTCAAGGCCGGCGGTCTTTGCTGCGACATCGGCAATGTTCGCCTTCATCGCATCGGCGCACGCTGCCGCCTCGGCATTTCTGTTAATCGCACGTCCGAGAATTTCAACCATGTCGTAAACGCCCTCGATGCTGCTCTCGTCGTGCAGAAAAAGAATCGGCACGCCGACAGCCTCGAGACTTTCGGCTTCATCTTCACTTATGATTGTGGAAAGAAGAATTAAATCGGGCTTTAAGGAAATGATTTTCTCCATATCGGGGTAAAAGAGATCTCCGATGCTCTCCACTTCGAGACACTCCGCCGGATAATTGCAGTAATCACTTCTTCCGACAAGTTTTTCGCCGGCACCGAGTTCGTAAATCATCTCGGTGAGATTGGGCGCAATCGACACGATTCGCTCGGGCTCGGCTTCGATGGTAACGCTTTTACCGTTGGAATCACTGATCGTAAGCGGATAAACAGTCTCTGATACTGACAAATTTCCGGTCGAGGAATCCGTTGATACAGCACCGGTCGAGGAATCCGTTGAGCCGGCTCCGTTCGCGGAATCTGACGAAAGGTCGTTATTCTCCGCTTCATTTTCAATTGTTGATGTCTGAGTAACTTCTTCCGGATCCGGAAGAACTTCCGGGCTTACGCCGCAGGCGCTGAATGCGCCGAAAAAGATGACAGTCGCACATGCGACAGCCACAGATTTGAAAAGATGTTTCATTATACTCCGTTCTCTCTGTTTCGCCTCAACAAAACAAAAAAATCAATTTAGTGGCAGGTCTCCTGACTTGCGGCGCCTTGCGGCGGCATTCCCTTCTCGGCATTCGCCAATGGATATGAATGCGTCTCCCCGCTCACAGTAGTAGAGGCTGTTACGGATTCTCACCGTATTCCCTTTTCAATTCCCACTACGGAATCACCACGCATGAAAGTGTATCATATTACTTAACATAATTCAACATATACTCAAGGACATAATCCCTGCCCTCTTCATAAAGTATCGAAGGTGCATCTTATTCCCTTACATAGTTCACCATATACTCAAGGACATAATCCCTGCCCTCATCGTAAAGAGCCGAAACGGCTTCTTTATCGAGCGGAACCTTCACATCGAATCCGACACCGGTGTTTCCGTCGGCATCGGCGTCCACGAAGGGGCTTCCGTCTTCGTACATTGCGGGAACGGCTGAGTAAGAAAGTTCCGAATCATCATCAATCATAATGGTGCTTACAGCCTGGCCCGAAGAATTGGAGGAAGTGAATCCGCCGACGGTCACGTTAGGATAATCTTTTACCAGCTTGATGAAATGGTCGCCGGCGCTTACGCAGCGGCCGTTTGTCAGAACGATTATGTCGCCGTCCCAGAGATTCTCCCCGGTGTAGGTCAGGCTTTCTCCGATAACATATCTGCCGTTTTCGTCTTTGACAAATTCAAGCGTTTCATCATCGATAACGCCGGTTGAGCAGTAATAATGCTCGCCTTCGGGAGCAATCGCGGAAGCAAACGCGAGTGTCATAAACGGGTCGCCGCCACCGTTCCCGCGAAGATCGATTACAAGCGTATCGCACCCTTCCGCCTTGTATTGTTCAAGTCCTGCCGTGAAAATATTCTTTAAATCCGAATAATTGCTGTTGCCGTAAGTTTTGGCATCCTGCATCATCTGTTTGACACGGTACAGCACGGTTTTTTCATCGATTTTCTCGAAAAGAAGCGTTCCGACGTTCGCACCCGTATCGATGTCCTCGAGTGCCATGTTCGCGCGATCGAAATATCTTCCGCACTTCGCAAGTTTCACTTCTTTTGCGGCGCCGCTTTCATCGACATAGGAAACGGTAATCTCATCGTTTGCGCTTCCGCCGGCCAGAATGGAATTATAGAATTCCGCATTCTCCGATACCGGGCTGGTAATAAGCGGCGCGGTCACGTTTGCTGCGATTTCCGAAAGCGGTGTTCCGTCGATTGCAAGAATCTCCGTTCCGTTCGCAAAAGGAACCTTTCCTTCGTCAACACTTACTGCGACGAAACTGCCGTCATCAAGCTTAAGCGTGGCAAACCCGAAATCGTTTCCGAAAAGAATCGCGTTTGCGGCATCCGACGCTTCCGTATCCGCCGTCACATAGCCTACATGTCCGTCGTTGAATTCGGCCGCAAACTCCCACCAGAGCACCGCATTCATAGCCTTGTCACGGTTCTTCGTCGCCTTGCGAAACTGCGGATAATACTTGTCCCTGAGAGCCGTAAAATCAATATTTTTATGCTCGGTAAGCACATACTTTTCCTCGAGTTCGGCAATCGCCCTGTCGAAGTTTTCGTCATAACGTACAAGACGGTATCCGGGGTAAAAGAGAATCATCAGAAGCGTAACGAGTGTCGCCGCGAAAAGAACCGCGCTGCCCAGATATCTTTTACCCTTTTCATCGTACAGAAAGCCGATAACCGCGAAAAACACGCCGATTCCGAGCGGAATAAAGCACACATCGAGGCCCGAAACGGAAAGAAACAGAAGCGTAAGTGCGAGCGGAATGAGGTAGAGATATTTCCAGAAACCCCATCTGTATTTCTCGGTAAAATACGCAACGACCGCGAGTCCGACCGACGA
>JAKSSB010000174.1 GCA_024403285.1 Lachnospiraceae bacterium | reverse complement strand
CTATTAATATCCGGATAAAAGAAAAACCCCGAAACAAACCTGTTCCGGGGCTTAAAAGCTGCTGACGGGAGTCGGACCCGTGACCTCCGCATTACCAATGCGACGCTCTACCACCTGAGCCACAGCAGCCTGGTTGCTTTTTGCCGCCGACAGTTATATTACCACAGCCGTTGCCTTTTTGTCAACGATAAAAAGCTTTATAAAATAATTACTGAGCCACCGAATCAATAACTTTTCTGACTTTGCCCTTAATTCTCGTAAGAGCATTGTCCGTCGATTTGGAATCCGTATCCAGAACCTTCGCAATCTCCGCATAATTCATTCCGGTAACATGAAGGTCAAAGACCTGTTTCTCGAAGGGAGAAAGAACTTCCGAAAGAGTGTTCATCAGATTCTCAAATTCTTCCTTCTTAATCACGATTTCTTCGGGATTGCTGATTCCCGCATCTGAAAGAACATCCAGTAACGTCTTGCCCGATTCATCAAGACCGGCGTTCTCTTCATATATCGATATATACGAATTCAGCGGACTGAATTTTTTGCGTCCGGAATGAGAAACCGCCGTATAAATATTCCTTGATATACTTTAATCTGTAAAAGTCATGAAAGAAGCATCTTTCTTCTCATCAAAATCCCTGATAGCCTTAAACAGCCCGATCATGCCCTCCTGGACAAGGTCCTGCGTATCTCCTCCCAGAATAAACATTGACTTGGCTTTCGACAAAACCAGTTTCTTATATTTCTCGAGTAAATACTCCATTATATGCTCTTCACCGCTTCGAAGCCTCGATATCAGCTCCTCATCGGTAAAAGAAGAATAGTCGTCAAATGAATATGTCAAAATAATCCCCCGCCCAAAAACTAATTCATTCTCTGTCTTACGATTTCATAGGCAAGAACACCTGCCGCAACCGATGCATTAAGCGAATCAATCTGTCCCTTCATCGGAATCGATGCGTTGAAGTCACATTTCTCTTTGACAAGACGTGAAACGCCTTCGCCTTCGTTTCCTATAACAAGTCCGATTGCTCCCTTAAGGTTCAGCTTGTACATTACTTCGCCGTCCATATCGGCACAGACAAACCACAAGCCTTCTTTACGAAGATCTTCTATCGTCTTGGATAAATTCGTAACCTTTGCTACCGGAAGGTAATTAAGTGCACCTGCAGACGTTCTCGCAACCGTTGCCGTCAGTCCTACCGCCCTGTTCTTCGGAATAATTACTCCGTGAGCTCCGGCCTGATGCGCCGTTCTGATTATTGCACCGAGGTTATGAGGATCTTCAATTCCGTCTAAAAGAATTATGAAGGGATCTTCATTCTTCGACTTCGCAAGTTCAAGAATATCTTCAACTTCCGCATAATCATATGCAGCCGAGAAAGCGATAACGCCCTGATGCTTGCCCGTCTTGGACATCTCATCAAGTCTTTCCTTGTCAACGTAACGCACTATTGTTCCGGCTTTCTTGGCTTCTCTTTTGATGGTAAGCACCGGTCCGTCCTGACATCCGTCGAGAATGAAAAGCTTGTCTATTGTTTTACCGGACTTATATGCCTCGATGACAGCATTACGTCCTTCAAGTGTTTCTTCTCTGTATCCCATATTATGTAAACCTCTGTGTTGTTCTGTTCATTAACCGTCTGATTACAGTGTCTTTTTAACAATTTCAAGAATTCGGTCATTCTTTCCCTGAAGATAAAGGAAACCGATCAAAGCCTCGAATCCCGTTGCTTTCTGATAATCGGCAATACCTGCGTTTTTGGCTCTTGACTGAGGTTTGGAATTACGTCCTCTCTTATAAACTTCAAGTTCTTCTTCGGAAAGGAATTCTTTCATTTTCTCAGCCATCTCGGCCTGTTTGCCGGCATTGACCAGATTGCTTTTATCCTTGTGAATACCGTTTACCGCCCTGTTACCCTCTCCGACAAGAATCGTTCTGATAATCAGGTCATAAACACAGTCACCGATAAAAGCAAGAGTCAGCGGACTGTAAGTTCTTATATCTACATCTTCAAGTTCGAATTCCTCGCGAATCCGACCAAGAAAATCTCTGTTTGCTATGCTCTCGTCCATTTTACGCCTTCACGTGTATCCTTAAGAATGATACCCATATCAAGGAGTTTGTCTCTGATTTCGTCTGCCTTGGCAAAATCCTTGGCCTTACGTGCGGCCTGACGTTCCTCAATAAGTTTCTCAACTTCCTCATCAAGATTGTCGTCTTTCTTCTCAATGATAAAACCGAGAATATCGGTAAGTTCAAACAGTTCCGAATAAAGTGCTTCAATAAATTCTTTACTTGAAGATTCATTTGAATTTGAATTTATGAAACGAACGAAATCAAATACTGCCGAAATTGCGTCCGCGGTATTGAAATCATCTTCCATAGCTTCTTCAAAAGCTTTTCTGAATGATGCGGATTCGTTGAGAAGTTCCTTCTCCTGTGCGGAAAGAGTTCCTTCTGCTTTGGCATTTAAATCTCTTAACTTCTCTGCAGCCGTAAGGATTCTTTCAAGTGATGACTTTGCAGCTACCATTAAATCAGCCGAGAAATTAAGCTGGCTTCTGTAATGAGCCGAAAGCATAAGGAATCTCAAAACCTGTAAATCGTATTTTTCGCCGATTTCTCTTACGGTAAAAAAGTTTCCGAGTGATTTACTCATCTTTCTGTTGTCGATGTTAAGGAATGCATTATGCATCCAGTAACGGGCAAAAGTCTTGCCGTTTGCACATTCGGACTGAGCGATTTCATTCTCATGATGAGGGAAGATTAAATCTTCTCCGCCTGCTTGTAGATCAATCTCTTCTCCGAGATATTTTTTACTCATAACAGAACATTCGATATGCCAGCCGGGACGACCTTCGCACCACGGTGAGCACCAGAAAGGCTCGCCTTCCTTCTTGGGTTTCCAGAGAACGAAATCAAGGGGATCGTCCTTCTGATCTTCTCCTGTTACGAGAAGTGAACGGTTGCCACCCTGAAGTTCATCCAGATTCTTATGTGAAAGCTTGCCGTATTCTTTGAAGCTTCTCGTTCTGAAG
>JAKSSB010000173.1 GCA_024403285.1 Lachnospiraceae bacterium | reverse complement strand
GGATTTTAATCAAAATCGGTGAATTTAAAGCCGAAACTTTTGACGAACTTTTCGAAGGCACCAAGGCTCTTAACTGGGAAGAATTTATTCCCGAAGACGGAAGATTTAACGTTGTAAAGGCCGCAAGCGTCAAGAGCAAGCTTTTCAGTCCTTCCGACATTCAGTCAATCATGAAGAAGGCCATTGTGGAGAAACTGCGCACAAAGTACGGCCTGAGTCATTTCCCGGAAGACGGTGACAATTTCCCTTTGAGGGTTTTCATTAAAAACGATATCGTTACGGTCGGACTTGATACGACGGGCGTTTCACTTCATAAGAGAGGTTACAGGAAGCTTACCGCCAAGGCTCCGATTGCGGAGAACCTTGCGGCGGCACTTATTATGCTCACTCCCTGGAGGGAAGACAGAATTCTGGTGGATCCTTTCTGCGGAAGCGGTACTATTCCGATTGAAGCGGCAATGATTGCCGCAAATATCGCACCGGGAATGAACAGAGAGTTCGAAGCGGAGCCATGGACTCACCTGGTCAATAAGAAAGACTGGTACAATTGTCTTGATGATGCAAGGGAAAGAGTGAATTTAAGCGTCACTCCCGATTTACAGGGTTATGATATCGATCCGGAGATGATTCGAATCGCAAGGGAGAATGCACGTCTTGCCGGCGTGGAGAAGATGATTCATTTTCAGACAAGACCGGTGGCCGAACTGAGTCACCCGAAGAAATACGGATTTATCATTACCAATCCGCCTTACGGCGAACGACTCGAGGAGAATGCGGCACTTCCCGCACTGTACGGCACTCTCGGGGAACGTTTCAAGGCACTTGATTCGTGGTCTCTGTACATGATTACTTCATATGAAGACGCCGAGAAGTATATCGGACGTAAATCGGATAAAAACCGTAAGATTTACAACGGAATGATGAAGACATATTTCTTCAGATTCGACGGACCGAAACCGCCCAAAAAGGAAAGGACGAATTAATGAGAATAGTTGTAGCTACCCAAAATCAGGGAAAAGTCAGAGAAATTAAATCTATATTTAACAATTCGGACTATGAAGTGGTCACAATGACTGAAGCAGGAATCTCCGAGAGCCCGGAAGAGAACGGAACAACATTCGAAGAGAACGCTCTTATCAAAGCGAGAGCCGTTGCGGCTAAATGTGAAGACATAGTTCTCGCCGACGATTCGGGACTGGAGGTTGATTATCTGGGCAAGGAGCCCGGAGTTTATTCGGCAAGATACATGGGTGAGGACACTTCTTACCATATTAAGAATGCGAACATTATCGAAAGACTTAACGGTGTACCGGATGAACTCAGAACCGCCCGATTTGTCGCAGCGGTTGCGGCACATCTTCCCGACGGTAAGGAATTCGTGTTGCGTGCGGCGATGGAAGGCCGTATAGGATATGAAGAGAAAGGTGAGAACGGCTTCGGCTACGACCCGATATTCTTTTTACCCGAATACGGATGCACTTCCGCGGAAATTTCCATGGAAGAGAAGAACAAAATCAGCCACAGAGGCAAAGCTTTCAGATTAATTAAAGAAAAGATTGAGGATTATATCCGATGAAGATACTTGTAGTAAGCGATACACACCGCAAAGACCGTATTTTCTACGATCTGGTGGATGAGATTAAACCGGACATGGTTATCCATTGCGGTGATACGGAAGGTTCGGAGGATGCCTTTGAACGCTCCTGCAAATGCCCGTTTGTTGCAGTGAAGGGAAACAACGATTTCTTTTCCGGCAACCCGTACGACAGGGAACTTAAACTGTTCGATACCGGAATTCTGGTTACACACGGACATATGTACAATGTTTCATCCGGTCTTGCCCGTCTTGTCGACGAGGCGCTCGACCGCGACTGTAAAATAGTTCTTTTCGGGCACACCCACGTCCCGGTTATTTACGAGAAATACGGTGTTACCGTCGTAAATCCGGGAAGTCTCGGTTATCCGCGACAGTTCGGACACTGCCCGTCATATACGATTCTTGAAATTGACGAACACGGTTATGAATTCTATCCGAAAGAGATAGAGGAAGAATAAAAAAGGCACCGGATACGGAGGTTGCATTAAATTGGATTTCACGATTGTCAATGTATTTATGGAATTGTTTTCCGGCCTGATTACGGCAATACTTCTGATGGCCTGCCTCTCGGAGAAACGTGAGGAAGGAGTTGTCGACGGCTATTTTATCACTATTCTTCTGTCCAATTTCGGTATGCTTGTTTCCGATGCGTTTTCACAGTTTATTATCGGTGACGATTCAAATGCCGTTCTTGTCAAAATTCTGGCGCTTATAGCATTTGCGCTGAGTCATACTTCGACTGCTCTTTACGCCTGCTATATCGTTAATTATCTTACCAGGGAAACGCACGATAAGGTTTTTCGAATAGACATGATTGCAATCTGGGTTCTGACCGTGGAAGTAATCATGTGGATTTTCTTCCTTCCGACGGATATGTTTATATATCTTGATGAAATCGGCCGCCTTCAGTCCGGCAAAATGTATTTCATCAGTATTGTCGGCATTCTTGCCGTCTGCGCGGGAATTGTCATTGTAATTATGGGATTCCGCGACAGGCTTGAGCGGAAGGTGTTCCGCAACATGCTTTTCTATGTGATGCTTCCTTTTGCCAGCGTTCCTTTCATCTGGCTGTGGGATTCAACGGTTGTTTACATTGCAATAACAATCTCGTCACTTGTCTTTTATACCGAACTCCATGTTAATCAGACCATCGAGAAAGCGGAGCAGGAGCGTGTCATTGCAAGACAGAAGACCGAGCTTACCAAGAGCCAGACGCGTCTTCTTGTAAGCCAGATGCAGCCGCACTTTTTGTACAACGTGCTTAATACGATTTACTATCTTACAGAAAAAGATACCGAAGTTGCGCAGAAAGCCATAAGTGATTTCTCGGATTATCTGCGAATGAATCTGGATTCCATCCGTGGTGATGACCGCGTTCCCTTCGAAAAAGAATTAAAACATGCGAAAACTTATCTCGAACTTGAAAAACTTCGGTTTGAAGATGAGCTGAATATAGAGTATGATATACAGTATACGGACTTCTATATGGCATCATTAAGCCTTCAACCCATTGTCGAGAATGCGGTTAAACACGGTCTCGGTAAAAAACTCGGAGGAGGCACCGCCAGAATATCGACCGCGCCGGCAGAAGATTTTGTCGTCAT
>JAKSSB010000172.1 GCA_024403285.1 Lachnospiraceae bacterium | reverse complement strand
GAGTTAAAAGAATTGCTTTAATCATAAGTCCCTTCTCACGAAGTTTGGTAGCAACCAGATCTCCCTGCTGTGCGGGATCAACCACGATACAGTCAAATTCACCCTCACGATGTAAAAAATAACAGTTGTTCTCCAAAAGTCCGAGAACAATGCAGCCAACATTCAAATTACTCATATCCGTCTCCTGAAACTAATTTCCCGATCTGTCTACATCGATAATGCTTTCGATCGTATATATTTTATCGATAATTCTGTCAAGTTCTTCCCTGCTCGTAATCGCACTCGAAGTCTGAATCGTGCTGATTCCTTCCTTTCCGATACTTGTCGAAAGACTCAGAATCTCAATTTCTTTCTCCGTAAGAGCCTTGGTAATATCCGCAAGAAGACCGTTTCTGTTATATGAAACTATACTGATTCCTGCGTAATACTTCTCTCCGGCCGGAGCTTCTGACCCCTTTGCCCATCTTGCTTCGATAATTCTGACTTTGTCTTCCTGCGAAAGATTGACAATATTGGTACAATCCATTCGATGAATGGAAACGCCTCTGCCTCTCGTAACAAATCCCACAATATCATCACCGGGAATAGGTGAACAGCACCTTCCGAATCTGACGGCAACATCATTGACACCTTCGACAATGATTCCGCCTTTGCGGCTGGACGGCTGTTTGGCGGGTGCCTGTGCAGCTTTCTTCTCCGCATTTTCGTTAATGCTTTCAAGAATCTGAGCATCCGTAACGGGTTTCTTATTGTTCCGCTCGTAGAACTCATACATCTTGTTGATTATCTGACCTTCTTTAAGACCGCCGTGACCGATAGCCGCAAGGCACGCATCCCATTCCTTAAAGCCGTATTTACGCATTACATAATCGGTATAAGGCGCTCTTACAAGGTCGGACATATTAATCGCTCTTGACTTACAGTAAGCCGCAATAAGTTCCTTACCCTTTACAATATTGTCTTCCTTGAATTCATTACGGAACCACTGATTTATTTTAGTCTTGGCCTGGGTACTTTTAACAATCGAAAGCCAGTCTCTGCTGGGACCGTTCGAAGCGTTCGATGTGATAATCTGTACCACATCGCCGTTATTCAGTTCGTAATCAAGCGTAACCAGCTTGCCGTTAACTTTTGCTCCGACCATCTTGTTACCGACGGCGGAATGCACGCTGTAAGCGAAGTCAATCGGATTGCTTCCCGCCGGAAGGTTCTTAACATCTCCCGTAGGGGTAAAACAGTAAACGCTGTCGGAGAACAAATCAAGGTCACTTTTTAAAAGACTCATGAATTCCGTATTGTTATCCGATTCTTTCTGCCATTCAAGAATGTGACGTAACCATACAAACTTTTCTTCTTCCTTGTCGGAAGATTTTTTACCGTCGGATAATTCTTTGTATTTCCAGTGCGCAGCGATACCGTACTCAGCCGTTCTGTGCATCTCATAAGTACGAATCTGAATTTCAAAAGGCTGTCCCGAAGAACCGATCAGTGTTGTATGAAGTGACTGATACATATTGCCTTTTGGCATTGCTATATAGTCCTTAAATCTTCCGGGAATCGGCTTATATATCTCATGAATAACACCCAAAGCGGCATAACAGTCCTTAACGGAATCAACGATAATTCTTACGGCGAACAAATCGTAAATCTGCTCAATCGTTTTGTGCTGATTCTTCATCTTCTTGTAGATACTGAAGAAATGCTTAACACGACCGTCAATCTGAGCGTTGATTCCCGCTGAATGAATATGCTTGCCAACTTCTTCGACAATATCAGCCACATATTTCTCACGTTCGGCTTTACGAATCGCAATCTTATCAACGAGATCGTAATAAACTTCAGGTTCAAGATATTTAAGCGACAGGTCATCAAGCTCGACCTTAATTCTCGAAATACCGAGACGCTGTGCAATCGGCGAATAAATATCAAGTGTTTCTCTTGCAATCTCCTGCTGCTTGTTCGGCGGCATATGCTTAAGTGTTCGCATATTGTGGAGACGGTCGGCCAGTTTAATCATAATGACACGAATATCTTTGGCCATGGCAAGAAACATTTTACGTAAGTTTTCTGCCTGGAATTCGATTTTCTCCGAACCGGCGAAATCAAGTTTATTAAGTTTGGTAACACCGTCAACAAGTTTGGCGACATCTTCACCGAACTCGTTCTTAAGGTCGTCGGAAGTCATCACGGTATCTTCAACGACATCGTGTAAAAGACCTGCCGCAATCGTTTCCTTGTCCATCTCAAGATCGGCAAGAATAATACCGACATAAAGCGGATGGATAATATACGGTTCGCCTGACTTTCTGACCTGATCTTTGTGCGCCGAATCCGCTATCTGATAAGCTTTCTCGATAAGGGTAATATCCGATGAAGGATGGTATTTCTGCACACGAAGAATCAGATCCTTATAGAGCTGTTCCGGAGCCAGAAACTCCTCGAGAGACTCTATACGACCGTCATCGATGACAAATTCATGTTTAATTAAGTTTTCCTTAACGGTGTCGTCCATGGTGTTTACCTCAAAAAAACATAGTAATCAAAAGTTAAAACATTTATCGGGCTGTATGATGAATTTTACAACCCCGAAATATTATTTGCCCGGATAAACGATTGCCGAATCAAGTCTGTAACCGTCAATCTTTTTACGTCCTTCAAGACCTGCGAGTTCCATAAGAACAACAACGCCCGCAACAACTCCGCCAAGGCTCTCCACGAGTTCGATCATGGCTTTCGTGGTTCCTCCCGTGGCAATCAGATCGTCAACAATCAGAACTTTCTGTCCCGGCTTAATCGAATCCTTGTGCATTTCGATTGTCGCTGTGCCGTACTCAAGCGCATAATCGCGGCTGACCGTTTCTCTCGGAAGTTTACCTTTCTTACGAATAAGGACAAAAGATTTGAAACGTTTGTATGCAATCGGTGCTCCGAAAATAAATCCTCTCGATTCTGCTCCGACAACAACATCAAAATCAAGGTCATTAACAAGTTCCGTCATTGTATCGACGGCAAGTTTAAATCCGTCGGGATCCTGAATAACACTTGTAACGTCTCTGAACATAATTCCGGGTTCGGGGAAATCGGGTATGGTTAATACATAATCTTCAAGTTTCTTCATACTGCACCTCCGGTCTTTTACCAGTTCTCTATCTGTGTAACGGGCTTAAATCCCGTAGTCTTTGCAAATTTCATGTTGTGTTCAAAATTAACAAGTGAATCCGACGGGTCGAT
>JAKSSB010000171.1 GCA_024403285.1 Lachnospiraceae bacterium | reverse complement strand
TATTATTATTACGCATATACTGAAAGTGGATTGGAAGCAACATATGAAGCTTCACCTGTTGTTTTTGCCGCTCCCAAGGTAACCGGAAATATTGTCGTTGACAGAGAAAAAACAATATCCGGCTCAACGACAGGAAAGCCTGTTATTTTAGCGGCTAAGTTGGAGCAGGGAAAGCGTTATTTATTTAAAGAAACAAATATCAAGGATTTTTCGGCATTTGATTCTGATTATGACAGTTGGTATGGCGGTTGGTCATGGAATGACGGGGAATCAGTCAAATACAATATCTGTCATGTAGAGAAGAGCGGAACATATTATTTTTACGTATATCCGAATAAAACTGATGGAAAAATTCAACTTACGGAATTAAAGAACCTTAAGAAAGTAACAGTTGATTATTCCGATATGCAGGATGTCTACTACTATGATCCGATTGTGTATCATAAGTATAATGGATTTCTTGATTATCCTGATTTAGAAAAGATTGTATATACTTTAACGTTTACAGACGGTACGGTTGAGAAGGTTGCTTACGATGCGCTGCTTACTCACATTTATGGCGTATATGCATATGTATCAAATTATAATGGTTCATTAAGCATTAAAGGATCTTATGAAAAGTCATATTTCGATGAAGAAAGAGGCGAATTCAAATATGACTATATCCGTTTCGAAAAAGAACTTACAGTAAAATCGGTGGATGAGATACCTGTTTTGAGAGAAGGTGAATCCGTTGAAGTAGAAGCAGATAATAATCCTTCTTATGTAAGATTGTATGTGGAAAAAGGACTGTCTTATACAATTTCCTATAATGCACCCGTTGTATATTCGATAGATGAAACAGGAAATGATTATAGCGGTAAAGCTGCATACAGTTGTAAGTTCACACCTAAGTTCTCAGGATATTATTACTTAAAGATTGAAACAGAATGTGATACTACGGTAACACTTGAAAGAACAAAAACTGCAAAATCATTTGACGTTTCTTTCAACTCAGATGATTTTAAGTGTGCATACGGAGACGGTTTCAATCCCTACGGAGTGGATATTGTTCTGCTTTATGCGGACGGTGAAAGCGAAGTGGTTGAAGGCGATGAAACCGAGTATGCAATAAACGGTATTTCATATGCTCTTAAGACAACTGACGGAAAGACAGCTTCAAAGGATGCACTCGGAAATTATCCGGTTGGCAGTTATAACCTTGTTTATTCAGTAAAGGGACTTACGGGAACAAAGAAAGTGCCTGTTATAATCAGTGGCGTACGTGCGGATTATACCATTGTTTATAACTCAAACGGCGGTACCGGATCCATGAAGAGTCAGGCTGCCGGAAAGAACAAAGTTGTTACATTAAAAACAAATGCCTTTAAGCGTGCCGGATACGAATTTGTAGGCTGGAGCATTACACCGAAACTACCGCTGGAATTTGAAGCGGCACCTGATGCGATTGATGAAAGTCGCGACTACACAGATAAGGAAAAGGTAATTAATTTATCATCCGAAGGCGGTAAGATTACTCTTTACGCAGTATGGAAAGTTAAAAAATATACAATTACATACGTATTGTCAGGCGGAAGATTTACCGAAGACGCGGATGTTGTTTATTCATTTGACGTAAGCGGTTCAGATGAAATAGTACTTCCTACCGCAGAGGATATGGAAGAAGAAACCGGATATACTTTTGAAGGCTGGTATACATCTAACAGCTACAAGGCATCCGAAAAGACAGAAGTTATAAAAGCCGGTTCAATCGGAGATAAGATTTTTTACGCAAAGTGGTCACCTAAGACATATAAGATTACTTTTGCAGGAAATGGTGCCACATCCGGAAATACAAAGGCCCAGACAGCTTCTTACGGAACCTGGACAAAATTAAACAAAAACGGTTTTGTAAAAACAGACGGAACCGTCAAGTACGGAATGATATACTGGACAGTTTCCGGTAATGAGTCTGATGAAGTATATGAGAATCAGAGTTCAATATGGATTTCAGAAGAGCCGGATTGTGTAAAGATTTCACAGGGAGATAAGGTAACGATTCTTCCTAAGTCTACAGAAGAAATTACACTTGTTGCCAACTGGCAGGATACATTTACAATTACTCTTGTTGGCTGGGACGGAAGCGAAAGAGAGTTCACTCACAAGTACGGTGTGGAAGATAAACTTTCCAAAAAAGTTACTCCTATTGCACATGTAGGATATACATTTGGCGGATGGTATCTTGATGAAGGATTAACCAAAAAAATTACTGAAATCAAGAAAGATGTAGTATCCGGATTCAGAATTTATGAAAGATGGACCGAGAATACCTACACACTTAAGATTGACTCCAATGGAGGATCGGCGACGAGCGTTTCGAAGAAGTTAACTTATCCCCAGATAGCTCAGATTCCTGCCAATACTTACAAAAAGTCAGGATATACTTTTGCAGGCTGGACAACATACGCCAATAGGAATAAGGTAAAAGCTCTTGCCAATAAGGCGGCCTTTGATGCAATTAAAGACAGCATTGACTACTATGATGATGCAGAGACTATAGAAAGTCTTGTTACAAAGAACAAAGGATCAATTACCTTATATGCAATATGGTACAGAGCTAATTACATACTTACTCTGGACTATATGGATGATAATCAGGCAGATGTGGAATTTGAATACTTATATTCACCTTTATCGTCAGCCAAGGATGTTTCCTCAGGCGATAAGATTGACAGCACACCTGAGTTCAAATCACCTAAGAGAGAATGATATGCATTTGGCGGATGGCATAAGGGCTTAAACTTCAAAACAAAGGTGACTACAACAAAGGGCCTTCAGGAGAATGTAACACTTTATGCTAAGTGGGTAAAGGAAAATATCATTGTTTACGATGACGGAACAGGTAATGTTCTTAGTGATAAGGTTACCTATGGCAAGAATTACAAGATAAAGGCAGTCGCCAACAGAGAAAAAGAAGCTTTGGTGGGCTGGTGGACATATCAGTGGGGCGAAAGAGTTTATTTTGATCCCGAACAGACAATAGTCCTTTATGCACCTACGGGTGAATGTGAAACTGAAGTTTTGCATGCAATATGGCAGAGCGAATTCGATATCAATTATGAAAATATCGATGATGAAGAAATCTATGGAATGGAAGATGCCCCGACCGGTTATGATTACGGAGAAGTTACATTAATTCCTTCGCCTTACAGAGAAGGTTACAGCTTTGAGGGCTGGTATACGGATTCCAAATTCAAAACAAAGATTGA
>JAKSSB010000170.1 GCA_024403285.1 Lachnospiraceae bacterium | reverse complement strand
TTTTTGTAATTTCCGATGTGAAAAATATCCATCGCATGCAAAAAATACATCGATTTTTGCTTTTGGGGTAATTTCCGATGCCAAGAACAACATCCATAAAAAGATAATCAAAAGAAAAACACCGATGCCAAGAACGGCATCCGCACAAGATAATCGGAAAGTCACCCGATGTCAAAAAAAGACATCGGGAGTTTCAGCATAAACATATCTATAAAAACAAAGCAATATTCGACAAACCGATTCACTCAAAATTAATCTGCAGAATAAAAGAACTAATCTTCTTCCGGGAAACAAGCAAATAAATCTTCAAATGTTTCTCTTCTTCGGATAAGTTTCTCGCTGCCGTCGGAAGTAATCAGAACTTCGGCGGCTCTTAATCTTGTATTGTAATTTGAACTCATCGAATAGCCGTAAGCTCCCGCATCAAGAACGCATACAAGATCACCCTGCTCGATGTGAGGCATCGGACGATCCTTGCACAGAAGGTCTCCGGACTCACAAATATTGCCGGTAATGTAGATTTCTTCCATATCCTTACGCTCAACAACTTCACCTTTTCTGATGACTTCAATATCATGCCAGGAATCGTAAAGAGTCGGGCGCGCAAGCACATTCATTCCGATATCGGTACCGGCATATTTTTTACCGGAATTCTGTTTAACCGCATAAACTCTGCCGAGAATTACACCGCCTTCGGCAACGCAGTAACGACCGGGTTCATTCTTAAAAAGAGGAAGTTTGCCCGGATGAGATGCTGCATATTTATCAAGAATTAATTCGAATCTTTTATGGAAATCTTCCATATCCAAGGGAGCTTCGTCATCAAGTTTGTGATAAGGGATTCCGTATCCGCCGCCGAAATCGATATACTCAAGATCCGGGAACTTCTCGGAAATTCTGAGGAAATTCTCAACTGCCTGAAGGAACGGTTCGGGATCGAGATACTGCGAACCGACATGCTGATTGATTTCCGCAACGGTAATATTGTATTTCTTCGTAATGTCGAAAATTTTGTCGACGTCTTCTTCCGCTACACCGAACTTGGTTTTTTTACCCGCTGTTACAACTTTCTCGTGATGTCCGGCGCCAACACCCGAATTGATACGAACGGAACACTTTCCGCCCGGATTAATCTGACCGAAAAGTTCAAGTTGCTCGAGACTGTCGAGGCTGACCATAATATCGTGGTCAACTGCAAACTGAATCTCACTGCGGTCTACATTGTTCGGAACAAAGAAGATTCTGTCAGGTGTAAAACCTGCCTTAAGAAGGAGTCGCATCTCGCCTTCCGACAATGCATCGGCATTCAAACCTTCCTCAAGTGCCATTTTAAGAATCGAGAGATTGCTGTTCGCCTTAATCGAATAATTGGCACGAAACGGGTACTTCGAAATCACCTCTGCAACCGCTTTCATATGGGCTCTTATGTTATCTTCGTTATACACATAAACCGGTGTGCCGTACTTGGCGGCAATTTCCTCCGGATTACATTTTCCGAAAAATCCGCTCTCAAGGATGAATGAGTTCATTGATACAAAACCTCCGTTTATATTTGATTTCTATTCGGTAAAAAAAGCATCTATTCCGTCCGCAATTCCCGTTACAATTTTCGTCTGATAATCCGCGCTCGCCATGTTCATGTCTTCTTCCGGATTGGTCATATAACCCATCTCAACAATTGTAACCGGCACGCTGCACCAGTTGATTCCGCTCATCGTATCGGTCTCCCAGACTCTTTCCCTCCGACAGCCCGTTGATGCAACGAGTGAGTCCAGGACATGAGTTGAAAGACTCTTGCTCTTCGCAGCGAGATTGCCGTTATACGGATTCGATGAAGTCTGACATATTGTCATGGCTCCGTGAACCGAAGTGTCCTCCGAACCGTTCGCATGAATTCTGATAAATGCACCCGCATTCGCATCGTTAGCCACCTGCGCCCGCTCGCTGTTGCTTATATTTACATCATTCGATGTTCGAACCATTATCACATTATATCCGCGATTTGTCAATTCTTCCTGCAATTTAAGTGAAACCTGCAGAGTCAGTTCATACTCCGCAAGCCCGCTTGTTTTACCACTCGTACCCGAAGAAACTTTCGCTTTCATTTCGGTTGCGCCGGGGCCCACAGGCTCCTTTTCGCTATTGCCCTTCGCCTGGTGGCCGGCATCGATTACAACCGTTCTTCCGCCGCCGGTCTGTTGTACGGGTTTCACAGATTCGTCGTTTTCTGAAGAAGCGTCGGCATTCTCCGATGAATCGGCTGTGGTGTTTTCGATAATTTCCCCACCCTTCGCTTCGCCTTCGGGGTTATCGGACATTTCTCCGCTTAAGGAATCTGTTTCACTCGTTTCTTCACTATCGAAAGCGCCGGTTTGCTCTTTTACTTCGGATTCTTCACCTCCGGCACTCTCCGCCGAAGCATCTTCAAATCCTGAGAAATCCGTCATGTCCACCGTCGGAATTTCACCTGATTCTTCTCCGGATCTGCACGCAAACGCCGTCGAAACCATCAGTATAAAAAAGATTATCGAAACAAGTTTTACCGTTAATTTTCCGGCACCTTTAATGCTATACATAGATTTAACCTTCCTTTTTCTGATTTAGAAGATTTATTTCCTTTTATGACTGTCTTACTTTCCGTTTCGCGTTTTCCGACGGTCACAGGCGTTCGAAATTTATTCGAGGCGCTTTTTAAGCGCATCTTTTATCATCTCGTATCTTTCCTTCTTCTCGGTCTTGGCGAAATGTACACTCCTCTCCTGAATGGGATTATTCTCATACGAAAGGACACGTTCACCGAACTGCTCGCTTGTTAAGTCGAATACGCAATCGCCCACAACATTGTAGCAGTGAAAATTACCGTCTTCAAGCGGAACTCCGTACACTTCGCCGCCGTAAACATCCTGCGCAAGAAACGCCGTAATCGAACACTGGCCGACCGTTATGTTGTCTTCGCTCCACTTCACCCGAAGTCTCGGCGCGCACGAATCCACGCTCCAGATACCCTTCATATAATCATACATTTCTCTCGGATTTCCTACCTTGTCATATTCCGGATTTGCCGGCAAAATATCCGCTTTTTCCCAACCGTAAAATCTGTACATTTTTCCGCTCCTTAAATCACACTCGGATTGTCTTTCTCAATTCGATTTTTATCTGGTGAACTACATCGGTAATTGAATTACCGAAGATTCCCGCTTGTCATCCTAAAATTTTCTTACATTCAAAGTTGCTTCGGTCCGCTTCCGGG
>JAKSSB010000017.1 GCA_024403285.1 Lachnospiraceae bacterium | reverse complement strand
GCTCCATTTACACAGCTTGTTCATTAAATTAAGAAAGAAGGTAATCAATTATGTATACTCCTATTATTTTCAGAAATAACTACGCAGACGCTTTACTTGACGAATTATTCGGAAAGGCTTTCGCTCCCGCAACGAACGAATCACTTCCCGGCAAGCCGATGAGAACGGACATCATTGAGAAGGAAGATTCCTTTGAGCTCGCTTTCGAGCTTCCGGGCTTTAATAAGGAAGACATCGAAATCGCAGTTGAGAAAGATGTTCTTACGGTAAGTGCCGAGCACAAGGAAGAGACGGAAGAAAAGGACGAGAACACCCGTTACTTAAGAAGGGAATGCCGCTACGGCAGATTCTCAAGATCTTTTACCATCGACGATACCGTTAATTCCGACGAAATCAATGCCAAACTCGAAAGTGGAATTCTCACCGTCACGGTTCCCAAGAAAGAGCCCAAAGCCAAGGCGGATGAGAAGAAACTCATTTCCATAAGCGCATAGTTTGCGCGACCTTCACCCCCTTTTTTCTCCCGGGAACTCCCTTTCCCGGGAGTTTTTTTGCCCGGAAAGCAAGGTAAAAAAATCCTTACGCCCGTATTCCGGATGTTTGTGCAACTTTGTCACAAATCAGGTCATACGGACGCAGCGTTTATTCATTTTGTGAAAACTTATTTTTTTATCATATTTTATGGGATTTTTGCGGCAATTTATGATACACTTCTGTTTGTGGTCTGAAAACCGCATATATATTAGTGATAATAATAATAAATCGGAGGTCCCAAATGAGCGTTGAATTAAAACCCATCAAAGAAGGAAAAGTTCGTGAAATCTACGACAACGGCGACAGCCTTATCATGGTTGCCACAGATCGTATCAGCTGTTTCGATGTTATTCTTGACAACATCGTTACCAAGAAAGGAACCGTACTCACACAGATGAGCAAGTTCTGGTTTGATTACACCAAGGATATCATTCCCAACCACATGATTTCAGTTGATGTCAACGACATGCCCGAATTCTTCCGTCAGGAGAAATTCGACGGCAACAGCATGATGTGCAAGAAGCTTGAGATGCTTCCCGTAGGGTGCACCGTCCGCGGATATATCACAGGAAGCGGCTGGGCAAGCTACGAGGAAAACGGAACTGTTTGCGGAATCAAACTTCCCGAAGGTCTTAAGGAAAGCGATAAGCTGCCTGAGCCCATCTACACTCCTTCCACCAAGGCAGAAATCGGTGACCACGATGAGAATATCAGCTTTGAGCAGTCAATCGACTATCTCGAGAAACGTTTCCCCGGCAAAGGTCTTGAATATGCAACAAAGCTTCGCGATTACACAATCGCAATCTACAAGAAATGTGCAGAATACGCACTTACCAAAGGCATCATCATTGCAGATACCAAATTTGAGTTCGGTCTTGATGAGAACGGCAACATCGTAGTCGGCGACGAAATGCTTACTCCCGACAGTTCACGTTTCTGGCCGCTCGAAGGATACGAACCCGGCCACTCACAGCCTTCATACGACAAGCAGTTTGCAAGAGATTATCTCAAAGCTACAGAGAACCACAACTGGAAACTTCCTCAGGATGTTGTCGATAAGACAATCGCAATCTACCTTGAAGGATATGAGAAAATTACAGGCAGCAAACTTGCGTAAGTATAACAGAACCTGAATTTTTACGAACTGATAATCGGCGCGCTCAAATCTGAACGCGCCGTTTTTTGGAGAATAACATGAAAATTATTGCAAGAATCCACACCGACTTTCCCGAGAAATTCGGAATTCCGAGACAAAGTAACCTAATACCCTCGCTAAAAGGCCGAATCGTATTCGAACCCGAATGGCGAACCGCCGATGCCGTCAAAGGACTTGAAGGCTTTAATTACATCTGGCTTTTGTGGCACTTTGACAACACGGAACGAAAGAATTTCTCCGCAACCGTAACTCCGCCCAGACTCGGCGGCAACACACATGTCGGAGTTTTTGCCACACGTTCTCCCTTCCGGCCGAACAATATAGGACTTTCTTCTGTGAAACTTGAAGAAATTGTCTATACAGAAAACGGTCCCGAGCTTATTGTCTCCGGCGCCGATTTAAAAGACAACACCGGCATCTACGACATCAAGCCGTATCTGCCCTACACCGACTGCCATCCCGATGCAACCGACGGTTTTGCCGGCAAGGTCAAAGATTACGAATTAAACGTCGCTTTCCCCGAAGATCTTTTAAGCGTTTATCCTCCCGACCGTCGGGACGCCGTTATTGAAATATTAAAAGAGGACCCCCGTCCTGCATATCACGAAGATCCTCTCAGAAAATACGGCGTATCCTTCGCCGGATTTGATGTTCATTTTACTGTCTGCGACGGAACGCTTACCGTCTTCGAAGTAGTTCCGCTCTGACGCCTTGGAAACACTGTCTGCCCGACTTCACAGGTTGCGGCAGACTTTTCTGTTATTTAAGTTCGCCCGTCTCATACGACCGGTTATTGTTCATCTTATCGATGAAGCGAACAAATTCCTGCCTGTTCTTGGGCTTTGGGAAATAGTATCCCTGTATATAATCCGCACCGAGCGAAGCAAACGCGTTGTACTTTTCCTCATTCTCAATTCCCTCAACCACAATTTTCATGTTGAGGTCCTTAATCATCCTGAACGTATTCTCAACAACAACTTTCAGTCTCGGATTATCCTCCGTCTCGGTAAAAGACTTGTCGATTTTGACGATATACAGCGGCATCTGCGAAATTCTCTGAATATTGGAATATCCCGTACCGTAATCATCGAGCGAGAATGTAAATCCCGCCTCGAAAAGTTTCCATATATTGTCCATCATAACATTGGTTTCGCTCGAAACCACAGTTTCCGTTACTTCCAGATTAATCTGCGACGGCTTGACTTTGAATTTCTCAAGTCTGGCCTTCATGTCTTCGACCAAAGTACTTTCGACACACTGCTCCACACTCAGGTTCACTTCGATATACTCAAGCCCGATTTCCTCGAACTCACGGCTTCCCACAAACGCGAAAACCTCATCAAGAACAAACGCGCCGATTTTGTGAATGATTCCGCTTTTCTCAGCAGCCGGAATGAAAATTTCCGGGCTGATGTTTCCGTACTTTTCGTCGTGAAGCTTGATAAGAGCCTCCGCTGAAATGAATTTCTTGTCTTTTACCGAATAGATCGGCTGGTAAAAGATTTCGAATTTCTGCCCGGAAACGGCATTCTCGAGGATATCGTCGATATCTCTCATAATGTCATAATAGTCTTTACGGAAAAGATCGTGTGCATACATGATTTCGCCGGTAAAAGGCACATCGTTCAAATCGTTTCCGAAAATAAGAAGGCTGTCCACATCGGATATTTCTTCCGGCCATTTGGCCAGGCAAACATTCGCAACCACATCAAGTTCCATGTGATGGAATTCGATTCGCTGACTGAGTTGCTCGCGAATTTCTTTAACAAGTTTCATGGTTATGTCGGAATAATGCCTGTCCACCACAAGACGGAACTGACCGTTTCCGATATGATAAACTTCACCTTTCGACTTGCTCGCGCTGTTAATCAGATTAAGCTTCGTGGATGCCTTGCCGATTAACTCACGCATCGATTTATAGCCGAGCATATTGCTCAATGTTCTGTAATTTGTAATGTTAATGAGAATGATGTCGACCTTTTTCTCACTGATTTGCGCTCTCTGCATGTCCCTGGTAAAAGCATTCTTCTTCATGAGACCGGATTCCGTATCCACGATTTCCTCCGGCCGCAATACAATCAGTGCAATGAAAAGAAATGTGACCGAAATCGCAAACATCTCGATGGCAAGTTCGGGAACAAACATCTGAATGAGCACCGCCGTCAGGACAACCGGAAACACTCCGACCATTCCTAAGAATTCGCCTTTCGAAAACAGAGATTTGTACGAGAAAAGATACCAAAGTGCAATTGCGAAGTAGATAGCCGCAACGCAATAAACCACGAAGAAATCCTCGCCTCTTTGATAAGCACCGTTACTCGAAAAGTAGAACACGACCGGTGTAAAAAAGTTCACGATAAGAAAGACAACAACAAGCGCAAACGGAGCAAAAAGAATCCAGAGAGTCAGTTTCCTGTGAATGAGTTTGTGCCAGGTATCTGTCGTATCAATGAGATAAATCAGATACAGCGGAGTATTCAGACTGTGCAGCAAAAGATACAGCGTATGGAAAATCATCTTGAGTTCATAATTTCCCCTGCCCCCGTTATCAAGTGTAATCGCGATGATATCAATCAGTGTGGTAAAAAAAGCCACCAGAACGACGTAAAAAAAGTCGCGGTTTACACGTCCCCTCAACATCCTCCTGAAAACACAGGAAATAAGAAGCATTGAGAGAATAAAAGCGGCACTGTAATCAAAATAAATTACCGTTTCACCCATAAAAAATTACTCTTCGTCTTCCCTCGAGCCTACCCAGGCTGCAGTTGATACAACAGAAACGATGGCTGCGACAATTGCAGCAATAATTGCGATTCCGACGATTCCGCCGAAAATAAGTAAAAATTCCATGATATTTCTACCTTTCTCTATGAATTTTCAAGTTCTTCAACTATTCTTTTAACGATACCGTTTACTTCCACATCCGAGTCCATCGGAATAACAAGGCATTTACGACCGTCGATTACTCTGATTTCGACCATGTCGGCCGCCTCGGTCTTAACCTTAATCTGCATGTTGTCGGATTTGATGTCGAGATTCTTCTTCTCTCTTACGCTGTCAACGCGAATTTCGGAATCTTCGCCGGCAACCTCCTCGAATTTCTTCTCTACAACAGGCATATGTTCCTCGGCAAATCCGCTGCCTTTGAACAAATCCTTCATTCCTTCCTTGTTGATTACTGGAGTGTCTCCGAATACCTTGTTCTCTATCATATCGTTTAACTGACTGTTAATCGATCTGACCACTTCAAATGTATCGAATCCGGGAACATCGTTTATTACTTCTTCAACAATCGTATTGAACATTTCCTTCTCTTCGATTATTGTCTTCTCTTCCTTGCAGCCGATTATTCCGTCTATAAACTCCGAATGCATTTCATCCGGATCCTTGCAGTAATAAAGAACCTCGTTAACATCAGTACTTCTGTCGTTGAATGAAGGATAGAGAAACCCAATATCCGGCATGTCAACTACCCAGTCTCTCTCTCTGTTGCCGATTATATTGGCATCTTCATGATATGAAAGTGCCGGTTTGGCAAGATTTACGGGACAGATAAGGCAGAGCACATAAGTATACGTCTCTTCCGATTCGTCGAGCTTAATGCTATCGCTCGTCTTGTTTAACACGTCGTAAACATCGTGAATAAGAAGAATTAAATAATTGCCCACCGAATGATATGTGTCAATGACTTTACGGTAAAAACCATCGAGCATATCCTTGTTCTTCAGTTCCGAATTCTTAAGTGCAAGAAGTTCGGTTCTGGCTTTCGAAGAACCGTCTTCGGCAGACTTAATCGGCAGATTCATCAGGTTCTTGCCGATAACACCCGAAAGACCTTTCTTGAAAAGGTCGAGATATTTAAACTGCTCCGATTCGTCCAAATCCGAAAACGAAGCATCTATTGTTGTCTGAATTCTTCTCTCCATTCCGATGACATAGCATCCGGAAATTCTGGTAATTGTATTTGATGTTTTCTTAAATCTTTTTCTAAGTTCAAGTACTTCCGAATTATTCATACATGCCCCCATGCTTTGAAAAATGTCTGTATTATTTTACCATAAAGTACCGGTTCAAACAACACTTATTAGAAAGCAACTGATTTCCTTATACGGCCGTGTGAAAATAAAAGGATGGCACTGCTCAAAGCAGTGCCATCCGAATTAATCCTTATTTCGATTCCGCCATATCGGGCGGATTAGAAATACAACCTGATACTATTACTTACGTGTATTAAGAGTAGTCAAATCAAGATAAAGTTTTTCAACTTCCTTATTATCCTTGTCCGTTACACGAATGCAAATCAGATTGTAAGAAATCTCCTCTTCTCCGAGGAAGAAAACGCAGAAATCATCGGTTACGGGAGTGAGTTTGGTATATTTCAAATCCTTGGAATCTTTATTCTCCATCTTGGCAACTTCGATATTGCATTCACCTTCCGCAAAACCTTCCGCATTAAACTTAAGTGCCAGATAATAGCCTTTCTGTTCTGCTTCCGGCCAGGTTGCCTTCCATGTATCGTTCTCTGTACCGTCATAATACAGGGATGTACCATATACCTTGGCAACACCGTCTACAAACAGTCCGATTTCAGATTCTTCCTGCAAATCATCATTCTTGCATCCGTATGCATCTGACCACAAAGGTTTGACATCTACCCGCAGACCGGTAACATTTATCGTTACATACATGCCGCCATATACGGAACATGTTCCGTTGTATGCGGTATAGTTAACATATCCGCGACTGTTGGCCTTAAGTTCTTCAGCTGAAGCATTTTTGCCTGCTTCGGTTAAATAGATTGCTCCATCGGTAACCTTGAAATAATCACTAAACTTATTGATTTTTCCATCGGTAATGATATTCAAAGTCTCATTAAACTCAAGAGCGGTTAAGTTCTTGGTCTTCTTTGTAATATTCCACTTGTAGCATTCGTTCTTATCCATTGATATGGTTGCACCGTTCTTGGGAACCTTTACGGAAACCTTCTTGGGAGCAACAACATCTATGGTAAGCTCACCCAAAGGAGTCTCGCCTTCTCCGACTGTCTGGCCTTTGTACTCAAAGGAAACAAGAAGTTTGTATTTTCCTTTGGCAATATCCACGTCTTCGTATGTAACGAAAGTAACCGTACAATACTTTCCGGTTTCGTCAATATCGAAATATCTGCCTCTAATATTCTCAAAAAATGCCATTAAACGCATATTGTCACCCATGGGATCTTTAGCGTTTGTAATTACCGGATTAGGAAGAATCTCCTTGAATTTCAAAGTAGGATCATCTCTAAGTTCTTCGGGGATTTCGAATGTTGCGGTAAATTTCTGAGGTGCAGCAGATTTACTGTAAAGCTTGTCAACTTTTGTTATGTTTAATTTATCCTTAAAATCAACTGTATATTTCTTTGATTTCTTGGATTTTTTCTCTGTAACTTTAAGAACCATGGGTTTCGAGAGAGACTTCGGTATTGCTGCAAAAATCACACCGGCAGGTGCACCCTCATATTTTCCGATATCTATCACATTACCGTTCTGTACCGATACCTTGAAAGAATCTTTGCCCATCATGAACTCATTACAAAGTTCATCAACTCCGGAAAATTCAAATGCAAAAACCGCAGTTCCAAGAGAATTGTAATCCAGTTCGTTTTCATCCTTATCTAACATCTTATCCGTGGCAAAACTATACAAACCAAAATCTGCACAAGCCTGCTGAACAAAATTGTATTTTGCGGATTTAGCCGATACTTTCGAACCATCATCAAATTTAACTGTGAATGTTACATTCTTGGCAGGTTTTAAAGCCAATAAACCATTGCCCTCAAATATCCTAATCGCTTTGTTTGACGATTTAATCGACACACAACGCGAATAGAAGTTCAAAACTTCATTCTCATCATACTTGTCTTTCTTGGGAGTCGCGGAATCTCTGGCTACAACACGATACATACTTGAAAGTTTCAAATTATTACCGTCCGGTCGAACAAGCATGTCGCTTTCAGGATCATATTCAACAAGGAATACTTCTGCGATAGACTCTTTCTCTGTATAGACACTGAAATCCAATTCACAGGAAGTTTCGTTTGACTCATAATCGGCAGCTTTTATTTTCAAATCGTAATAAATATCATAACCGGAGAAGTCAGCAGAAGGAACGAAATTCTTGGGAACGTTAATCTTTCCTTTTTTAACCGTAATACCCTTTGCCGAAGCTTTCGGATCCAGTTCAAAAGCAACCTTCTTGCTTACTGCCTTTCTCTGACCCATAGGATCTGTATAATATGTCTTATATTTAATCGTCGATGAAGCTGCTTTCTTGGCATTTTTGAAAATACTGAATCTGGAATTTTCAACTTCAATATCATTGATACCAGGAAGAATATTAACGGTTATGGTCTTCTTTGCAGTCTGAATTGCATTGTAAGGCGCATCTGCCTCAATTGTCAGTTTATGCTTACCAAACTGAGATAAGAAGAAACCACAGTTATCAAGAGTAATATAAACATTACCGGTTTCAGAATCATACCTGCACTCATAAAGATCACCAGCCAAATCTTCAAAATAAACATAAGGACAACCACGGAAAGTAACCTTGTCAGCATACTTAATATTTGCAGCGACGAAAGTCTGACCTGTATATGCTTTCTTAGCTTTCTGAGTAACCTTCATGTCTCCCGCTTTGGTAGCATAATAATTATTTACAACATATTCTGCTGTCTTGGAAACATAGATGGGCTCTTCATCTTCATCAAATGCAGGAATAAATACACATGCTGTTAATTCATATTCTCCCTGACTTCCGCCTGTATTCAGTTGCAAAGAAATCGCAGAATCATCTTCGAAAAAGGCAACATTCTTCTCCGAAGGTGTTTTACCTACTTCTCCCCATGTATAATAGCATACATAATTTCCAACCTTGTTTCCGTTGTCGGAAACAGGCTGTACACCCTTGGGCAAAGCAATTTCAAATTCGTAGTAACCGTATTGATATCCGGCTTTCTCAGTAATTACCGGAGCCACATCAGCTGTAATTTTTGCCGGTGTAACTGTAAACGGAACAGAATACAGTACATTCGAATCTTCATCCACAAAGTCCGCAACATATGAATCGGCTGCTACTATATCTGTAGCTTTTATACTGAATAATCCGTCTTCACCGTCAAAATAGAAACCTTTGGGTACAGCATTTCCATTGGAATCTTTGACAACAACATCATTACAATCCGGTAAATTTGCCCCTTCCGGTACAGTATTCAAACTGTATATAACATATTCTCCGACAGCAAGTGAAAGGTTCTTAACCGTCTTTCCGTTATAAACGATCTGAACTCCTTCGAATTCACTGCGAAGACGAACCTTGAAAAAGCCTTCCTTAACGAACTTATCATCAACCATTTTTCCTGTTTCAACAGTGTATGTTTCCGCAGTAGCCTTATCTGTGGGAACAAACTGAAAATAGTTTCCATATGATTGAACTTCAAATGCTTCTTCGTCGAGAGTTTTGCCGTCTGCTTTGTAAATACGAATGAAATCGAAAGATACTGCTTTTTTTGCAGGAGTGTCATAAACGGCACTAACCTTATATTTCGTCTCTTTATCAAGAAGATAAACATTTTCGGAATCCATATCCGCAGAATTATCTTTAATATCACAAACATCATACTTTAAGGCAGCTTTGGGGCCGTAAACATTAATTCGTGTGCGTCCTTTTGTTGCAATACCCTTGTAGGTAAAAGATTTACGTTCTACTTCAGCCTTATCTTTAGCATTAGCTTCATCATTACTATCTTCATTCTCGAAGACAGCGTAACGAGAAATCAGACTGTTATCGTTTGTGGAAACGGTGATTTCGTATTCATCACCTTCCGCAAAAACCATATATTCGAGATCGGCGAACTGAGGTTCTTTACCGTTAACGCTAACCGAAACAGTCCAATCGACATAACCATTAGCGTAATTGCCATTCTCATCATAGAAATACACGCCATAATAAGCATCATATATTTTGCCTAACTGAAGTTTACTGCAAAGAATCTTCTTGGTTCCAAGAACTTCACCTTTTTCATCACACATGGTAAGTTCAAAGCCCTTTTCGGATGCTTCGGCAGCATTTGCAATTCTGTATACAACGTTTCCGTCTGTATTGTATGAAATATCATAACCGTATTCAGATCCGCCGTAATCCATCTCGGTCTTGTTTCCGAGATATTTTACATATAACTTGGGAGCGGTTGTTTCAAAATGCATACTGAGGAAATAACCCTTCTGAAGTTCTTCATCCGAAGAAAATCCGGGATAATAACTCATATACGTTAATTTGCCGTAAACATACGATGCATCCTTTTCATCGGCCACATATATATGCTGCTGATACGCTCCGGGATATTCACCCAAAATCTCTTCGTCGGATGATACTCCTGTTGCCGTAAGTTCCGGTGCATTAAGCTTAAGTGTATCGCAAAGCAAGTTCTTGGTTTCTACAACAGCGCCTTTTTCATCTACAGCGGTAACTATTAATCCTTTAGATGCAAGTTCTTCCTTGCTTCCGATTCTTAAAATGAAGCAGTCATTGGTTACCTCATATCCATTGTCATCGGGATATTCCGAATCGGGTGTAACCGTAGGGTTAAGTACTTTGGCATAAAGCTTTGTTCCTTCAACTTCTGTGGCGAAATGGACAGCTGCATAATAACCTCTCTGCAATTCCGTGGCGGAATCGAATGCAGTGTAACCGCTTACGCAGTTAAGTGTTCCTTTGAGGTGCAGATTCTTATCCTTATCTTCAGTTACGGTAATATCTTTCTGAAGATATTTGGCACTGTCGGGATATTCTCCCTTTTCCGTAAAAAGAACGGCATCGTCTGCCTCTCCTGTAACAACGATATACTTAGGATCTGCAGCCTGAAGAACGGATTCATCAGCTGCCTCTTCAATTTCGGCCTCTTCAGATGTTTCTTCCGCCTCTGTACTCTCTTCGGCATCATCTGCTGCTTCCGAAACTTCTTCGAAAGACTCCTCTTCCGAAATTTCCTCTGAAATCTCCTCTTCGATTTCTTCGGGTAAACTTTCTTCGAAAAGCTCTTCGTCTGTTTCAACAGTCTCAGGGGTTTCCGAAATGTCTGATGCAAATGCTATGGCAGGCGTACTTGTAAGAATAGTTGCCGCAGCCAGAACACAGGTCAGAACTCGTTTAACCAGTTTTGAAAATTTGACCATTTTCTTTTCTCCTTTGCTATTTATTCCGTGGCGCATTGTAACTCTTCGACAGAACATAAATTTCCGTGAAAGGGCACAATACACCCAGTTAATGCCTGTATCGGCAAATTTCTGTAAAAAAATAACTCATAAACAGAAAAAAATCAAGATTAAGCATAAATTTCACTGTTAAGTTAAATGGATTTTTAAAAAACATTCATGAAAAAAAGCTGATTTAACTAAAGTTTTCGTATAAAAAAGCCGATATAAAACTTGTTAATTATGACCGAATGCATTAAACTTTTACTTAGAATGTATTCAACAAATGAAAGGGAGTTCATAAATGCTTGCTACATTAATTCCGCTTTTCGATGAAAAAATGGCTGTCAGAGCATATTCGCTCTTCTCTCAGAAGGATAATTTTCTTCTAGATCCGCGCTATTTTTCAACCGGTATCAATGACGGTGTCGGAAGAATAAACGGACTGGAAATTATCGAGAGTATGGGAATCAAAACCCTGTCTCAGGACAAGGAGATTTTCGTGCCGGTCAACAATATTTCCATTTTTACCGACATTGCATCACAGTGCAGTGCGCCTCACGAGCGTATTGTCCTTTTCGTCGATAATACGGTTCGTCCGGAAGAGATGTATATCAACAGAATTAAGCAGTTAAAAGAAGACGGCTACAAGCTCGCGATGTGCAGACTTCAGGTTGCCGATTTTGAGAATTACAAGCCCATTCTTCTTATGATGGACTACATGCTTTTGAATTACAAGCGAATTGATATTTCAAAAGCACGTGTTTACTTCAAACTCGTATATCCCAATATCAAGCTTGTTGCCGAAGATATCCAGAGTATGGAAGATTTCGAGAAACTGAAATCCGAGGAAGGATACCAGTTCTTCGAGGGCGACTTCTATCGTGTTCCTATAACAAAAGGCGACACTAAAGTGGCGCCTCTTAAAGTAAACTATATCCAGTTAATCAATATGGTTAACGATGATAATTTCGAACTTACCAAAGCTGCCGACATTATCGGACGTGATACGGCACTGGTTATCTCCCTTCTTAAAATCGTTAACAAAATGAGCCGTAACTCCGAGATTACTTCCATCCGTCACGCAGCTGCAATGATGGGTCAGAAAGAACTCCGCAAATGGATTACAACCGCCGTTACCAGAGAGCTCTGTTTCGACAGACCTAACGAAATTACCAGGATTTCTCTTCTGCGTGCCAAATTCGCGGAGAATCTCGCAGACTGCTTCGGAATGCGTATACAAAGTCAGGAACTTTTCATAATGGGACTGTTCTCGGTGCTCGATCTCATTCTTAACAAGCCCATGAGTGAAGCACTTTCACTCGTAAACGTTTCCGACAAAATCCGTAAAGCACTTGTTGAGCAGGAAGGTGATTTCGCCTCGGTTCTCAAATTCATGATTCAGTATGAAAATGCGAACTGGCAGGAAGTATCAAGGCTTCTCATCCTCAGCAATATTGCAATGGACGACGTTTACAAAGCATACATTTCAGCGCTCGAATGGTACAGGGATCTTTTCACGGAAGACTGATTCGGTTCCTCGGTCGAAACGTTTTACTTCTCGGACTTCCCGTCTGCGATTTCGTTTTCTATATCATCGAGTCCGGGAATCTTATCATCAACAACAACTACTTTAACTTTCTTGGAAGCTTTCTTTGCGGAAAGCTTCTTTTTATTCTCGTGATTTCTTGCCTTCTCGATTTGACGTCTGCTTAAATAAACATTCAGTGCCGGAATAAATTCAAAGAGGAAAGTCAGGCTGACAGCAAGACCGACAACAACGAATATCCAGGTCCACCATGACTTATAAATAATCAGCATAACAATACCGAATATCATGAAAAGCACGCTTCCGAGCAGCGGAAAAAACGCTGACGATACACTTTCGGTAAGTTTACTTTCTTCCGAATCCGTCATATCTTTTACCCGACCGAATCTTCCGAAAATGGCAAGTTCCGGTTTTGTAAGATACAAACCGATAAGGAAAATAATTCCTCCCGCAAGAAAAACGAAAAGAGGGGCCCAGAGCCAGTTGATTTCCGCAATCATGGAAGGATTTCTCGAATCATAGTACACCTCGTACTCAAACTGATCTGACGGAAACACTCCGTCATAAATGAAATCCGCCATGCAGTATTCGCCCGCCACGGGATATCCCAGGCTCAGTGTGGTCATCTGCGCTCCGTCTTCCGTAAACGTCTCGACTCTTGACAGGACATTTGCGGTCACTTTGCTATAGAACAGATTATCGTAATTCGACAGTATAAAAAATACCACTCCGGCCAGAGCAAAGAATCCGCCGAGCGCCAGACAAATTTTACCGACCGTTTTATTGTTTGTTTCATTATCTTTAATAAGTGCCATAATAAATCCCCCGGTTATCCGCATTCCCTTTGCGGTTATTCTACCAACATTACTATTTTAACCGAGTAAACTAACCATTGCAAGCATTTATCAGTAGTGATATACTATAAAAGTTTGAAAATTATGTTTTGTCTTTATTCCCCTCACGTGTGGGGAAATCGGAGGTTTTTAGTATGATTAAGAAAAGAGAAGATGTCCGCAACGTTGCAATTATCGCCCATGTAGACCACGGTAAAACAACTCTGGTCGATGAGCTTTTAAAACAGAGCGGTGTTTTCAGAGAGAATCAGGAAGTTGCCGAAAGAGTCATGGATTCCAACGACATCGAGCGTGAAAGAGGAATTACAATTCTTTCGAAGAATACCGCAGTAACTTACAAGGACGTTAAAATCAACATTATAGACACACCGGGTCATGCCGATTTTGGTGGCGAGGTAGAGCGTGTACTCAAGATGGTTAACGGCGTTATCCTCGTTGTAGACGCATTCGAAGGTCCCATGCCGCAGACAAGATTCGTATTAAGCAAAGCAATGGACTTAAAGCTTCCCGTTATCTGCTGCGTCAACAAGATTGACCGTCCGGAAGCACGTCCCAACGAAGTTGTGGATGAAGTTCTCGAGCTTCTCCTTGAGCTTGATGCGGATGAGAATCAGCTTGACTGTCCTTTTGTTTTTGCATCGGCCAAATCAGGTTTTGCTACACTCGACCTCGATACAACACCCGTCAACATGGAGCCGCTGTTCGAAACAATTCTTGAACATGTTCCCGCTCCCGAAGGAGACCCCGACGCAGGAAGCCAGGTTCTTATCAGCACCATCGATTACAACGAATATGTCGGTCGTATCGGTGTCGGTAAAATAGATAACGGTTCGCTCAAAGTTAACCAGGACGTAGTCATCGTTAACGCTCACGAGCCCGAGAAGCAGAGAAAAGTTAAAGTAAGCAAGCTTTACGAATTCGAAGGACTTAATAAAGTGGAAGTAAAAGAAGCAGGCATCGGATCGATTGTTGCGATTTCCGGTATTTCCGACATTCACATCGGTGATACGCTCTGCTCCGTCGATGCTCCCAATCCGATTCCTTTCCAGAAGATTTCCGAGCCTACGATTGCAATGCATTTCAGCGTAAACGACTCTCCGCTCGCAGGAAAGGAAGGTAAGTTTGTAACAAGCCGTCATCTCCGTGACAGACTTTTCAAAGAACTTAATACAGATGTTTCGTTAAGAGTTGAGGAAACCGAGAATACGGACGCTTTCAAGGTATCCGGTCGTGGTGAGCTTCATCTTTCAGTCTTAATCGAGAATATGAGACGTGAGGGATATGAGTTCGCAGTCAGCAAGGCTGAAGTTCTTTACAAGAAGGACGAAAACGGCAAGCTCCTTGAGCCCATGGAGAAAGCTTACATCGATGTTCCCGATGAATTCTCAGGAAACGTAATCGAGAAACTCAGCCAGAGAAAAGGCGAGCTTCTTAACATGGGAGCAACATCCGGCGGATATACAAGACTTGAGTTTTCAATTCCTTCAAGAGGACTTATCGGATATCGTGGTGATTTCATGACAGATACAAAGGGTAACGGAATTATCAATACTCTTTTCGACGGATACGGACCTTTCAAGGGAGAAATTCAGTATCGTAAACAGGGATCGCTTATTGCCTTTGAAGGCGGTGAAAGCGTAACCTACGGTCTGTTCAATGCTCAGGAGCGAGGAACTCTTTTCATCGGACCGGGCGAAACGGTTTATGCCGGAATGATTATCGGACAGAACCCCAAGACAGAGGACATCGAGCTTAATGTCTGCAAGACAAAGCATCTTACCAATACACGTTCATCTTCGGCAGACGAAGCACTTCATCTTACACCGCCGAGAGTCTTAAGTCTTGAGCAGGCAATCGATTTCATCGATACGGATGAGCTTTTGGAAGTAACTCCCACTCATCTTCGTATGAGAAAGAAAATTCTCGATCCAACACTCAGAAAACGTGCGGCTTTTGCGAAGAATCAGGCTGCTGCCGCTGCCAAGTAAATTAACGGCCTTTTGTAGATTATAAATATGTAAAAGAAATACCGGCGACACGAATCTCACGCAGAGATTTATGCCGCCGGTTTTGTTTGAATTAGCTTGGATGCTCACTACTCTCTTTTCACTTCCACAAGTTCGTCTCCGTGATAAGACAGTTTAAGCATAATGCGCTCTTTGCCTTCGCATATGTCCTTAAGGAAATACCTGTCGCCTTCCCAAAGTGAAAGATTCATTATATCTTCTTTGGGAATCCACTTAAGTTCCCCTTCGGGACAGTCTTCGGTCAATTCTCCTTCAAACGAATCGCATTTGTAGAGAAACATTTCCTCGTTATCCCATGTATCCGAAACAAAAGTTATGACTCCGAGAAAAGTGTACCCGGTTACCGTAAGACCGGTCTCTTCACGAACCTCACGAATCATACACTCGGTCGGGCTTTCGTTCTCCTCAAGTTTACCGCCGACGCCGATCCATTTGCCACCGTTTACATCGTTTGGTTTCTTGTTGCGGTACAGCATAAGAAACTTACCGTCGCGCTCAAGATAAGCAAGTGTTGAAAGAATACACGGTTTCATGATTACTTACCTGCCGAAAGTCTGGCAACAACCTGATTGATAAGTTTACCGTCCGCTTTACCTTTAAGAGCGGGCATAATTGTCTTCATGATAAGTCCTTTGTTACCCGATGCGAGAACATCAGCGAACTGTTCCTTAACAAGAGCCTCTATCTCTTCTTCCGAAAGCTGTTTGGGAGCAAACTCTTCAAAAACAGCCAGGCGTGCCTTGTACTCTGCCAGAAGTTCGGTTCTGTCAGCGGGACAGGTATCAATCTGTTCCTTAATGCTCTTAACTTCCTTCATGATTGCTTCGTCAACCATTGCTTCGGGAATATCATCACGACAGCCGTTGTCGATTCCGACTTTTTTGGCCTGTGAATAGAGAATCGAAATTGAATCCTTTCTTGCCTTGTCATGAGCCTTCATGGCTTCAATCATTGCTTTCTGTAATGTATCAAGCTGCATTTCTTTTACCCTCCGTAATCTGTAATTTGATAAAAATTATACATCAGAATAAAAAAGTAATCTATACCAAAATCAGCTGTTTTCTTCATTGGGGAGGCAAATTAAAAGGCCCCCGCATCCGGTTTCGATACGAAGGCCTCCTAATCGTTTTCAGTTTCTAAAATCCCCAATGGACTGTACCTCTCTTTCTAAAATTCTCTATCTGAACTTTGATTATGTCTGAATTATAATCTCTTTTTCTTAAATTGTCAATATAATTTTCTGAATTTCTTTTAATTTTCTGATTTTTTATTTTCCCGCTGTCTTTCTCCATGCTCGTTCCTTCTTGCTACTGCGCAAATCATCGAAGAGCCGGGTTCATTTGGCAAGCCGATGAACTTTGAATTGTTGCAAGGCAACTGATTATCTTATATGGCCGTGTAAAAAAGGACTGCAGGTAATCCCTGCAGTCCTTGATAAATACAAATAAATTCGCAGAAATGACGTGACTTAGTCTGCTGCTTTTACGTACTCATACATATCGTATGTTGCACCGTTAAGATCGAGAAGCTGTCCTTCGATTCCTTCGTTACCGTGATCGATAACTACCCAGACATACTTAAGTTCCATTCCTTCCGGAATATTCGTATCTGACTTGTCAACACCACCCGAGATAATCTGTTCGGGGTAAAGAGTGACTGCATAGTAATTATCTTCAGGAACATCGGAATTTGCACCGACTGACGATGAATTCAGACCGAAGGCATCGATTCCGTCTTTTCCCTTTAAGAAATCATATTTGCCGTACCAGTAATTGTCACTTCTGTCTTCGTAAGATTTGTAATACCAGTACTCTCCCGATGCATTGAAAACATAACACTCATCCGATGCATTACTCAAAAGAAGCCATTCGCCAAAGATATCAAGATATTCTCCGTCTTTGTTGGCGTCACGGATATCAGAGCATGAATTCCATGCATTCATGGAATCCAATGCGGATGAAATGATAGCATTTGTATCATAATCACTGTCGGAAGAATCATAATCACTGTCGGAAGTATCATAACTGTCATCGTCGTAATCATAATTCGATTCGTAATTCTCTAATTCCGACTGAAACTCTTGTCCTGCATCAATAAGATCCTGTTTCCAGTCTTCGCCAAATTCTGAAGTCATTTGAGAATCAAGCCCGTTTACCAGATCAACTGTTGCCTTGCCAACCACTAACGCTGTGATTGTAGTAGTAAGAGTAACAATTACAGCGATAATTGATAAAAATATTCCCACGATATTGAAAATAATACCACAGGTTTTCTTGGCACCCTTATTGGGTTCTTTAATTCCAAGAATCATTCCGACAATGCCTACTGCAATAATCAGAAGATTAACAATTCCGGCAAAAGGAATCAGAGACACAAAAATGTTTACTAAGCCCAATACAGTGGCACAGATACCCATAATAAGGGATGCTGTTCCTGTACCGGATTTCTTCTTCGGAGTCGAGAAATTTGAATTTCCTGCCGGATTATACGTCTGCGCATTGTTGAAACTGCTAGAACTAAAATCGGGCTGAGGTGCTGCATTAAAACTCGTTGCTCCGAAATCAGGCTGCGAAGGTGCTGCGTTAAAGTTTGTAGCTCCGAAATCAGGCTGCGAAGGTGTTGCGTTAAAGTTCGCTGCTCCGAAATCAGGCTGCGAAGGTGCTGCATTAAAGTTTGCTGCTCCGAAATCAGGCTGCGAAGGTGTTGCATTAAAGCTGTTCGAATCAAACTGCGGCTGAGGTGCTGCTCCGAAGTTTACTTCGTTTACTACGGGTGCTGCTGCAGAGGCAGCTCCAAAGTTTACTTCATTTACTACAGGCTCGACTGCGGGTGTTGCTCCGAAGTTTACTTCATTTACTGCAGGCTCTGCCACGGGAGCAGCTCCAAAATTTACCTCGTTTACTACGGGTGCTGCTGCGGATGCAGCTCCAAAATTTACTTCATTTACCGCAGGCTCTGCTGCAGGTGCGGGATTATTGAGAACGGTTCCGCATGAAGGGCAGAATTTTGCTCCTTCCGGAATTTCATTTCCACATGTTGAACAAATCATTTGATATCTCCTTTCACATACAATTCCTACTTGATTTTGTCCCTAAAACGTTCACATTGTATCACAATACCCCGTTTATTAAAAGGCTTTTCACAGTTTTTATACAGCTGTCTCCCATTTTACCCAAAAAACCTTACATAATACGCCGAATATGGTAAAATATAGCCATTAAAGCAATGAAAAATCTTTTACTCGGAGGGTTATCAATGACAGTTAAGCAAAAGGGCTTTGAACTTACAGCCCGTTCAATTATCGAAGATTTGCACAAACGAAACATGCAGGGATTCTTTTGCGAAACCGGAAAAGACGCTGTGGATTTAATTCTTTCGCAGCTTCCCGAAGGAGCCTCAATCGGCTGGGGAGGAAGCGAAACAATCAAAGAAATCGGTCTTCTCGATGCGCTGAAGGAAGGCAACTACGATCTCATCGACCGTGCAACGGCCCGCAATGCGGAAGAATCAAGAGCATTGTACGGCAGGATGGCCATGGCGGATGCTTTTTTAATGAGCAGCAACGCAATCACCGAGCGCGGCGAACTCGTCAACATCGACGGTGCAGCCAACAGACTTGCGTGTCTTCTTCACGGACCGAAGGAAGTCTATGTTATCGTCGGAATGAATAAGCTGGTAAAAGATGTCCCGGCCGGACTCGGACGAATCCGTTCAATCGCATGCCCCGCCAACACACTCCGTCTCGGACGCAAAACACCGTGCGCTCTTACCGGACGCTGCGGCGACTGCTTCGGTGACGATTCAATCTGCTCCGAAATCGTAATCACAAGACGTTCATCCCAGCCCGGAAGAATCAAGGTATTTCTTGTTGCCGAAGACTACGGATTCTGATTGCGCCATCTTTCCAAATCATCGAAAGGAATCCGGATTCATTCATCAAGCCGGTGAAACTCGGACACGGATTCATTCATCAAGCCGGTGAGTTTTTGCCCGTTGAATAAACAACTTTAAAAAGGTCTGTATCACTACGATACAGACCTTCTCGTTTCTTAATATGTAACTATACGGCGGTCAGGAAATGCACCGCCAAAAGCAAATCTTTTACCGATAATTACTCGTCAAGACCGAAGATATCGTGTGCTGCGTTTGCTGCACGCTCGCCATCCTTAACATCGATAAGTACTGTAACTCTGATTTCGGAAGTTGAAATCATCTTGATGTTGATATGCTCGTTGTAGAGGCACTCGAACATCTTGGCTGCAACACCGGGATTTGACATCATGCCGGCACCTACAACGGATACCTTACATACGTTCTTCTCGATTTCAACCTTCTGGAAGTTAAGACGTGCTTTGTTGTCCTCGATAACCTTAAGTGCTTCGTCACCGAAGTTTCCGTCAACGGTAAAAGAAATATCCTTTGTATTGTCACGTCCTACAGACTGTAAAATCATATCTACATTGATGTTTGCCTTTGCAAGAGCATCGAATACTCTGAAAGCTGTACCGGGCTTGTCTTCAAGACCGATGATTGAAATTCTTTCTGCATTTTTATCTACGGCTACGCCGCTAACCAACATTTTCTCCACTTTAACATCCTCCTTAACGATAGTACCCTCTTCATTTGTGAGAGAGGAACGAACAACAAGCTTAACTCCGTATTTTTTAGCCATCTCAACCGATCTGTTATGAAGTACGCCGGCACCGAGTGTGGCGAGATCGAGCATTTCATCATAAGTAATTTCGGGAAGTTTTCTGGCCTTCGGAACAACTCTGGGATCTGCGGTGTAAACACCGTCGACGTCTGTGTAAATCTCGCAGAGATCCGCGCGAAGAGCGGCTGCAAGTGCAACGGCTGTCGTATCTGAACCACCACGTCCGAGGGTTGTGTAATCATCGTACTTGTTAACGCCCTGGAATCCGGTTACGATAACGATACGGCGTGCTTCAAGTTCGTGAGTGATACGCTCTGTATCGATTCTTTTAAGACGTGCATTTCCGTAATTGGATGTTGTATGCATCTGAACCTGAAAAGCGTTAAGTGAAACGGCGGGAACACCGAGTGCGCCCATTGCCATTGCCATAAGTGCTACAGAAGTCTGCTCGCCTACGGTAAGAAGCATGTCCATTTCTCTTTTGGAAGGATTGGGATTGATATCTTTAGCCTTCTCGATAAGTTCGTCGGTTGACTTACCCATAGCCGACAAAACAACTACTACGTCATTGCCCTTCTGGTATTCTTCAATACATCTGCGGGCTACATTGTAAATTCTTTCCTTGTTGGCAACCGATGTGCCACCAAATTTCTTTACTACTAACATTTTCTCCTCCCGGTAAAATAAATTATAACCGTCCCCATTCCAATCGTTTATTGATATATCTTCTGATTACAAAGTCTCAAGCAGTTTGTCCATGAGTTTGCATCCCTTGTCCACGAAAATGCCTGTGGATGCGGCTGTCTTCTCGTTGTAAAGCACATTGCAACCGGATTTGACCCTTGAATCGTAGATCATGTAAGGAATGCTGTCCGATGTGTGCGTACGAAGACGAACCGGCGTAGGATGGTCGGGAAGAATCATCATTCTGAAATCTTCTCCGGATGCCCTCATCTTCTCAAGAAGAGGTCCTACGATAAACTCATCTATGTTCTCAATTGCCTTGACTTTTCTCTCAATGCTGCCCTGATGTCCCATCTCGTCGGGAGCTTCAACGTGAATGTACACGAAATCGTCACCCTTTTCGAGAAGTGCCGAAGCGGCGGCTTCCATCTTGCCTGTATAATTTGTATTGAGTCCGCCGTTTGCGCCCTCAACGTTCACAACATCAAGTCCTGCACCGATTGCGATGCCTTTAAGGAGGTCAACCGCGGAAATCATCGTTCCTTTTCTACCTGTCTTCTCGGTAAAAGACGAAAGGGCAGGCTTGGTACCGGCACCCCAGAACCAGCAGCAGTTGGCCGGGTTAAGACCTTTGGCTTTACGCTCGATGTTAATGGGATGGTTCTTAAGAATTTCGTAACTTCTCTCCATCATTGCCTTAAGCTTATCGTCTTTGGGAAGGTACTGTCCGATTTTCTGAGTAAGTACGTCGTGAGGCGGAACCAGATCGACAACCTGTCCCTTGTCCCAGATCAGGCAGTGACGGTAACTTGTTCCTACGTAAAAACTGTATGTTTCGTTCTGAAGTTCTTTCTTAACGGCTTCAAGTAAAACTGCCGCATCTTCGGTTGATATTTCGCTTGAAGAATGATCGATGATTGTCTTCTCTTCAAAAGGAACATCATCATCCGAAATTGTAACGATATTGCAACGGATTGCAATGTCGGTGCTCTTCATGTCGATTCCTATACTCAGCGCTTCGAGGGGTGATCTTCCCGAATAATAAATCTTCGGGTCGTAACCCATTACCGAAAGGTTTGCCGTATCGGAGCCGGGTGCCATTCCTTCGGGAATTGTGTGAACCATTCCGACTTCGCTTTCTTTGGCGATTGAATCGATGTTCGGAGTCTTGGCATACTCTATCGCAGTCATTCCGCCGATTTCGGGAACGGCTTCGTCTGCCATTCCGTCACCTAAAACAACTATGTATTTCATATGAAATCAAGTCCTTTCATTTATTCTATGCGATACGAATTCTTCCGATGAAACCGGAAATTGCAGCTGACTTCTCAGCGAATTCCTTCTCAGTCAGTTCTCCCGTAATGAATGCAAATTCATCGGGACACTCGGGAATGCTGATAATCTCTGCTTCTCCGAAAAGCGCAAGGCACTCGCTTGCTTTGTCTTTGCCTGCGACACGTACGAAGAATCTCTGCTTTCTGTCATCGAATGAAGCAAGAGTAACCTTCTCGTCTTTCCAGTTAAGAGGAAGATTCTTGCCTAAGTTTGCGGCACATTCAACAACATCTCCGACTACAGCCGATGCTGTCGGAAGCTTGCCTGCGCCTCTGCCGTAGAACATTGCATCATCAAGCATGTTGCCGTGAACCAGAACGGCATTGAAAACATCTCTTACGGCATAGAGCGGATGATCTGCCTTAATCATGAAAGGCGAAACCATTGCAAAGCACTCACCGTTCTCATCTTTGAAAACACCGAGAAGCTTGATGCTTCTGTTAAGTGCTTTCGCATATTTGAAATCTTCGGAAGAGATTTTGGAAATTCCTTCCGTATGAATATCTTCATAATTAACTGTCTTTCCGTAAACAAGTGAAGAAAGAATCGCAATTTTACGGCATGCATCGTATCCTTCAACGTCTGCTTCGGGATTTCTCTCCGCATAACCTTTGTCCTGAGCTTCCTTGAGTACATCGGCGTAATCAACACCCTCTGCATCCATCTTGGTAAGCATGTAATTGGTTGTACCGTTTAAAATACCTGTGATGGAATCGATTTTCTCAGCGGTAAGCGCGTGATTAATCGATCTGATAATAGGAATACCGCCGCCGACACTTGCTTCGAAAAGGTAATTGCAGTTGTTCTCTGCGGCAAGGGCTATAAGTTCAGGTCCCTTGTTTGCTACAAGTTCCTTATTGGAAGTGCACACACTCTTACCGGCTAAAAGAGCTCTCTTGGAGAAATCGTAAGCGGGATTAACGCCTCCCATTGTCTCAACCACGATTTTAACCTCGGGATCGTTCTCGATAATTGCGAAATCATGAACTACTTTGGATTCGTTGGGATCTCCCGGAAATTCACGAAGATCGAGAATATATTTAACTTCAATTACTTCTCCGGCATTGCGGGCAACGATGTCCCGGTTGGAAGAAAGAACCTCTGCCACACCTGAACCTACCGTACCGTAACCGAGTATTGCTGCATAAATCATAATTAATCTCCTTTATTCTTAATACTTATTCCCTCGCAAGAATCTTCACATGACGTACTCCCGAAAGTGCGTCCATCGCATCCATCAGGCTCGAAATGTCTCCGGTCGAAGGAAGAATCTGAAGACTGATGCTTAACGATGCCACATTATTAATAGGAATACTTTGATGAATCGTCAGAACGTTGGCACCGAAATCCGCAACGATTTTGAGCAGATCGGATAAGATTCCGGGTTCGTCTTCCATTTCACAGGTAAAAGTAATCGTCTTACCCACCGCGTTATCATGAAAGGGAAAAATATCATCTTTATATTTATAGAAAGAACTTCTGCTAATTCCCGTCCTTTCGGTTGCTTCCTGAATTGTTGCGGCCTTCCCCGACTCAAGAAGAGTCTTGCACTCCACAACCTTAAGTAAAACTTCCGGAACGGCTTTGCTTTTAACAACAAAATATCCTGAACCTTCTGTCATAATCTGTACCCCGTCTTTCTGAGGCGGACAAATGTGCGTCATTCAGCGTTTTGTTTGTCACTCGCGTACATTTGTGCGTCTGCAAGGGATATTTTAACACAGCCTCCCTCCTTTTGCAAGGGCGAAAGTGCTTAAAAATACACAAAAAATAATGTTTTTGCACGAAAGTATTCATCAATATGATAAAATCATCACTAATTTGCGTCTCGCTTCGGTCCGCACAACACGTCTCCAAGGTTCATTCAGCGCTTACTATTGACAATTGCTTAGCATCTATAAGAGATGTCCCATAAACCACGACATAAAAAAGCTGCCACACCTTTTAGGGGTGTGACAGCGCTCTTTGATATAAATTTTTTATTAATTCTTCACGAACTTGGCATAAAGTTTCAAAGCGCCTATCTGATCAGGCTCTAATCCATCAAATTTCTTTTTATATTTTGAATCCTTATACCATCCTTTAAATGTATATCCGTCCATTGTAGGATTTTCCAGGTCAAATCCTTCATAAGAATACTGCTGATTAATAATATAATATGTCGGGTTACTTGAAGGATTTACCGCACCTTGGGGAAGAACATATGTAATATTATATTTTATATAATCCCACTTGGCATAGAAATCAAGTACCTCACCATCCACATCAGTCAGATTCAATACTTTATCCTTATTCTGATATACTACCGTTTCGCCTTTATTCGCATCATAGTATTCCCATCCGGCAAAAGTACGGCCTTTACTTTTAAACTTATTGGCCGACAATGCTGTTTCCTTACCATATGTCAATGTCTGATATACATCTTTGACACCATAATCTCCGTAGATAAAACAAATCTTATATTTAATAGGAACCCAAACTGCGTAAAGTGTACAATCTACGGGAAGATTTTTAACAGACTTAAGTGCTGTACCATTCTCCGCTTTTGCTTTATCCGTATTCCAGCCCACTAATTTGTAGCCTTTTTTACTAAAGCCGGGATTTTCTATTGCTTGGGAACTATTCCATATGCGAGTTTCTTTCTGTATATTACCCTCACCGACACCGGGATCTAAGTTTACTTCATATCGCCAAACAGCATATAATGTTATAGTTTTTTTATACTTAACATTCTTATCCGACATTCTGTAAGAAAAGTCGCCATAAATATCAAAAATTCTTCCCGTTCCGTCGGGTTTTGTACTCCAGTAAATTAATTCTCCGCCTGCAAATTCCAATCCGGTTGCCTTAGGAATTGTAACTCTGTCTTTACTACTTGAACACGTTATCGGATCGGGAGTTTTTCCGGAAGCACCGTTAATATTGAATTTGACGGTATATATATGGTCTTTCCAGGTAGGTTCCATTATTACCAAACCATTGGGTTGACTTGAAAGATTTTTAACAGTAGCACCGTCTTTATATGTTTTTCCGTTAGAACATTTCCAACCGGTAAAACAATATCCGTCAAATTCCATAATATTGCGATTAAGTTTTACACTCTTTCCATAAGGAACAACCATAGTGTCCACAATTCCGTATGTTTCATATCCATCACTGTCTTCGTCTGAAAGGAATACAATTGAATATGTGTTAACCTTCCATACTGCATAAAGATTTACATTTCCGTTATTCTTGGATGAAAGATTACGCACAGAAGAACCATCCTTGTATTCTGCATATTTTGCTTTTTTGCTGGTACTCCAGCCAACAAATGTATAGCCTGTACGCTTGAATTCGCCTTGAACTCTTAATGTCTCTGTTTCACCATACTTCAGTGTCTGCTTACAGTTCTTTTTACCATCTGAGAATTTACCACCGTTTCCGTTGTATGTAACAGTATATGTATTCTCTTCCCATACAGCAAACAGTACAGCTCCTTTAGCGCCACCTGCATTTAAATCCTTAACAGACTGTTTGTCCGTGAACTTTACTACATTATCATTTTCGGTACTCCAGCCTGCAAAATGATATCCTTTCTTGGTAAATGTATTGGCCGGAAGTTTTTTAGCCGAACCGACAGTCATTGTAACATC
>JAKSSB010000169.1 GCA_024403285.1 Lachnospiraceae bacterium | reverse complement strand
TAAAAGAGGTTCGTATGGGCAAGGAGAGGACGTACATCTGCATAGATTTGAAGTCGTTTTACGCTTCGGTGGAGTGCGTCGAAAGAGGACTCGACCCGCTCACGACGGACCTTGTCGTAGCCGATCCCGAGAGGACGGAGAAGACAATCTGTCTGGCAATCACGCCTTCCATGAAGGCGAAGGGAATTCACAACCGCTGCAGGGTTTTCGAAATTCCGAAGAACATTGATTACATCATGGCGGTTCCGAGGATGCAGAAGTATATCGATTATTCGGCGGAGATTTACGGCATCTACCTGTCGTATTTTGCCAAGGAGGACATCCACGTTTATTCGATTGACGAAGCGTTCATGGACGTTACGGATTACCTTTCGCTCTACAAAACCGATGCCAAATCGCTGACCGTCCGGATTATGAAGGATATTTATGACCGGACCGGAATTACGGCGACCGGCGGAATCGGAAGCAATCTCTATCTGTGCAAAATCGCACTCGACATTACGGCGAAACATGTGCCGGACCATATCGGAATTCTTGATGAGGAGGAATACCGAAAGACGCTGTGGACACACACACCTCTGACGGATTTCTGGCGAATCGGACCGGGAACGGCTGCGCGGCTTGCCCGCAGCGGAATGCTGACAATGAAGGATGTCGCCGAAGCCGATGAAGACATGCTTTATTCCATGTTCGGAATCGACGCGGAACTTTTAATCGACCATGCCTGGGGACGGGAAAGTGTGACAATGGCGGACATCAAGAATTACAAGCCGCTTCACAACTGCTTAAGCAGCGGTCAGGTATTGTCGAGCGATTACGATTTCGAAGGAACGAGACTTTTGGTAAAAGAAATGGCTGACCAGATGAGCCTCGATCTCGTCGCGCAGAACAAAGTCACTCAGTCGGTTACCCTTCATCTTTCGTATTCGCCGAGGCTCGGAATGGAATCCGCGCACGGAAGCGGTAATCTTCGAATGCCGACAAGTTCCGCAAAGTTAATCAGAGAATGCGCGGAAAGTGTTTTTGAGAGGATTATGGACAGGAATGCGACTATCCACAGAATCGGAATGTCTTTTAACGACGTGACGAAGCAGGAGTACCGGCAGTACGATCTTTTTACCGACTTTAAGGAACAGGACAGAGAGAACAAAATGCAGAATGCCATGATCGAAATCAAGAAGAAGTACGGCAGCAATGCGATTTTGAAGGGAATGAACCTTGAGGAAGGCGGAAAGACGATTGAGAGGAATACGCAGATAGGCGGACACAGAGCTTAAACCAAGGAGCAGTATGGAAAGAAAGAAAATGTCCAATGCAATGAGAGCCAAGCAGTTCATGCCTTTTGCGGCACTTAAGGGATATGAGGATGCCCTTCGCCGCAAGGAAGAGGAACTCGAGAAATCTCAGATGCAGGATGAAAAAGCAAAAAACGAAAAGGAAAAAGAAGAAAATGAGTAAAAAGTTTACGTATGTATGTATTGTCATTCTCGGTATCGGGTCACTCGTAGCCGGGATTTCCCTCTGCGTTACCAAGAACAAACCGGGCAATGAACTTTACGGCAGAGATTTAACCACTATTGCCCAAAATGAGAAAATTGTGGACAACATCAATATACTTCTCGATCCCGTAATGTATACGGAGGAGAACGGTTCGGTCAGGTCACAGGTATATGTGATTCCGGAATTTTCGGAAGGTCCCGACGGTGAAATTGAACTGAATCATGTAATGGGATTGCTGGTGAATCCCGCCTCTGAGTTTTCGAAATATGATCAGGTTTGCAACAAAACATATTCCTGGCTCGGATCGAATGCGCCCATTGCGAACATCGGGCAGTCCGACGTTCCTTTCGACGGAAAGGTAAGAAAGATGACCATGTCCGAGAAGAAGTATTTTAAAGAGTTTCTTGAATCAGCGGGATATACCGAAGCTGAGATTGACGAAGTGCTTGTACCGTACACACTTGTCAGAATGCACTACAACGAAGGTCCCTGGGTTATTGTCGTAGGAATCGGATGTATCGTTGTTGGCGGGGCTTTGTTTATCCTTAAAATGCGAAAGTAAAAATATCTTTTATCGTGCATTGATATATGATATAATCATCTCGTGCAAAAGGCACGAAATATTCTTTGGAGGGTAGAAAATATGAAATACGAATTAAAAGGTAATCCGTTTCCCGTTGTAGTCTGCTATCTTGAAGCAGAAGAGTCTGTTAAATGTCAGAGAGGCGCAATGACATGGATGTCTCCCAATATGGAAATGAAGACACAGTCTGGCGGACTTGGAAAGATGTTCGGTAAGGCTCTCACCGGTGAATCTCTTTTCGAGAACAACTATACCGCAAAGGGCGGACAGGGAATGATTGCTTTTGCATCAGGTGTTCCCGGAGATGTTCTTGCAGTTAACCTTTCTGGCGGAAATACAATTGTCGCTCAGAAAAGATCTTTCCTTGCTTCAGAAGCAACTGTTGAGATGGAAACATTCTTCCAGAAGAAGTTTGGCGCCGGATTACTCGGCGGTGAAGGTTTCATCATGCAGAAGTTCTCAGGAAACGGTTATGTTTTCCTTGAAATCGACGGAAGCATCGTAGAATACAACCTTGCACCCGGACAGACAATGATTCTTGATACCGGATCTCTTGCAGCTATGGACGGAACAGTTTCTATCGATATCGAGCAGGTTAAAGGTCTCGGAAATGCATTCCTTGGCGGCGAAGGTCTCTTCAACACCAAAATTACTGGACCCGGTCGTGTATGGTTACAGACAATGCCTGTTTCATCACTTGCAGATGCTGTTAAGCCTTACATTCCTACAGGAAGATAATTTTTTGCTTGGAAAAGTTGAGTGATATTTTCAGCCGGCACCGTTTATTGCGGTGCCGGTCTTTTTATTCACACGGCCGCATAATGACCCTTTGCCACTTTTGAGGATTTGTTATATAATTTCTATATGTGTGTGCTGTTTCTTTTACCGGAATATGTATGTGCATATTTTTACCGGAACATAAATAAGGAGAGAACCTATGTCTAAGAATCAGAGAGCCAGTTTGTTTACGACAATTCCGCTTGTTGCGACCGTACCGCTTATGATATTCGGTATCGTCATCATGATTGTTTGCTCAATCCGCTTCTCGGGAATCATGTATGAGAAGGTCGAAAGTGAGTTGAAGAGTGTGGCGAACTGCGTTCTTACGACATACGACCTCGTGTATCCGGGCGATTATCATCTGGTTACGGGCGGAAATGTGGCGTACTTTTACAAGGGCGAAGAAGA
>JAKSSB010000168.1 GCA_024403285.1 Lachnospiraceae bacterium | reverse complement strand
TGCGGCCGGCGAGACGAGCAGAAGGACTTTTCCTTCTGCTCGAAAGAAAACACGGTTTCGCAAGAAAATCAGCTGGTTCGCAGCACGCGACAAATACATTATTAAATTTAGAAAAGGAGGAAGAAACATGTCACAGACACAGGGTGTTGTTCTTGAAGAAAAGATTAAAGAGGTTGCAGAGCGAATTATTGCCCTTCGTGAAGACATGAATCTTTCACAGGCTGCTCTGGCCAAGAAGATTGGATTATCGCTTGAAGAATATAAGAAACTTGAATCCGGAGAAGAGGATTTCAGTTTTACCTTTATTTATAAGATAGCTCAGGTTTGCGGTGTTGAAATTACCGATATCATGGAGGGTGAGAGCCCTGCGCTGACTGAATGTACCGTTACAAGAAAGGGAGAGGGCGTTCCTATCTTAAGAAGAGAGGGATTTACCTATAACCGTCTTGCCGCAAAGTTTAAGAACAAACTTGCCGAGCCTTTCTATGTAAAGATTCCTTATTCGCAGGAAGCACTTAATCCGCCTTACGAATATTCGACACATGTAGGTCAGGAGCTTGACATTGTTATCAAAGGAAGCCTTAAGATGGTTGTCGGTGATGTCGTTGAAATTCTTCATGAGGGAGACTGTATTTATTACAATTCGGCAATTCCTCACAATGAAATCGCTCTCGGCGGAGAAGACTGTGAAATCTATGCGGTTGTAATGAATCCCGATGCCAAAGGTCCCGCACGTGTTGAGAACAAAGTGCAGACTTTTACCGCTACGAATGTCGATCTTGCTCAGCTTCAGAATCCCGTATACGAGAAATTTATCAAGACGGATGTGGATGAATTCGGTGTTGTCCATTCGGTTAAATTCATGAATGACGACAATTTTAATTTCGCCTTTGACGTTGTTGATGAAATGGGAAGAAAAGCTCCTTCGAAGACAGCAATGATATATGTTTCGGACGATAAGAAAGCCCGTCGTTTTACTTTCGAAGAAATCAGCAGATATTCTTCAATGACAGCCAATTACTTTGAATCACTCGGAATTAAAAAGGGTGACAAGGTAATGCTTGTACTTAAACGTCATTATCAGTTTTGGTTTTCGATTCTTGCTCTTCATAAGATCGGTGCGGTTGCAATTCCCGCAACTCATCTTCTTAAAGACCATGATTTCGATTACAGATTCAAAGCGGGAAATGTTTCCGCAATAGTATGTACGGGAACCGGAGATGTGGCCGAACAGGTTGACATTGCGGCAGCAAAATGTCCCGGACTCAAGACCAAGATTATGGTTAACGGAGAGAGAGAAGGCTGGCATGATTTCAATAACGAGCTTAACGGCTTTTCCGATGAATATAAGCGTACCGATGAGAGTGCGGGCGGAGACGATACCATGCTTATGTTCTTCACATCCGGAACAACCGGATATCCGAAGATTGCAGCACATTCTTTCAAGTATCCTCTCGGTCATTTCCTTACAGCCAAGTACTGGCACAATGTAGATCCGAACGGTCTTCATTTTACCATTGCGGATACAGGATGGGGCAAGGCACTCTGGGGCAAGCTTTACGGACAGTGGCTCTGCGAAGCCGCAACTTTCGTTTATGATTTCGAGAAGTTCAAAGCAGAGGATATTCTGCCTATGTTCGCCAAATACAGGATTACAACTTTCTGTGCTCCCACTACCATGTACAGATTCTTCATCAAGGAAGATCTGGCCAAGTATGATTTGAGTTCAATCAAGTATGCAACGGTTGCCGGAGAAGCCATGAATCCCGAGGTTTACAACCAGTTTGTCAAAGCTACGGGTGTTCGTATTATGGAAGGTTTCGGTCAGACAGAGACGACACTTACGGTTGCCAACTTTGTCGGCGAGCGCAATAAAGTCGGTTCGATGGGAAGACCTTCGCCTCAGTACGAAGTGGAGATTCTTCTTGCGGACGGAACACCGGCTCCTATCGGAGAAACCGGAGAAATCTGCATCAGAACGGAGGATGCAGTTCCGAACGGTCTTTTCAAAGGCTATTATATGGATGAAGAGAAGACCAAAGAAGCATGGCATGACGGATATTATCATACGGGTGATACCGCATGGAAGGATGAAGACGGATTCTTCTGGTATGTCGGTCGTGTGGACGATCTTATCAAGTCCAGCGGATATCGTATCGGACCTTTCGAAATCGAATCCGTTATCATGGAACTTCCCTATGTTCTTGAATGTGCTGTTGTTGCCGCACCCGATGAAATCAGAGGACAGGTTGTTAAGGCCAATATTGTTCTTACAAAGGGCACCGTCGGAAGTGAGGAATTAAAGAAAGAAATTCAGACATACGTTAAGGTGCATACCGCTCCTTACAAGTATCCGAGAATCGTAGAATTTATGGATGAACTTCCCAAGACAATCAGTGGTAAAGTCCGCAGAGTTGATTTAAGAAATTCCAAATAAAATAATAATATTTCACATCGAAAAAGGGGCTGAGAAAATTGGTCCCTTTTTCAAGTTCTTGTGGAAAAGTTTACTTTAATGAGGTAGAATAGTACTATATGGAGTAAAGCAGTTTTTGAGTAATCTTATTGGAGGAATAATTATATGGGATTAAATTTCAGAAAATCTATTTCACTGGGCAAAAACTTTAAACTTAACATAGGTTCCAAATCATCGAGTATCAGTGCCGGTGTCAAAGGCGCAAGATATTCAATCAGTACAAACGGAACGAGACGTGCCACATTCGGTATCCCCGGAACAGGTCTTTCCTATACCAAGACTTTCGGAACCAAGAAGGACAAGAAAGCCGGAGATGACAAGAAGAAAGCCAAAGAGCTCGAGAAAGAGATTAAGAAGAATACAGAAGCCGTTGAAGAGTACAACGAATCTTTAAATGAAGTTATCGGTATTCATCGTGACGGAGTTGATGTTGTTGACTGGAACAGGGATTCAACAATTCCCAGAGGCTGCGATTCGCTTAAAGCCGGTGTGCTTGCAGGAGATATCGATTCATATTATGAAGTAATCAACAAGGTTGAACCTTTTGATGCTTTGGTTGATTTCGGAAGTGAATTTGAAATCGGAACGGACAATCCTTCATATATCTGCGCCGAATTCAATATTAAGTCCGACGATGTAATTCCCGAGAATAAAGTGGAAATGACCGAATCCGGCAAGCTTGTTGAGAAACCTCTTACCAAGAGCGGATATTATGAGATTTTCCAGGATTATGTATGTTCGGTTACAATTCGTCTCGCAAGGGACTTGTTTGCGCTTTTACCCGTAGAGAAAGTAATAGTGCATGCCGTTGATTATGCGCTCAATACG
>JAKSSB010000167.1 GCA_024403285.1 Lachnospiraceae bacterium | reverse complement strand
GGAGGTCAACGAAGAATTGTCTGCGAATTCCGACGGTGAATCCGCCTCTGACGCAAAGTATAACGGTAAGAATAACGGTAAATCAAAGAATCGTAAAAAGAACAGAAATAAGAATAACAAATCTTCTCAGACAGTAAACAAAGAATCCGATTCCGAAGAAAACGAAGAGAAGACTTACGTTCAGGAGTTCATCAAATTTACGACAATTGTACCCGATGAGGATGAGAAACTTACCACTGATATTGACAAAGAAAACGATAATTAAACCGGAGGTTTTGAAATGAGAATTAGTGTTATCGGAGCAGGCAGCTGGGGTATCGCACTTGCAAGACTGCTTTATAACAACGGAAACGAAGTCTGTGTATGGTCTGCGCTTCCCGATGAGATTGAAATGCTTAACAAGCATCATGAACATATTGATAAATTAAGCGGAGTAAAGCTTCCCGAGGACATGGTTTTTACCACGAATCTTGAGTTCGCAATGAAGGGCAGTAAAGTTATTGTTATGGCTGTGCCTTCTTCATTCGTAAGATCAACATCAGCTTCGATGAAGCCTTTTTATGACAAAGAGCAGATAATCGTTAATGTTGCAAAAGGTATTGAGGAATCAACATTAAAGACACTTTCGGAAGTAATCGAAGATGAAATCGAAGGTGCCTGTGTAGCTGTATTAAGCGGTCCTTCACATGCTGAGGAAGTTGGAAGAGACATTCCGACAAGTATTGTTGTCGGCGCCGATTCCAAAGAAAAGGCATTATTCCTTCAGCAGATATTTATGAGCGATGTATTCAGAGTATATGCGTCACCCGATGTTCTCGGAATTGAAATCGGAGCAGCTCTTAAGAATGTTGTTGCACTTGCCGCAGGTATTGCCGACGGTCTCGGATACGGTGATAATACAAAAGCTGCCCTTATTACAAGAGGTATGGCTGAGATTTCAAGACTTGGTTATGCCATGGGCGGAAGACTTGAGACATTTTACGGTCTGTCCGGTGTCGGCGATTTAATCGTAACCTGTGCCAGTATGCATTCACGTAACAGAAGAGCGGGAATTCTTATCGGCCAGGGATATTCAATGCAGGAAGCAATGGATGAAGTTAAAATGGTTGTCGAAGGCGTTTATTCAGCCAAAGCCGGACTTGCTCTTGCAAAGAAGTACAATGTTTCCATTCCTATTATCGAACAGGTTAATTATATTCTTTTCGATGGTAAAAGCGCATCCGATGCAGTTCGTGAACTTATGGTTCGCGACATGAAAATAGAAATTTCCGCAGAAGACTGGGATTAGTTCGGAGGTTTTTTATGAGAAGCATGTTATTTAAGATGGAGAGGGACAATCTTGTCAATCCCGGGGATAAAGTTACCGTTATTGAAGGTGTTCTTCCTTCCAGCTTTTATTATACGATTGAGCCTGCAGTTGCAATGTCGGCCAATTATGCATATTATGAAAGGCTTTCTTCAAGGGAAGGCATAGTCAGAGAAATCGAACATACGGAAAGGGGTTATTTCGTTAACGTCGATTTTGATGAGCCCGAACCTGAGAAAAGATAAATTTAAAATTGGGGGTGTTTATTATGAATGAAATTTATGCAAAACTCACAAAGGCTTTGGAATGTGTTCGCAAGCAGACTGATTTTGTACCGAAGGTAGCCATTGTTCTCGGCTCCGGTCTCGGTGATTATGCGAACGATATTAAGGTTGAATGTGAAATTGAGTATTCTTCGATTGAAGGATTCCCTGTTTCAACCGTACCGGGCCATGCCGGTAAATATATTTTTGGTTATGTCGGAAATGTTCCCGTTGTTTGTATGAAGGGAAGAGTACATTTCTATGAAGGATATCCTATTTCCGATGTGGTTCTTCCTATCAGACTTATGGGACTTCTCGGAGCTAAAATTCTTTTCCTTACAAATGCTTCCGGCGGAGTTAATCCTTCTTTTAACGCAGGTGATTTTATGCTTATCACCGATCAGATCGGATGCTTTGCACCTAATCCTTTAATCGGTGCGAATATCGATGAGTTGGGACCGAGATTCCCGGATATGTCTCATATTTATGATGAGGATTTAAGAATACTTATCAAAGAAGCAGCTTCTGAAAACGGAATCTCTTTAAGAGAAGGCGTATACTGCCAGCTTACCGGACCTTCGTTCGAAGCACCCGCTGAAGTTAAAATGCTCGGTGTTTTCGGTGCTGATGCTGTCGGAATGTCCACCTGTGTCGAAGCTATCGCAGCCAATCATATGGGTCTTAAAATATGCGGTATTTCATGTGTATGCAACCTTGGTGCGGGACTTTCACCCAACCCTCTTACACATGATGAAGTTCAGGCCGCAGCCAATAAAGCGGCTCCTTTATTTAAGAAACTCGTATCCGAATCTGTTATTAAATTCGGTAATGTTTAGTCATTGTGAGGTAAGCGGTTATGGCAGATTATTCCGAACTTATCAAAGCGGCTCTTAATGCAAGAGAGAAATCTTATTGTCCTTATTCCGGATACGCTGTAGGCGCGGCACTTCTTTGTGCCGACGGTACCGTATTCAAAGGATGTAATATCGAGAATGCGGCTTACGGACCATCTGTATGTGCTGAAAGATGTGCTGTTTTCAAAGCAGTAAGCGAAGGATATTCTGATTTTACTGCCATCGCCGTAGTCGGAGGAAATAAAGGTTATTCTCCGACGGATTATGCATATCCCTGTGGTGTTTGCAGACAGGTTTTGTCTGAATTTGCGGCACCTGATTCATTCGATGTATGCGTTGCCGTTTCGGAAACAGACTTTAAGATTTTCAAATTATCCGAACTGCTTCCGAATTCATTCGGAGCGGGAAACCTTAAGGAGAACAGTTAATGCCATCACTCGTGATTTGGGGGCTGATAATATCAGTAGTAGTTTTATCTGTTATTTTTAGCCACATATCAGAAAAAAACAAAATTGAAAAGTTTAAAACAAGACTTAAGGACGAATTCGGTGCTGTGAAGGAATCCGTATACAGCGCCGATCGTCTTAACAGCATAAACGGATACTTCAATTATCATTTGGACAATGATTCTTTTAAACTCGATGAGCTTACCTGGAATGATATTGAAATGGATCGTGTCTATCGAAGAATCAATTACTGTTATTCTTCACCCGGCGATGAAATTCTTTACAGTAAATTAAGATGCCCGAATACAGATAAAAAGGATTGGTCTTCCTATGAGAAGAAACTGGCATTCTGGACCGATAACGAAGAAGAAAGACTTAAAGTTCAGATTATTTTTGCAAAGCTTTCAAGAACCGGAAGATTTTCTCTTTACAGGTATATTGAGTTTTTGGACGGTGTA
>JAKSSB010000166.1 GCA_024403285.1 Lachnospiraceae bacterium | reverse complement strand
ATGGATGAAAATCTTGACGCAGGCGAGAGAAAAGCCCTGATTGAGAACTGGAAAAAGGACGGTGCTGAAGTCGAAGAAAGCAGTCTGCTTCCTTACGCCGTAAGAATAAAAGGTTCGGAAGGATTAAGCAGATTATCGGGATATACCGAGGGCAAATTCGTCGGACAGGACGTAAGTTCCATGTTCGTCTGCCACTTCGCCGGAATAAAGCCGGGAGACACGGTAATCGACGTTTGCGCGGCACCGGGCGGCAAATCGATGCATGCACTCGCTAAACTTAAGAATATAGGCGAGGTGATTTCCTGCGATGTGAGTGAGTTTAAGGTCGCGGGAATTCGGGAGAATTTCGAAAGAATTCCGTATGACAATTATCGTCTTGAAGTTGCCGATGCATCCGTTAATCGGGAAGAATTCAACCAAAAAGCCGATGTGCTGCTTGCCGACGTTCCATGTTCGGGGCTCGGTGTCATGAGCAAAAAGCAGGATATCAAATACAGAATCGACAGCGAAGCACTTGAACAGATAGTCATGCTTCAGCGCAGAATCCTGTCGAACGTGCAGAACTATGTCCGTCCCGGCGGAACGCTCGTTTACAGTACCTGCACGATTAACAGGGAAGAGAATAACGGAAATCTCAAATGGCTCTGTGATAATTACGGCTTTGAAACAAAACCGCTTGAAAATGTTCCTGAAGAACTTGCGGGATGCATACAGCCGGACAATTCGCTTCTTTTAACCGGAGAGGAAGGAAACGACGGATTCTTTATCGCAGTACTGAAGAAGAAATGATATAAAGGATGCACAATGAAGAAGGATATAAAGTCTTTTACACTTGAAGAACTGAAAAGTGAAATGAGCGCGCTCGGGGAGAAGAATTTCCGTGCGGTTCAGCTTTATGACTGGATGCACAAAAAATGTGTTTCCTCTTTTGATGAGTGCACAAATCTTTCGGAGAGTCTGAGGAACAAACTCAAAGAAAATTACGAATTCACATCGCTTAAACAGGTGCGTCTTCAGGAATCGGCCATCGACGGAACGAAGAAGTATCTTTTCGAACTCGGTGACGGCAATTTCGTCGAAAGCGTATGGATGAAGTACCATCACGGTAACAGCGTCTGCATATCTTCGCAGGTCGGCTGCAAGATGGGATGCAGATTCTGTGCTTCGACTCTGGACGGATGGGAGAGAAACTTAACTCCGTCGGAGATGCTCGATCAGATATACCGCATTACCGCAGAGACGGGCGAGAGGGTTTCGAACGTTGTCGTTATGGGCACGGGAGAACCGCTTGACAACTACGATAATCTTTTACAGTTCATACATCTTTTATCCGATGAAAACGGACTGAACATCAGCCAGCGTAACATTACCGTATCGACATGCGGACTGGTTCCGAAAATGAAGATGCTGGCGGACGAGAAACTGCAGATTACACTGGCACTTTCGCTTCACGCCCCGACGGATGAGAAGAGAAGAAAGCTTATGCCGATTGCCGAAAGATACTCGGTTTTGGAGCTTATGGAGGCCTGCACGTACTATTTCGAACAGACCGGACGAAGGATAAGCTTCGAGTATTCGCTGGTTGGCGGAGTCAATGACAATCTTAAGGAAGCGGAAGAATTAATCGCACTTATTGGCGGTATGAACTGCCATGTGAACCTGATTCCGGTCAACCCGATAAAAGAGCGTGATTACGTAACTTCGGACACTGTGAGCATCGAGCGGTTCAAAAATAAACTTGAAAAAAACAGAATAAATGTTACTATTAGAAGAGAAATGGGCAGAGATATCGACGGGGCCTGCGGTCAGTTGAGGCGTCGCCATACACAGTCTGCTCACTCGGAGGAATAAAGTTGGTTAGAGCGTTTTCAAAGACCGATATCGGTAAGAAACGACAATTGAATCAGGACTTTGTTTTTACCTCCGCACTTCCTTTGGGCAACCTTCCGAATCTGTTCATTGTGGCGGACGGAATGGGCGGACATAAAGCCGGTGACTATGCATCGAAGTTTACTGTCGAGACGATAGTCGAAGAGGTTGGCATGTCGAAGGAGACGGAGCCGGTTAAGATACTATCCGATGCAATTCAGTCTGCGAACAGGCAGTTACGCAAGATTGCTTCGGAAGACGAGGACATGGGCGGTATGGGAACGACACTTGTTGTGTCCACCTGCATGGGAGACAATCTTTTGGTTGCAAATGTGGGTGATTCCAGACTATACGTTATCAATGAAGATATTAAGCAGATAACGCGGGACCATTCCCTTGTTGAAGAAATGGTCAGACTTGGCGGAATAGACAGAGTCGCGGCGAGAAATCACCCGGATAAGAACATTATTACGAGAGCGATAGGCGCTTCACCGACGGTGAACATCGATTTCTTCGAGGTAACCCTTGCTGAGGGAGATATGATTCTGATGTGTTCCGACGGTCTCACCAATATGATTGAGGACCCGGATATATGCGCAATAGTCAAATCGGGCGGGGAGCTGAAAGATATTGCAGATAATCTGATACGAACGGCCAACAATAACGGCGGCAAAGATAACATCGCCGTAGTGCTTGTTTCGTCAGACCGTATGGAAGAATAAAAGAATGGAGTTAGTACAATATGGTTAAAATGGGTATGATGATCGGTGACCGATATGAGATACTTGAACTTATCGGCACGGGCGGCATGTCTGATGTATATAAAGCTAAATGTCATAAGCTTAACCGTTTCGTAGCGGTTAAGGTACTTAAGCAGGAATTCAGCGAGAACAAGGAATTCGTGCAGAAATTCAGAACCGAGGCCCAGGCGGCAGCGGGACTTATGCATGACAATATCGTTAATGTATACGACGTAGGTGAGGAGAACGGCATCTACTATATTGTCATGGAACTTGTCGAAGGAATAACACTTAAGCGTTATATCGAGAAGAAAGCACGTCTTTCGGTAAAAGAAGCCATCAGTATCGCCATTCAGATTTCAAAGGGTATTGAAGCGGCTCACAATAACAAGATTATTCACAGAGATATCAAACCGCAGAATATTATCATCAGTAAAGAAGGCAGAGTTAAGGTTACCGATTTCGGTATCGCCAAGGCAGCTTCGAGCAATACGATTACTTCCAATGTTATGGGATCGGTTCACTATACTTCTCCCGAACAGGCGCGTGGCAATTTCTCGGATGAGAAGAGTGATATTTATTCACTTGGTATTACTCTGTTCGAGATGCTTACCGGTCGTGTTCCTTTTAACGGAGAAACTACCGTAGCGATTGCTATCAAGCATATTCAGGAAGAAATGCCTTCGCCGAGAGTGTATGTACCGGAGATTCCGGTAAGCGTTGAGCAGATTGT
>JAKSSB010000165.1 GCA_024403285.1 Lachnospiraceae bacterium | reverse complement strand
CAATAACGAAATTCTCACAGTCGGCACAAAAGGTATCTCCGTTAATCCGTAACGGATTTCTTCCAACCATGCATGTCTCGTTGGGTGAAAGCGGATCGATGCCGATCATTAAAAGCACATCAAATTCACCCGCATTCTTCCTTTTGACAAGATTAAGTTTCTCAATATAGTATTTGTAATCCAAATCCCCTGCGGTGTCGTACTGACGGTAGGCTTCACTTGTTATGCCCTCATACCACATTCCGTAACCGTTTTCGTCCATCTTGAAAAGTTCCTGGAAAGATTTGTTATTCAATGAAGGGAGTGATGAATCGGCTTTGTATTTCGGGAACTCATTGATTTCGACGGTATCCACCACATTAAACTTAACCGTCTGATGGGATACTTCTTCAAAACTGTCACACCAGAATCCGACTCTTTCAGACAAAGAATAATTAAAATATTCGGAAGCTTTAATTGTATTCTTTCCGTTATGATAATTCCTGCCGTTTATCGAAGTAAGTGTCGGGTCAATGGAAGCTACAAGCAGGTTGATTTTGATTGTACCGTCCGCCTTCGGTGATACAACCAAACGGGGAGCCGTTTTGGAATTGTTCGTTTCACTCGAAACAACATCGCCTGAAACGTCTTCCTCTTCGATTTCAAATTCTTCAATCGAAATGTCTTCCTCTTCGATTTCAAGTTCTTCAATCGAAATGTCCTCTTCTTCGATTTCAAGTTCTTCAATCGAAATGTCCTCTTCAAATTCTTCATAATCGTCTGCATCTTCCTCGCCGATTATCTCATCTTCTTCGGCACCCGAATCCGCAGAGTCCGGAACTTCATATTCCGTTTCGTCATCCGAAATTTCTTCCGATTCCGCATTCGCATTGTTGTACGATTCATCTTCCGACTCCGAATTCACTTCGTTGCCCGATACAGTTTTCGATTCTGCATCCGCTTCGTTGCCCAATATATCTTCAGTATCCGTATCCGTTTCGTTGTCCGATACAGTTTCAGATTTCGTATCCGCTTCGTCGTACACCTTATCTTCCTGCACTTCAGCGAAGTCTCCGGGCACGATTTCATCAGCCATGGAGATGATACCCCTGTCACAGAAAACCAATGCAAAAACTGTTAAAACAGCAATCAGCTTATAAAGCCTCTTCTTCAATCTCAGCCCCTCCAAAATTTTAAAACGTAACCTGTTTATCTTTTACTCTATATGCCACATATAACTTGTGTCATAAATCTCGGGAAGCGGTGCCCAATGGCCGTTCGTCTCCTCGATATACCAGCGCTGCTCATACTCATCGAATACCATCCAGCCGTACTCACCGTAGTCTGAAGAAACGCCTTCATACCAGTACTGCCACTCGGACGGTTCAACATCGGTATTGTACCAGAAATAGCAGTCTGTCGCCTGATCGTAATAACTTTCATATTCGTCATACCACATACATTCTCTTCCGATTGCATCAACATAAATCTTGGAAGAATTATATGTAATTCCGGCCGGCGGAACAGAAACTGCGTTATTGTAGTCGGGATATACGTTCTCCGAATTATCAACAACCGTCTGAAGATTGTTGGCAGTCTGTTCAAGCGCGGGAATTGCTGTTGAGGCTGTACAGGATGCAATCTGAGAAAAGCTTCCGCCGCAGCAGCAAATCATAATAGAGAAAATAACGATGGAAATGGGAAGACCCAGATACTTTGCATTGTTATTCGAACGCGTATAGTTTCCCCCGCCCGAATATCCGTTTCCACTTCCGTTTCCGCCGTAATTGTAATATGCTTCGCTTCCCTGCTCAACACCCTCGTTTAAGTTGAAAGAATCCACAACGGTATCGGTTGTGATTCCGGTAATAACTTCATGAAGTGTTGCACCGCAGTTCGGACAATGCGGTGCTCCGCCTTCCGTCCATTCCGCTTTGATTTCGGTGTCGCAGTAATTACATACAAGCTTGGTTGTATATTTGCCTGTTTTAGCATCGAAAAATGCAATATTATCATAGTAAGCACCGTTCTCGTCGTAGTAACCTTTTTTAAACGAGCGATGAGATATCGAATCAACCCAGTCAACAGGGTAAAAGACATAATCATGTCTTGAACAGGTATGCATTCTCGGCGTGGGAAAACCGCTCGAAAGTGACTTATATCCCGTAGGCTGAGAAGTTCTCTTTCTGTAAACATGCGGCGGATTGACTGCCGGAGCTCTGCGTGCAGTGCTTCCCAGTGACGAGCCGAAAAAGCCCGAACCGTATGAAGAACTGCTTCTGTAATGAGGCGTGCTTCTGTACGAGCTTGAGCTGTGATGTGAAACATGACTTGAGCTGTGACTTCTGCTTGAGCTGTGATGTGAGCTGCTGTGATGTGAACTGCTGTGGCTGTGATGTGAAGGTGGCATTATCTTATCCTCCCGAATTCTGATTATATTTTCATTTGCATACTCGTTCCGAAGTATGCACGTTATAAGGTTTTACACTATATTATGGCTACCGTTTATTATGCTTGCACTTTATTGGCTTACACTTTATTGTGCTTGCTCTTTATTGTGCTTACTCTTTAATTATGCTTGCTCTTTATTGTGCTTGCTCAATAATATGCTTGCTCAATAATATGCTTGCATAAACTTGCTGACATTCATATTTTACAACTTTTTCATATTTCTTTTCAAGAAATCTTTTGTGCACTTACCCGGCGATATTCCGCAGGCATAACGCGATTATCAAGTTATATTTCCGCCCGTGTCTTCGAATCCTTGTTTTTCTCTCTATCCCGGCATCAAAAACCCCGGACATTTCTGTCCGGGGTTCTTCGTATAATTGCAAATATAAACTTTTACATCGGAATTCTTGTTTTTGAAATTTCCGATGTTTTTTTACTCAATTCCCGGTGAAATTTACATCGGAATTCTTGTTTTTGAAATTTCCGATGTTTTTTTCTCAATTCCCAGCGAAATTTACATCGGAATTCTTGTTTTTTGAAATTTCCGATGTTTTTTTACTCAATTCCCGGCGAAATTTACATCGGAATTCTTGTTTTTGAAATTTCCGATGTTTTTTTACTCAATTCCCGGCGAAATTTACATCGAAATTCTTGTTTTTGAAATTTCCGATGTTTTTCTTAATGCACTTTCCTTCCCGCGACAGCACCACGGAAGACTTGTCCTGATTTTGCTGTCTGCCACCCCGGAATTCAGATCGAATTACCGCTAAAATCCCCGAAATCTCGGATTTAGCGGTATTTCTGTCATTTTTTCGCAGGATTCATCCTCGAGGGCATCCACGAAAGTATTCCTAAGGAGGGCCTTTTGAGCTCGCCGGTTCTTAGCGAGGTTCTTCCGAGCTTAGAACCGCTGCGTAGCTCAACTGTGCGCAAGCTTGCCCGACGTGGAATATCTTCGTGATTGCCCGAGGCA
>JAKSSB010000164.1 GCA_024403285.1 Lachnospiraceae bacterium | reverse complement strand
GCAGAACTTCTTGCCAAAGCACAGGAGAAGGTTGACCAGATCGGTAGAAACTATAACAGAGGTCTTTGTACTGAAGAAGAACGTTATAAAGGTGTAGTTGCCGTATGGAACGATGCCGATGCAGAACTTACACGTGCAATGATGCAGGGTCTTGATGAGTACAACAACATCTGGATGATGGCTGACTCCGGTGCCCGTGGTAGTGAACAGCAGATGAAACAGCTTGCTGCAATGCGTGGTCTGATGGCTGATACAACCGGTAGAACAATCGAACTTCCCATCAAGTCAAACTTCCGTGAAGGTCTTGACGTTTTGGAATACTTCATGTCAGCTCACGGTGCTCGTAAAGGTCTTTCCGATACCGCACTTCGTACAGCCGACTCCGGTTACCTTACAAGACGTATGGTTGACGTTTGTCAGGAGCTTATCATTCGTGATGTAGACTGCTGCATTAACCGTAAGGAAATTACAGGTATGCGTGTTTCGGCATTTACCGACGGTAAAGAAACAATTGAAACACTTGAGGCAAGAATCAGAGGCCGTTATTCATGTGAAGATATTGCAGATAAAGACGGCAATGTTATTGTTAAAGCAAATCACATGATTACACCCAGCAGAGCATCAAGAATCGTTAAGAGCGGTGTTGATGCAGACGGAAAGCCTATCGAAAGCGTTAAGATTCGTACAATTCTTACATGTAAGTCGAAGAACGGTATCTGTGCTAAATGTTACGGTGCTAACATGGCTACAGGTGAGGCTGTTCAGGTCGGCGAGGCTGTCGGAATTATTGCAGCTCAGTCAATCGGTGAGCCCGGTACACAGCTTACAATGAGAACCTTCCATACCGGTGGTGTTGCCGGTAACGATATCACACAAGGTCTTCCCCGTGTCGAGGAGCTTTTTGAAGCAAGAAGACCTAAGGGACTTGCTATTATCGCTGAGTTCGGTGGTAAGGTTCAGATTAACGATACCAAGAAGAAACGTGAAATCGTTGTAACAGGTGAGGACAAAGAGAAATCTTATCTTATCCCTTACGGCGCACGTATCAAAGTTCTTGACGGTGCTGAGATTGAAGCCGGTGATGAACTTACAGAAGGTTCGGTTAACCCTCATGACCTTCTTGAAATCAAGAAGATTGAGGCTGTTGAGAATTATCTCATCAGAGAAGTTCAGAAAGTTTACGGACTTCAGGGTGTAGACCTTTCGGATAAACATATCGAAGTAATCGTTCGTCAGATGCTTAAGAAACAGAGAATTGAATTTGAGGGAGATACGGATTTACTTCCCGGAAGCCTTATTGACAGACTTGAACTTGAAGATATCAATGAGAAACTTCTTGCAGAAAATCCCGATGCAAAGCCCGCTGTTGCAAACGATATCATCCTTGGTATCACAAAGGCAGCTCTTGCAACGAATTCATTCCTTTCAGCCGCTTCCTTCCAGGAGACAACCAAGGTTCTTACCGAGGCTGCTATCAAGGGTAAGGTCGATCCTCTTATCGGTCTTAAGGAAAACGTACTTATCGGTAAACTTATTCCTGCAGGTACAGGTATGAAGAGATACAGAGATGTTAAACTTGATACAATGTACGGAATGGATATTCCCGATGAAGTAATCGAGGCTGTATCCGAAGCAGATGAAGCTGTTGAAGAAGCAGTAAGCGAAGAATAAATTATTAACTGGGAGCGCAGCAGATTATGTTGCGCTCCTGTTTTTTCACACGGCCGTATAAGGTAATCAGTTGCTTCGCAACATACGGCCGGCGAAACGAGCAGTAGAGCTTCGCATCCTGCTCGATAAAAACACGGCGTATAAGGTAGCACGAAGAACGTAAGGAGATTATGTATGTTCGAAATAACCAAAAAGTTAATTGAAATGCGTGATGAGAAAAATGCATTGTTTCAGGCAAAGTTGACTCCGGGAGTCAACGAGAATTTATTCCTTGGAATCAAAATACCGGTACTGAGAAAACTTGCAAAAGAGTATTTGAAGGACCCGGAAGCCGAGAAATTTATGCATAAACTTCCGCATAAGTATTTTGACGAGAATATGCTTCATGCGGCTATGCTTTGTGAGTTAAAAGATTATGACAAAGCAACAGAGGAAATCGAAAGGTTTCTTCCGTTTGTCGATAACTGGGCAGTCTGCGATACCATTATCCCGAAGGTTTACAAGAAGAATCCCGAGGGACTTATCTTCAAGGTAAAAGAGTGGATGAATTCACCCGAAACATACACATGCCGTTTCGGTACGGGTACATTGATGCGTTTTTACCTGGATGACAGTTTTAAACCCGAGTATCTTGAATTGCCGGCGAAGATTGTCAGTGACGAATACTATGTCAATATGATGACAGCGTGGTACTATGCGACCGCACTTGCCAAGCACTGGGATGAGACTGTCATTTATATAGAAGAAAAGCGGCTCCCGAAGTGGGTTCACAACAAGTCGATTCAGAAAGCCCGCGAGAGTTTCAGAGTATCTGACGACCGTAAAGAATACCTTAAATCGTTGAAAGTGTAGTGTGATGCACGTAATTCTTTTACAAAGTAAACAAAAAAGAGTGTAAGAACGGTTAAATACGGCTCAAAATGCCGAAAACTCCAAAAAAATATTGACAACCGAAGACAAAGATAAGTATAATATTTGAGCGTGCATAGAAATGCATGCTTTTAGTGTGTGTAAAAATACACAGATTTATTTTACAAACAGGAGGTGAATAAGAATGCCAACAATTAACCAGTTAGTACGTAAGGGAAGACAGGAAATCGTCAAGAAGTCAACAGCTCCCGCTCTTCAGAGAAGCTACAATTCTCTTCACAAGACTGCAATTGATACTCCTTCTCCTCAGAAGAGAGGCGTTTGCACAGCTGTTAAAACTGCTACACCTAAGAAACCTAACTCAGCTCTTCGTAAGATCGCCAGAGTTCGTCTTTCTAACGGAATGGAAGTAACAAGCTACATCCCCGGTGAAGGTCACAACCTTCAGGAGCATAGCGTTGTTCTTATCCGTGGTGGTAGAGTTAAAGACTTACCCGGTACCAGATACCACATCATCCGTGGTACTCTCGATACTGCAGGTGTTGCTAACAGACGCCAGGCTCGTTCCAAGTACGGCGCTAAGAGACCTAAAGCAGGTAAGTAATTAAGCGTCTGATGGAACAAAGTACCACAAACAGAACTAATTAATAAGTGTTGGTATTCGATTTACGAATTTCCGGTTTTTACCGGGAATAATAGATGGAAACGACGCGAACACATTAGAGGACACATGTGAGTACCTAAGATTTAATTTCCGCAAATTAGCCGTATCCGGAGGCATGTATTGCGAGATTCATTTTGGAATTTCGATGCGGATGAGCGGAGAACACGGGTTTTTTACCCGGGATTCTATTAATAATTAAGGAGGGAAGAATCGTGCCACGTAAAGGACATA